>JAEYPE010000260.1 GCA_023411035.1 Pseudomonadota bacterium
CTGGAGGTCGATGGCGTGATCGGCAAAGTCCAGCGAGTCCCCGACGAACGGCATCCGGGCCGCGTTCCGGAAGCCGGCTGGAAGTCACAGCCCCGCCGACCTTCATCCCTCCTGCCGGTGCTCCTCCCCCGGCCTTGGCCGACGGCCCGGCCGCGTGGTCTATTACTGAAGACCAGTTCGGCGACCTGTACGTCTTTTCAGACTATCAAGGCTTTCCTCCTGGAAAGCTCTAGGTCGAGCATTACATTCAGATTTGAAGCATTCGAGTTTAGCACTCCGAAGGGGGCGCTTCATTTGAACCGCAACTGGATAAAAGGTCTGGCTTTCGACGGTGAGCGGAGACGCCGCGGGACCGTTGGGTCCGTGACGCCTCAGATTTCGCGGCAGGTGCCGCCCCCGCCGCCCGGGTTTCCCGGCGGCAGCCCCGACGCATCGGACTAAGAGATACGGAGCGAGGAATGTTCCCGGCCGACGAACTGTTCACGCGCTATACGCAGTCCTATGAGGGGCGCCGTGAGGTTGAGATGAGCCTTACGGAATACCTCCAGGAATGCCGCGACGACCCGATGATGTATGCCTCCGCACCGGAGCGCATCCTCGCCTCCATCGGCGAACCGGAAGTCGTCGACACCGCCAGGGACCCGCGCCTTGGCCGAATCTTCATGAACCGGACGATCAAGATCTATCCGGCCTTCGCCGACTTCTTCGGCATGGAGGAGACGATCGAACGCATCGTCGGCTTCTTCCGCCACGCCGCGCAGGGTCTGGAGGAGCGCAAGCAGATCCTCTACCTGCTGGGCCCCGTGGGCGGCGGCAAGTCGTCGCTGGCGGAGCGGCTGAAGTCGCTGATGGAGAAATGCCCGGTCTATGTCCTGAAGGCCGGCAAGGAGATCAGCCCGGTCTTCGAAAGCCCGCTGGGCCTCTTCAACCCGGACGAGATGGGCGACCTGCTGGAGGACCGTTACGGCATCCCGCGCCGCCGCCTGACCGGCCTGATGAGCCCCTGGGCGGTGAAGCGGCTGGACGAGTTCGGCGGCGACATCTCCCGCTTCCGCGTCGTCAAGCTGCATCCCAGCAAGCTGCGCCAGATCTGCGTCACCAAGACGGAGCCCGGCGACGAGAACAACCAGGACATCTCCTCGCTGGTCGGCAAGGTGGATATCCGCAAGCTGGAGATCTACAGCCAGAACGATCCCGACGCCTACAGCTTCTCCGGCGGCCTGAACCGGGCCAGCCAGGGCCTGCTGGAATTCGTCGAGATGTTCAAGGCCCCCATCAAGATGCTGCACCCGCTGCTGACGGCGACCCAGGAGGGGAACTACGTCGGCTCGGAGAACATCGGCGCCATCCCGTTCCAGGGCATCATCCTCGCCCACTCGAACGAGGCGGAGTGGCAGTCCTTCAAGAACAACAAGAACAACGAAGCCTTCATCGACCGCATCTGCGTCATCAAGGTTCCCTACTGCCTGCGCGTGCAGGAGGAGCAGAAGATCTACGACAAGCTGGTCAAGGGCTCCGACCTCGCGACGGCGCCCTGCGCGCCCTCGACGCTGGAGATGCTGGCGAAGTTCTCGGTGCTGTCGCGCCTGCGCGACCATCCGAACTCCAGCCTCTATTCCAAGATGCGCGTCTATGACGGCGAGAGCATGAAGGAGACCGACCCCAAGGCCAAGTCCATGCAGGAATACCGCGACCAGGCGGGCGTGGACGAGGGCATGGACGGCATCTCCACCCGTTTCGCCTTCAAGGTGCTGGCCGCGACCTTCAACTACGACTCGACGGAGATTTCTGCCGATCCGGTCCACCTGATGTATGTCCTGGAACAGTCGATCAAGCGGGAGCAGTTCCCCGACGATACCGAGAAGAAATATATCGAGTTCATCAAGGCCGAGCTGGCGCCGCGCTACGCGGAGTTCATCGGAAACGAGATCCAGAAGGCGTATCTGGAGTCCTACAGCGACTACGGGCAGAACCTGTTCGACCGCTACGTGGACTATGCCGATGCGTGGATCGAGGACCAGGACTTCAAGGACCCGGACACCGGCCAGTTGATGAACCGCGAACTTCTGAACCAGGAGTTGACCAAGATCGAGAAGCCCGCCGGGATCGCCAACCCGAAGGATTTCCGCAACGAGGTCGTCAAGTTCGCGCTCCGCGCGCGGGCGGCCAACGCCGGGCGTAATCCCGCCTGGACGTCCTACGAGAAAATCCGTGAGGTGATCGAGAAACGGATGTTCTCGCAGGTGGAGGATCTGCTTCCGGTCATCAGCTTCGGGTCCAAGAAGGACAGCGAGACCGAGAAGAAGCACAACGAGTTCGTGTCGCGCATGATGACGCGCGGCTACACCGAGCGGCAGGTCCGCCGGTTGGTCGAGTGGTACATGCGTGTGAAGCAGGCCGGCTGACGGCCCGCTTCGCCACACGAGCCTGAACGGGTAGGAGGGGCTCCCCCTTGATGAACATCATCGACCGTCGCCTGAATCCGCAAGGCAAGAGCCTGGCCAACCGCCAGCGTTTCCTGCGGCGCGCCAAGGAACAGGTGGTGAAGGCGGTGCGGGATGCCTCCGGCAAACGCGGCATCCAGGACATCGAAAACGGCGAGAAGGTGACCATCTCGACCGGCGGCGTGCGGGAGCCCTCCTTCCACCGCTCCGGAGCCGGCGGCGTACGCGATTACGTCGTTCCCGGCAACAAGGAGTATGTGGAAGGAGACACCATCGCACGGCCCGAGGGCGGGGGTGGGCGCGGCGGCTCCGAAGGCAGCCCGGACGGGGAGGGCGAGGACGATTTCCGCTTCGTCCTGTCCCGCGAGGAGTTCCTGGACATCTTCCTGGAAGACCTGGAGCTTCCCGATCTCGTCAAGCAGAAGGTCAAGCAGACGGAATCCCATTCGCTGACGCGGGCGGGCTATTCGGTGACCGGCTCGCCGGCCAACCTGAACCTCGTCCGCACGATGCGGAACAGCCTCAGCCGGCGCATCGCGCTGAAGCGGCCCAAGCCGGCGGACATGATGGAACTGGAGGACCGGCTGCGCGAGGCGGAGGACCGCGGCGACGATCCGGAGACGCTGCGGGAACTGCGCGAGCAGTTGGAGCGGCACTATCTCCGTGCCAAGCGCATCCCCTTCATCGACCCGATCGACGTCCGCTACAACCGGTTCGAGACGGTGCCGAAGCCCATCGCGCAGGCGGTCATGTTCTGCCTGATGGACGTATCCGGTTCCATGACGGAGCACATGAAGGACCTCGCCAAGCGCTTCTTCATGCTGCTCTACCTGTTCCTGAAGCGGCGCTACCGCTCGGTGGACATCGTCTTCATCCGCCACACACACGAGGCCAAGGAGGTGGACGAGGAGACTTTCTTCTACTCCACCGAAACCGGCGGCACCGTGGTGTCCACGGCGCTGGAGGAGATGCGGCGCATCGTCAAGGATCGCTATCCGGAGAACGAGTGGAACATCTACGCCGCCCAGGCGTCGGACGGCGACAACATGTCGTCGGACAACGCGCGGTCGGCGGGGCTGCTGCGGGACGGCATCCTGCCGCTGTGCCAGTATTTCGCCTACATCGAAGTGGCGGCGGAACACAACATGGGCCTGTCGGCACTGGGCCGCGAGACGGAGCTGTGGCGCACCTACAAGACGGTGCAGGGGCCGGATTTGCCGCTCGCCATGCGCCGCGTCCGTTCCCGCCGGGAGATCTTCCCGGTCTTCCGCGACCTGTTCGCCCGCGACAAGGCGGGGGTGTGACCGCATGAGACTCACCACGGAAACACTGAGATGAGACGGCTGCGTTCTTTCTCCGTGTCTCCGTGGTGAATTTTCCTTGGGTTTCCAACCAAACCGCTCGCGCGCCGAAAAGAGTCGCGTGGAATGCGTGGGAGGCTGACAATGACCGCTGTGATCGACAAGCCCGACAGCCTGCTCTACGACGGAGCGGACTGGGATTACGACAAGATCAAGCGCGTCTACGACGCCATCGAGGACATCGCCCTGAAGGACATGGGCCTCAACGTCTATCCCAACCAGATCGAGGTCATCACCGCCGAGCAAATGCTCGACGCCTATTCGTCCATCGGCATGCCGCTGATGTACAAGCACTGGTCCTTCGGCAAGCATTTCGCCCGCGACGAGACGCTCTACCGCAAGGGCTACCGCGGCCTTGCCTATGAGATCGTCATCAACTCCAGCCCCTGCATCAGCTACATCATGGAAGAGAACACCATGACGATGCAGACGCTGGTAATCGCCCACGCCGCTTTCGGCCACAACCACTTCTTCAAGAACAACCAGCTTTTCCAGCAGTGGACGGACGCCGAAGGCATCCTGGACTATCTGGAGTTCGCCAAGGCCTACATCGGCCAGTGCGAGGACCGCTACGGCCACCATGCGGTGGAACGGGTGCTGGACGCCGCCCACGCGCTGATGAACCAGGGCGTGCACAAATACCCTAAGAAGCGCAGCCTCGACCTGCGGCTGGAGCAGAAGCGCGAGCGGGAGCGGCAGGCGTATCAGGAGCAGACCTTCAACGACCTGTGGCGCACCGTGCCGAAGATGTCCGTCGGCGGCAGCCGCCCGTCCAAGACGGTGTCGGAGCGCAAGAAGCTGCTCGGCCTGCCGGAAGAGAACCTGCTCTATTTCCTGGAGAAGAAGGCCCCGCGGCTGGATCATTGGCAACGCGAACTCCTGCGCATCGTCCGCCACATCGCGCAGTATTTCTATCCGCAGAAGCAGACCAAGCTGATGAACGAGGGGTGCGCGACCTACACCCATTACACCATCATGAACGAGTTGCACCGGCGGGGCATGATCACCGAAGGGGCGATGCTGGAATTCCTGCATTCGCACACCTCGGTCGTGTTCCAGCCGGAGTTCGACGACCAGCGCTTCTCGGGCATCAACCCCTACGCGCTGGGTTTCGCGATGATGCAGGACATCCAGCGCATCGCCGAGAACCCGACGGACGAGGACCGCTACTGGTTCCCCGACCTCGCCGGGCGGGGCGACGGGATGGGCGCCCTGCGCGACGCCTGGGCGAACTTCCGCGACGAGAGCTTCGTGCTCCAGTATCTCAGCCCGCACCTGATCCGGAAGTTCAAGATGTTCAGCGTGCGCGACGACGCGGAAGACCCTTATCTGCTGGTCGAGAACATCCACAACGAGCGCGGCTACCGCGGTATCCGCAAGCTGCTGGCGCGGCAGTACGACCTGGGCTTCCTGGAGCCGGACATCCAGATCGTGGATGTGGACTTGGCCGGCGACCGAAAGCTGATCCTGCACCACCGCGTGACCAACGGCGTGCTGCTGGACGAAAGCGACGCCAAGGCCGTGCTGCGCCACATCGCCAACCTGTGGGGCTACGAGGTCCAACTCGTCGAAGTGTCGGCCCTCTCCGAAGCCATCCTGAAGGAACACGCCGTCACGGCACCCAGCGGCATGGGGATGTGATAGGGATTGGAGCAGTTCCCTCCCCTTCGCGGCGGGGGAGGGTCAGGAAGGGGGCAAAGCCTCCGCCACTCCCGCCGCCTCCGGGTCCAGCGTGTAGAGTTCCTGCGGGCGGCCCACGCCGCGCAGCAGGTAGCGTCCGACCGAGATCAGCCGCTCCCGGCAGTCCGGGGCGGATTCGGCGAAGGCCGAGGACAGCAGAAGGTCCTGGTCCAGCGACCGGCACATGGCGGCGATCCGGCTGGCCTCGTTCACCGCGGGGCCGACCACCGTGAAGTCCAGCCGGTCCACCCCGCCGATGTTGCCGTAGAAGACCTTCCCCTGGTGCAGCCCCAGATAGAAGCGCGTCACCGGCAACCCGGCGGCGGAGCGGCGGGCGTTCAGGTCCTTGCAGCGCTCCCGCGCCTCCTCCGCGGCGTCGAGAGCGGCGCGGCAGGCGCCGTCGGCGCTGGAGCGGTCGAAGACGGCCAGGATGCCGTCGCCGATGAACTTCAGCACCTGCCCGCCGTGGCGGTGGATGGCCGTCACCACCAGTTCCGCATAGTCGTTCAGCAGCGGCAGGATGACCTCCGGCGCCGCGGTGTCGGTGATGCGGGTGTAGCCCTGGAGGTCGCTGAACCACAGCACGGCGTCCAGTTCCTCCGCCACGCCGCGGCGGATGTGGCCGCGCAGCACGCGGCCGCCGGCATCCCGCCCCAGATAGGTTTCCGCCAGCGTGTGGGCGATGTGCGCCATGGCGTGGCCGCGCAGCGCCAGCGCCAGCGTCCCGGTGAGGGTGAGCAGCGCGTCGCGGTGCGCGTCGCTGAAGCCGTCCGGATGGTGCGACACCCAGGAGGAGAAGATGCAGTCCAACTCCCCGATGGCGGCGCCGGGGCCGAGCCGGTTGACGATGGCCATATAATCGGTGGCGCCCTGCGCCCGCAGTTCCCCGACCACCGGAAACTCGCTGCCTTCCGCGGCGCCGTTCAGCCGCAGGCGCAGCATCGTCTCGCCGGAGCTGTAGAGCCGGTGGAAGGGGCTGCGCAGCCATTTCTCGTCGATGTCGGAATCGCAGCCGTCGTTGCCGTAATCGGTCTGGCGCACCTCGGCGGCGTTGCGCCCGGTGCTGTCCCAGGTGACGACGTGGCCGGCGATGGTCGGGTGCAGCGTGTCCGCCCCGACCACCGTCCGCGACAGCGGCACGCCCGCCGCGACCAGCCGTTCGCAGAAACCGCCGATCAGGTCGGTTTCCGGCACCCCCCGCAGCCCGGTCTCCACGATCCAGCGGCTGAGGTCGAGAATCCCTTGCGCATCCATGCCCGCCATCCTGCCAGAGGTCGCGTCTTCGGCGATGAACGGTTCCAAAGTCGCCGGTCGTCTCGAATTCGGCGGGCATGGCCCGAAAGTCAAGCTCCGGTCCGGAAAGCTGTCAGCGCCCGCGCGGCTTCGCCCTGGCCGTGGGTTCGGCCTCCAGCGGGTTGTCCGGCCAGTAGTGCTTCGGGTACTGGCCCTTCAGATCGGCCTTCACCGCCTTGTAGGCGTTGGCCCAGAAGCTGGCGAGGTCGCGCGTCACCTGCGCCGGGCGGCGGGCCGGGGACAGCAGATGCAGCAGCAGCGGCACCCGCCCGCCCGCGATGCGCGGCGTCTCGGCCAGCCCGAACATCTCCTGAAGCCGGACGGCCAGCACCGGCTCGTCCCCGCCGTAGTCGATGGGAATGCGGGAGCCGCTGGGCACCTCCACATGGGTCGGCGCCTCCTTGTCCAGCCGCTGCTGCATCGCCCAGGGCAACAGGCCGCGCAGCGCGTTGCCCAGTTCCACCCGGTCCAGATGGGCGCGGCGCGACGCGCCGTTCAGGAAGGGGGCCAGCCAGTCCTCCAGAGTGTCCAGAAGGGCGGAGTCGGACACGTCCGGCCACTCCTCGCCCTCCATGCGGCGCAGGAACAGGACGCGCGACTGCCATTTGCGCAGTTCGTCTGACCAGGGCAGGGCGGTCAGCCCCATCTCGCGGATGCCCTCCAGCATGGCGGCGGCCATCGCCTCGGCGGGCGGGTTGGGCAGGCGCTCGTCCTTCAGCGCCAGGGCGAACAGCATGCGGCGGCGGCGGGCCAGCACCGTCTGCTCCCGCCCGTCCCAGGCGACCAGCGTTTCGCTGCGGATGTGCTCGGCGAAGGCGTCCTCCAACTCCGCCAGGGTGAGCGGGGCGGCCAGGAAGATGCGCGATTCGCGGGCGGCACCGTCCAGATCGGCCACGGCCAGCCAGTCCTCGGCGGTCAGCGGTTCGGCGTCCTGGAAATAGGCGCCGCGCCCGTTGGACAGCCGGTACTGGGCGGCGGCTCCGCCCGTGGTGCCGCCGGGGCGGCGCTGGCCGATGCGGTCGGGATAGGCCAAGGCCACCAGCAGGCCGGTGGCGCCGGGGTCGCCGCCGTCCCCCTTCACGCCCAGTTGCCGCTTCCATTGGCGGGACTGCTTCAGCGCCTGCTGGGCGCCGCCGCGCTCCACGGTCAGGCCACGTCCGGCGCCGCGCACCTTTCCCTCATCGTCCAGCCCGCGCAGCAGTTCCACCCGCAGCCGCAGGTCGGCGTCGCGGAAGCCGGGCTGTGCGCGAACGATGTCGCGCTCGCCCAGCAGGGCGGCGACCTCGCAGGCCAGGGCGCCCAGCCCCATGTCCTTGCCCTTCAGCATCATGTGGGCCAGCCGCGGGTGCACGCCGAATCCGGCCATGCGGCGCCCGTGGGCGGTGATGCCGCCGTCCGCGTCCAGAGCGCCCAACTCCCGCAGCAGTTCCCGCGCCTGGGCCATGGCGGCGGCGGGCGGCGGGTCGAGCCAGGCGAGCGACGACGGGTCGGACACGCCCCACACCGCCAGTTCCAGCGCCAGCGGGGCGAGATCGGCGTCCATGATCTCCGGCGGGGTGAAGGGGGCCAGCGCCCTGTGCGACGGCTCCGGCCACAGGCGGTAGCAGACGCCCGGCTCCAGACGGCCCGCGCGGCCCCGCCTTTGCTCCGCCGACGCCTGGGACACCTTCGCGGTGACCAGCCGCGTCATGCCGCTGCGCGGGTCGAAGCGGGGAACGCGCATCAGACCGCCGTCGACCACGATGCGGATGCCCTCGATGGTCAGGCTGGTTTCGGCGATGGGCGTGGCGAGCACGATCTTCCTCGTGCCGGGCGGGCTGGGGGCGATGGCGCGGTCCTGCGCGTCCGCCGTCAGGTCGCCGTAGAGCGGGGCGATCACCGTGCCGGGGCCGAGATCCGCGCTCTCCAGCAGGCTTTGCACGCGCCGGATCTCCCCCGCGCCGGGCAGGAAGACCAGCGCGTTGCCGCCCTCTTCCCGCAGGGCGCGGCGGACGGCGGCCGCCACGGCGTCCTCGATGCGGGTGCCGGCGGCGGGGGCGTCGAGGTGGCGCGTCTCCACCGGGAAGGCGCGGCCCTCGCTGGTCACCATCGGGGCGTCGCCCAGCAGCGCCGCCACCGGGGCGCCGTCCAGCGTGGCCGACATCACCACCAGCCGCAGGTCGTCGCGGAGCGCGCCGCGCGCCTCCTGCACCAGGGCGAGCGCCAGATCGCTGTCGATGCCGCGCTCGTGGAACTCGTCGAACAGCACGGCCCCCACCGCCGGCAGTTCGGGGTCCTCCTGAAGCTGGCGCAGGAACAGGCCGTCGGTCACCACCTCGATCCGGGTCTTCGGCCCGACCCTGGTGTCCAGCCGCACGCGGTAGCCGACCGTCTCGCCCACGCTTTCCCCCAGCATCGCGGCCATGCGGCGGGCGGCGGCGCGGGCGGCCAGCCGCCGCGGCTCCAGCACGATGACCTTGCGTCCGGCCAGCCAGGGCCGGTCGAGCAGAGCCAGCGGCACGCGGGTGGTCTTGCCCGCGCCCGGCGGCGCCTGGAGCACCGCCACGCCGCGCGTGTCCAGCGCGTCCAGCAATTCGGGAAGCACGGGGTCGATGGGAAGGGCCGGAATGCTCATGATGTTTGTCAGGCGGTGGGGGAGGGAGGCGGCGCCGTGTTCCTGGCAGCGGCGAGCGCCTCGGTCAAGCCTTCCACCATGCGGGTCAGCCGGGCGATCTCCTGTTCACGCAGCAGGTCGATCTTCTGGTGCAGCAATTCGATCTCCAGCTCCGCCTTCAGGTTCACGTCGTAATCCTGGCTGGCCCGCTTGCGGTCGATTTCGGCCTGCCGGTTCTGGCTCATCATGATGATCGGCGCGGTGTAGGCCGCCTGGAAAGACAAAGCGAGGTTCAGCAGGATGAAGGGATAGGGGTCCCACGCCTTCACCCAGCCCAACACGTTGGCGCCGATCCACAGGACCAGCAGCGCCGACTGGACGATGATGAAGCGCCAGGACCCGACCAGAGTCGCCACCCCGTCGGCAACCCGCTGCCCCGTCGTGCGCGCCGGCGTCTCCGCCCCGCGCGCCTTGCGCCGGTGCTGGCGCAGGCTGTGCAGCCGTTCCAGATCCTCGTGCTCCAGGGCGACGGCGAGCAGGCCGTTCGGCAGAGTGCCTATCAATCCGTTTCGCGTTGCGTTCATGGCGGGCATCCCCTGCCGTTCGTGACGATGATTCATGATCCCTGGGCCGGGCGGACGGCGTCGCCAAGCGCGGACCGAAGGGAAGTGCGTTAAATTGCCGCAATGGCCCGCAGCCGGCCAGCGATGCCGAGATCCTTTCACGACAAGGCGTTATGGTCCAAATAACCACAATCCATTTGTGACTTAACGACATCGGAACCCCATGGCCAGCATTCACGACCCCGCCCTGTTCCTTGCCCACGCCTGCGCGCTGGAAGAGGACGCCGCCAACCGCTTCGCCGACCTGTCGGAGGCCATGAAGACCTATGGCAACCTGGACGTCGCGTCCTTCTTCGGCAAGATGGCCGAATTCTCGCGTCTGCATCTGGCGGACGCCCGCAAGCGCTCCGGCTTTCGCGACCTGCCGGCTCTGGCGCCGGAGGACTTCCAGTGGCCGGAGGGCGAAAGCCCGGAAGCGGCCTCCATGGAAGGCTCGCACTATCTGATGACGGTGGAGTACGCGCTGGAGCTGGCGCTCGACAGCGAAAGGCGCGGGCTCGCCTTTTATGCCGACGTGGCCGCGACCACCACGGACCCGGAAGTCCGCATGATGGCCCAGGAGTTCGCCGCCGAAGAGGCGGAGCATGTGGCGGAACTGGAAAGTTGGGCCAAGCGCTTCCCCAGGAAGGGGTAAAGGCCGTCTCCCGCGGTTTCCGCCGGTGCGGGAACCGCGGGAAGCCGGCGCGGGAAGGACGAAGCGGGCAGCCCTTCCTCCCGATGGAGGAAGGGGGCCGGCCTGCCTTGTTCCGCCGCCGTATTACTGCGTCAGGTCGGCGTAATCGTATTCGTACTTCTTGTCCGCCGGCTTGAAGGTCTTGAAGGCGGCGATGATGTCGTCCACCGACACGCCCGCCGGCACGTTGAGAATTTCGTACACGACCGAGCTGCCGCTGGTCGGGCCAACGTCGGCGTTGCGGTGAGCCTGGGAAATCAGGCCCTCGCCGGCCTTCTTGATCATGATCGAAGCCATATCCGTTCCGTCTCCTGTTGCACGTCGCCCGACGCGGAAATATCCATAACGCGAATAAGGGTATGGGGCCAACGGGTAAATTGCTGCGGCGCATCAGCGCCGCGTGACCCGGAGAGCGGTCACGCCAGTGCCCGCCGCTTCATTCGTCGCCTCCTCATTCATTGATGTCGAACATGGTGCGGAACCTGGCGATCGTGATCAGGCGCCGCACTCCACCGCGGGCGCCGCGGATCGTGAAGTCCAGGTTCCGCTGCCGCGCCGTGTCGCGGGCGATGATGAACATGCCGAGGCCGGAGGAATCCACCAGGTCCAGCCGCGACGCAGACCTTATTGCAGCACGGCCTCGTCCCCCTTTGGACGTGACAGCCGCTCGGCGATTCCACCGGCCAGCCATTCCGAATAGGCGCCGCGGCCCTCCGGCCCCAGCATGCCGCTGCGGCAGAAGGACGCCGCCCTGCGCGCCGCGTCGGGGAAACGCCACAGCGGCAGATCCACCTGTCCGCTCAGCCGGTCGAGCGCCGCCGGCAGGTAACCGTTCCCCGCACCGTACAGCCGTTCCTCCACCGCCGCCGGGCGGGGCGGAAGCAGCAGGGCGACCCGCACCCCCGCGGCGCGGGCCTGATCGGCGAAGCGGCGCACCCGCTCGAAGGCCGTCGAGGCGGCGTCCAGCCGGACGGCGGCGTTGCGGTTCTTCACCCAGCGGTCGGCGGCGGAACCGGTCCAGCCCTGCGGGCCGGTCGGGCGGCAGGGCTTGTCATATTGCACGGCGATCTGGTCGGGCAGGTAGGGGCGGCCCAGCACCGCCACCTCCGTCAGGTGCGAGCCGTAGCGGAGCAGCCCGGCGAACGCGCTGCGCTCCGCGAACAGCAGGTCCACGTCCAGCAGCACCAGCGCCGGCTTCAGCTTCAGCACGCCGCCCAGCATCGGCTCGAAGTCGGCGATCCGGGCATGATCGTGGACGATGCGCAGGAAATGCAGGCTGTCCACCCCGTGCTTCGCCGCCAGGGCGGCCATGTCCGGCTCGTCCAGGGTCGCGTGGCGCAGCGCGGAGCCGCCCAGCGCCACCACCACGGCGGGGGACAGGTCACGCGCCGCCCGTGCCGCCCGCTCCGCCGTGGCGGCGATGCGGTTGGTGTTGTACCAGACGAAGGGCCGCTCATAGAGGCTGTAACCGGTCCAGAAGGCTCCTGCCGTCCCGGCCACGAGCAGGGCGGGAATCACCGCCAGCAGGGTGATCCACAGCCGCCGGAGCTTCGGTTGCGGCCCGCTGCGTTCCCGCCGGTTCCTGTGCGGTTCGACACGCCCGGTCATTGGTCTGCTGCTCCCCCTTGCGGCGCGCGGCGTTCCAAGCCTCAAACGCTTCAGGGGGGCGGCTGGGTCCCTCGCAATGCTTGCGTTCCCTATGACGAAGTGGGGAGTGGTTCGGGTTGTGCCGGAGTAGCCGCGCCCCCGCACTTTCGTGTAGTCTTTCCCAAAAGACGAGGCACGCACCGAGGAACAGGACAGGATGAGCACCGAAATTCGCACCTTCAAGATCCCCGACGCGAACGCGGACGAGGCGCAGGGGCAACTCTCCTCCTTCCTGCGCACGGTCGAGGTGCAGCGCATCGACACCGCCTACGCCGATGGCGCCTGGCGCGTTCTCGTCCTCTACAAGGACCTGAAGCGCAAGGAGGAATCCCTCCAGATCGAGGCCGCGATCAACGCCGCCCTCAACAATTGGCGCGACCGCACGGCGGCCCGCGACGGGCTGTCGCGCGAAGTCGTCCTGCCGGACGAACTGGTGCCGGAGATTGCCCGCTTCGCCCCGACGACCGAACGCGAGTTGTCCATCATCGTCGGCGCCCGCGACCTCGGCGTCGGCCAGCATGGCGGGGAGATCGTGCAGGTCGTCCGCGCGACCCTGGACGAGCTGATCGACTGAGGGGAATTGCTCTTTTCAACGGCGTAGGCCGAACGGCAAGGTGCTGGTTTGCTGCTGTGCCGAAAGAGACGCCCGACCCGCCGTAAGCCTGATTTCAGGCGCCCCCACGCTGTGCCAGCATACCCTCGTATTCTGCGGCAATGCAGCATGGCGGGGCATGGACGGGACATCCAGATGGAAAGGCGGCGCTCCTGATTACCACGCCATGGCGCGGGAACTGGAGGCCTTCAGCCGGCAGGCGGCGGAGCGCGCCGCAGCCACCGGCGACGGCGCCATGGACGCCCTGGCGCAGCGGCTGGGGCGCAACGCCGAGCAGATCCGGCACGATCTGGCGAAGGCCCCGACGCGGCGGTTCGGCTGGCGGTTAGGCTTCCTCGACCTTCAGCAGGGTGCCCTCGGCGCCGACGACGCGGACGCGGGCCCCGGCGGGGAGGTCCGGCCCTTCGACGGTCCAAAGCCCGTCGCCGATCTGCGCCCGGCCCCGCCCGTTGACAATGGGCTCGTTCAGCGTGTGCAGCGTTCCGATGTATTGCGCCGTCCGACGGTTCAGAAGCGGCGTGTGGGTCGCGTGCGCTGATCCTCGGGACAGGAACCGGGTCCCGGCGACCGCCGCGATGGCGAGCAGGGCGAACAGAAGCCCCTGATACTCCCACGGCAAGGCCGGCCAGACCAGCAGCACCAGACCGACCAGGGCGGCAGCCGCGCCCAGCCACAGGAACGCGGCCCCCGGCGCCACCGTCTCCAGCGCCCCCAGCAGGGCGGCCACAACCCACCAGTGCCAGAATTCGATCATCGCCGGTCCGCCTTCGGAAATTCACCCAACTTTACGACTCCGGCGGTGACGGCGCATCGTCCCTGTTCCGCTCATCGCGGTTCCAGGGGCCGCGAGGCGGAGCAGGCGCCTGGGATGCGGGCGGCTGAGGGGCGGGCCGGTTCGGGAAGGCTTCGCGGGCGATCTCGGCGATTCCGCCGATGGCGCCGATCACGCTCGCGGCCTCCAGCGGCATGAACAGCACCTTCTGGTTCGGCGCCGCGGCCACCGCGGTCAGGGCATCCACATAGCGCTGGGCGACGAAATAGTTGATGGCCTGGGCGCTGCCCCCGGCGATGGCGTCGGAGACCAGCCGGGTGGCCTCCGCTTCGGCCTGGGCGGAGCGCTCGCGGGCCTCGGCGTCGCGGAAGGCGGCCTCGCGCCGGCCCTCGGCCTGGAGGATGGCGGCCTGCTTGGCGCCTTCCGCCCGCAGGATGGCCGCCTGGCGCTGGCCCTCCGCCTCCAGGATGGCGGCGCGCCGGTCGCGCTCCGCCTTCATCTGGCGGGCCATGCTGTCCACGAGGTCGCGCGGCGGCTGGATGTCGCGGATCTCGATGCGCGTCACCTTGACGCCCCAGGGGCTGGTCGCCTCGTCCACCACACCCAGCAGGCGGGCATTGATCTGGTCGCGCTGGGACAGCAACTCGTCCAGGTCCATCGAGCCCATGACCGTGCGGGTGTTGGTCATGGTCAGGTTCAGGATCGCCAATTGCAGATTGTTGACCTCGTAGGACGCCTTGGCCGCGTCGATCACCTGGAAGAAGACCACGCCGTCCGCCGTGACCATGGCGTTGTCGCGGGTGATGACCTCCTGCGAGGGAACGTCGAGCACGGTTTCCATCATGCTCTGCTTGCGCCCGATCCGGTCGACCAGCGGCAGCAGGAGATGCAGGCCCGGCTGAAGCGTGCGGGTGTAGCGCCCGAACCGTTCCACCGTCCATTCCTGGCCCTGCGGCACGGTCCGCACGCCCAGAATCACAAGCGCCAGCGCGAAGATCAGAAGCGCGATGACGAAAAGCGTAAGGCCGCTGACCACCATCACCCCACCTCCTGCCGGTCGATCCCCCTGGACCATGCCACGGCGCGCCCGCCGGGGCCAGAGCTTCAGCCCAGCAGGGCGCCGATGGGCTTCATCGGCTCGTGCGCGTCGAACAGGATCTTGAGGATCGCCAGGATCGGCACCGCCAGCAGCGCGCCGGGGATGCCCCACATCCAGCCCCAGAACAGGATCGACACGAACACCGCGATGGGGTTCAGCGCCAGCCGCCGCCCGACGATCGTCGGGGTCAGGAAGTTGCCCTCCAGCATGGTCAGCGCCACGAAGGTCAGCGGCGGCCCGAAGATGTGGATGCCCCCGTCGAAGCTGAGCGCCGCCACCAGGAACAGCACCACCGTCATCACCGCCGGCCCGATGAAGGGAACATAGTTGATGAGCCCCGCCAGGGTCCCCCACAGCGCCGCGTTGGGCACCCCCCACAGCCACATCGCCAGGGCGGTGGCGGCGCCGAGTCCGACGTTGATGACGGTGATGGTCGCCAGATAGGCGGCGATGTTCCGCTGCACCGTGGCGGCGACCATGGCGTAATGCACGCGGTCGTCCACGCTGCGCATCGTGCCGATCAGCGCCTCCAGGCTCTGCCGCCCGCGGGCCAGGAAGAAATAGAGCAGCACCTGAAGGATGACGACGTTGGCGATCACCGCCTCCGCCTGATGCAGCACCTGCTCGGCCAGCGACGGGCCGCGCACCACCACCTCCCGCGCGGCGCCGTTGCGGTCGGCGGCCATCTCCTCGATCTGGCGGGAGGCTTCGCGGGCGCGCTCGATTCCTGCGCGGATGTCGCCCAGCTTGAACTCCAGCTCGTTCACCACGCGCGGCATGCGGTTGACCCATTCGGTGGCCGGAGTCGCCAGCGCGTACATGGTTCCCAGCCCGGCGCCGAACACCAGGATCACCATCACCGCCGCTCCCAGCGCCTCCGGCATGCCCAACCGGTAGAGGCCGCGCACGCAGGGCCGCAGCAGAAGGCTGAGGATCAGCGCCAGCATGATCGGCAGCAGCACGTCGCGCCCGAAATACAGCGTGAACAGCAGGGCGATGACGAACAGCCCCACCACCGCCACCCGCACCGGATCGCGCGGGTTCCGGGCCGGGGGCAGGGGCCTGGTCACCGGCTCCGGCGGCGGGGTCAGGGGCGGATCGATGGTGCGGTCGCTCATCGGTGGCGGGCACTCCGGCTCATACGGGCCGGGCGGGCGCTTGACGGCGCCGGAAGCCCTCCCGATTTAGGGGTATTCCAGGACCGCGCCCACCGCGGCCCCGCTTCGCGACGACCGGAGTTCCACGAGATGCGCAGCCCGTTCCCTTCGATAAACATCCGCCGCAGCCTGATGGTCCTGGCGCTTTCCGTGCTGCCACCGATGGCTGCGACGACGGGGGCGTCCGCCGATGACCTGATCGTGGGGCGCTTCTCCAACGACTGGACCGGCAACGGGCTTCAGGTGCAGGCGGTCGAGGACCCGAAGGTAAAAGGAGTCACCTGCCATCTGGTGGATTTCGACCGCAGCATGCTCGACCGGTTGACCAAGGGGAACTGGTTCGAGGACCCGTCCAACGCCTCCATCTCCTGCCGGCGCACCGGCCCGGTGGTGATCGGCGACATCGAATTGTCGCAGAAGGGCGAGGAGGTCTTTTCCGAGCGCAAGAGCCTGATCTTCAAGTCCATCGCCATCCGCCGCATCTACGACCGGGTGAACGACACGCTGATCTATGTGGTCTACAGCCGGCAGGTGAAGGACGCCTCGGCGAAGATGTCCATCTCCACCGTGCCGCTGATCGATACGAACGCCCAGTGGGAAAAGGGTAAGCCCCCAGCGAAGTAATCTGGTGAAATGATCGTATGACTTGCAACCGGGTGCCCGCGGCCCCACCATCAGGCTTGGGAGGCAGGGGAGTCGACCCCCCGCCTCACGGCCCGATCGCTGCCGGTTCAGAAGATCAAGGATAGCCTTGACGATCTGAAGCAGCAGGATCAGGAGACTGAGGATTTCCTTCATCCTCCAAGCCTCCTTGTTAAGCGGCGGGGTGGTGGTGCTCCACCACCCGTCCGCGCCTCCACCTCGCACGGCGCGCGAGACGGGAGCAACGGAAACTCCCTACATGCGTGTGCGGCGGATTGCCCGGACCGTCAGGGTTTGCCGCGGCGGGAGCGCCACTTGCGCCACAGCAGGTAGAAGCCCGGCGCCAGCGTCACGATCAGAATGATGCGCACCATGTGGTGAGTGGCGACCAGCGCCACGTCGATGTTCAGCGCCAGCGCGACCAGCGTCATCTCCGCCAGCCCGCCCGGCGCGAAGGCGAGGATCAGCGCGGCGAGGCCCAGCCCCGTCGCCTCGTCCACCATCCAGGCCGCCGCCGTGGTCACCAGCAGCATCAGCCCGGTCAGCCCCACCGCCGTCAGACCGTCGCGCCCGATCCGGCTGACCTTCAGCCCGGTGAAGCGGCAGCCCAGCGACGCCCCGATCACCACCTGCGCCGCGGCGACCAGCACGCCCGGCGGCTTGCCCTCGGTCAGCCCGGCGAGGTGGATCGCCGCGGACAGCAGCATCGGCCCGACGACCTGGGCCGCGGGGATGCGCAGCAGCTTCGCCAGGGGATAGCCCAGCGCGCAGGCGGACAGCAGCGCCACGTCCAGAGGGGCGAGCGACATCAGCGGCGGGCCGAGCGCGCCGCGGCGGGACGGATCGTAGAGCCCCAGGGCCTGGAAGGCGAAGGGGATGACCAGGACCACCAGCATCACCCGCAGCGCGTGGGACAGCGCCATGGTCCGGCTGTCGCCGCCCATCCGGGTGCCCACCATCACCATCTCGTTCAGCCCGCCGGGCGTGGCGGTGAAGAAGGAGGTCGGCGGGTCCAGCCGGGCCGTGCGGCGCAGAAACTGCACCCCGGCCACGGTCGCCAGCACCAGATAGACGGCGAGCCCGCTCAGCGACAGGCTCCATTCGCCGAGCCGCCCCAGGATGTCCGGCGTGAAGCCGCTGCCCAGCATGACACCGAGGATCATGATCATGACGTTGCGCAGCGTCTTCGGCACATGCAGCGCCACGCCCGCCATCGCGGCGGCGGTGGTGACGGTCATGGCCCCGATCATCCAGGCCAGCGGCAGATGGACATGGTCGAACAGCGCGCCCCCCGCCGTTCCCAGCGCGAGGGCGAGCGCGAAGGGCCGAAGCCCGGGACCTCCGCCAATGCTCATGCCGTTCGCCGTGCCCGGTTCAAGGAACGATCCGCCCCAGCCGGACGGCGGTCTGCCCGGACTTCGGGCGCCGCGCCGGCATGATGAGCACACAATCGTCGTAGGGCGTCACGATCCGGCGGGCGCCGTCGCGGCCCAGCACCGTCCCGGCGCGGGGAATGACCTCCATCCCCACATAGGGCTGATCGAAGAAGAAGTCGTCGGTCTCCGCCGTCACCGCCTCGGTCACCTCGACGGTGCGCTGCGGGTCCGGGTGGGGGCGGATGTGGCGGTCGGCCAGCGAGGGGTCGATCATCTCCTGCGCCAGCAGGAAGCGCATGCAGCTTTCCAGAGCGACCAGCGCCGTTTCCTGCCGCCAATGCTGGCCGCATTCGACCAGGATGGCGGTGCGCCGCCCGCCGGCGTCGGCGAAGCCGGCGTAGTCGATCACCCGCCGCCCCGCCGCGTGCCCCTCGTCCGCGACGATCCAGGCCGGGAAGCCGAGCCGCCGGGCCAGGGCGCGGGCGCGGTCCGTCCGTCCGCACAGCGTCAGGGGCGGGGTGTCCGCCGTCATGGAATGCAAATCCAGAATGACGTCCGCCGCGTCGATCAAGGGGCGGAGCTGCCGGGCGCGGCGCAGTTCCACGCTGTCGTGGGGGCCGTCCAGCACCTCGGGCGACCAGACGCGGTTCATGTCCTCGTCCACGAAGCGGGAGGCGTAGGGCCGCTCCGCGTCGAATCCCCGATAGGCGGCGGTGTTGGCGAAGACCAGGGTCAGCCGCCCGCGGGTGGGCTTGATCCCCATCCGGAACAGCCGGTCCATCGCCACCGCCCCGCCGATCTCGTTGCCATGGATCAGCGAGAGGATGACCGCGTGCGGGCCGGGCCGCCCGGACTCCAGCGTGGTGACGTGGTCGATTCCGGTGTTGCCGCGGCGGTGGACGCCGATGTCCGGCGGCGCCAGTTCGATCGGTGGCAGGGATTCGGTCAAGCGGATCTCGCGTTTGCGGGTCTGGCTGTTGCCGGGCGCTTTCGCCGAACCGTCAGTATGGCCGAGAGTCCGGCGGCACGCCAGTCCCGCCATTTTCCATTTCCGCCGTGTGTTTTGCCTTGCCGCTGCATGACGGTTTTTGGTCGACGGCCATCCGGCCATCGTCTATACCCGAATCCATCCGCCGCAGCGCCGCGCTATGCCATCCGGTCAGGTGCTGCGGCCCGATCGGCGCAGTTGGGACACCGGGGTCAGCCATGAGTTTCGTGATCGAGGACGTGCTCGTCCGCAACGATCCGATCGTCCCGCGCCTGCCGGTGTTCTTCGATTCACCGCACAGCGGCACCGTCTACCCGCGCGATTTCGCCTTCGTCTGTCCGCTGTCCACCCTGCGGCAGGCCGAGGACACCCATGTGGAGGAACTGTTCGCCCATGCGCCGGAGCATGGCGCGACGCTGCTCTGCGCCCTTTTCCCGCGCACCTACATCGACGCGAACCGGGCCATCGACGACATCGACCCCGCACTTCTCGACGGGCGCTGGCCCGGCCCGCTGCACCCGACGGAGAAGAGCGCCGCGGGCATGGGGCTGATCCGCACGCTGTGCCGTCCGGGGATGCCGCTCTACGACGGGCGGCTGCCCGTGGCCGAGGTGGCGGAGCGGATCGACCGCTATTACCGCCCCTATCATTTCCAGGTCGCCGGCGTGATCGACGATCTGGCCGCCCGGTTCGGTGCGGTCTGGCACATCGACTGCCACTCCATGCCCTCCGCCGCCGGGCCGGGCGCGGCGCAGAAGCTGGCGATGGATTTCGTGCTGGGCGACCGCGATGGAACCACCTGCGAGCCGGGCTTCACCGCCCTGGTGGAGGAGGTGCTGACCGGTCTCGGCTACAAGGTCGCGCGGAACCATCCCTTCAAGGGAGTCGAACTGGTCTCCCGCTATTCCAACCCGGCGCGGGGCCGCCATTCCCTTCAGCTTGAGATCAACCGCCGCCTCTATATGAACGAGGAGACGCTGGAGCGGAACGAGGGCTTCGCCCGGCTCCAGGCCGATCTGACCACGCTGACCCGCCGCATCTGCGCCCATGCGGAGGCCAACACCGCACGCCGCGCCGCCGAGTAAGCCGCGGAACCGGGCGGGCCGTTACGGTGAGAACTGCTCCTTCAGAATCCGCTCTTCGAAATTCAGTTCCGGGTCGAACAGCAGGGTCAGCGTGACGTCGCGGGCCTCTTCCACGTCCACGCGGATGACTTCGCGCACCTCGGTCGAATCGGCGACCGCGCTGACCGGGCGCTTGCCCTCCTCCAGGATGTCCACGGTGATCTTGGCGGTGTGGGGCAGCAGCGCGCCGCGCCAGCGCCGCGGACGGAAGGAACTGATCGGCGTCAGCGCCAGCACGCCGGCCCCCAGCGGAATGATCGGGCCGTGGGCCGACAGGTTGTAGGCGGTGCTGCCGGCGGGGGTGGCGACCAGCACGCCGTCGCAGATCAGCTCCGGCAGGCGGACGACGCCATCCACGGTGATTCGCAGCTTCGACGCCTGCCGCGTCTCGCGCAGCATCGACACCTCGTTGATGCCCAGCGCCTCCACCTGCTCCCCGTTGCAGCGGGTGGCCTTCATGCGCAGGGGGTGCAGCTTGACGCTCTGGGCGCTGGTCAGCCGCTCGGCCAGCTCGTCCTCGCGGAAGACGTTCAGCAGGAAGCCGACCGACCCCCGGTTCATGCCATAGACCGGCGGCGGGTTCCTCCCGTCGCGCTTCAGCGCGCGGTGCAGCGTCTCCAACAGGAAGCCGTCGCCGCCCAGCGCCACGATGACGTCGGCGTCCTCCACCGGCGCGTTGCCGTAGCGGTGGACCAGCCGGGTGCGCGCCCGCATCGCCTCTTCCGTGCTCGCCGCGCAGAAGGCGATGCGGAGGTCGGCGGGCTTGCGGGCCGTGTGATCGGGCGCCAGCGGGTCCAGCGTCGGATCGGCGGGCATCTTGGCGACGGTTTCGGTCATGTCTCTGGGACCATAGCGCAGGATGCCCGGATGCAGAAGCCGCTCCGCTGAGGGCGGGTCATCCGCCGGTCACGCTCATGTGCCGGGGGACCGCCGGCCCCTTGTGGCGGCGGTCGATGATGAAGTCGTGGCCCTTGGGCTTTCGGGCGACGGCGTCGCGCACCGCCTGGACCAGCAGCCCGTCGTCGTCGCTGAGGCGCAGCGGGGTGCGCAGGTCGGCGGCGTCCTCCTGGCCCAGGCACATGTAGAGGGTGCCGGTGCAGGTCAGCCGCACGCGGTTGCAGCTTTCGCAGAAATTGTGGGTCAGCGGCGTGATGAAGCCGATGCGCCCGCCGGTTTCCGCCACCCGCACATAGCGGGCCGGGCCGCCGGTGCGGTAGTCGATCTCGTCCAGCATCCAGCGCTTGGAAAGCTCCGCCCGCACGAGGCTGAGCGGCAGATACTGGCCGAGCCGCGCCTCGTCGCCGATCTCGCCCATCGGCATGACCTCGATGAAGGTCAGGTCGAAGCCCTGCTCCCCGCACCAGCCGACCAGCCGGTGGAACTCGTCGTCGTTCACGCCCTTCAGCGCGACGGTGTTGATCTTGACCTTGAGTCCCGCCTCCTTGGCGGCCTGGAGCCCGCCCAGCACCTTGTCCAGCCGGCCCCAGCGGGTGATGGCCTGGAACTTGTGGGGGTCGAGCGTGTCCAGCGACACGTTGATCCGGCGCACCCCGGCTTCCACCAGATCGCCGGCATATTTGAACAGCATCGTGCCGTTGGTGGTCAGCGTCAGCTCGTCCAGATCGCCGGCCTTCACATGGCGGCCCAGGCTGTGGATCAGCTCATGGATGCCCTTGCGGACCAGCGGTTCGCCGCCGGTCAGGCGCAGTTTGCGGGTGCCCAGCTTCACGAAGGCGGAGCAGACGCGGTCGATTTCCTCCAGCGTCAGCACCTCCGCCTTGGGCAGGAAGCTCATGTCCTCCGCCATGCAATAGACGCAGCGGAGGTCGCAGCGGTCGGTGACGGACACGCGCAGATAGCTGACGGTCCGCCCGAAAGGGTCGACGAGCGGGGCGGGAGCGGTCGGCGGAACGGTCGTCATCGGCAGGCTTCTCCCCAAGGGGGTCCGTATCGTGCAGTCCGAGGGGCGATTATGACGCCGAACCCGGTTTCCTGATATAGGGCCGAGCCGCGGATTTTTCGCCACCTGGAATTTCGGATGAAGGAGACCATGGAGCGCGGCACGGGGACTTGACGGGGATCAAGTTCCGGCGCCGCGCACCGTTCCGGCGGATACGGTCAGTGGATGCTGCCGCCGTCCGGGCCATCGCTTTTGCCGTTCTGCGCCTGCTCCCGCTCGCGCAGATAGTCCTCGGTCGTGCGCGGTGTGCGCGGTGCGCCCAGCGCGAAGGGCGAATCGCCCCGCTCGAACTGGTCCACGACGCGGCAGTCGCCGCACATGCGCATGCGGTCGGCGGCTTCCGGCGTGGCGAACATGGCGTGCCGCCCGGCCAGCACCGCCACGATCTTGTCGATGGAGGACTTGGTGGCGAAGGGCTTGCCGCACTTGATGCAGCAGAAGGGTTCCTCCTCCTTCAGCACCTTGGCGCCGCGGGCGCCGTCGCGGAAGTCGATCTCCGGGACCAGCGTGATGACCTTCTCCGGACAGGTGGTCTTGCACAGGCCGCACTGCACGCAGGCATCCTGTGAGAAGGACAGCATCGGCTTGTCGGCGTTGTCGAGCAGCGCCCCGGTCGGGCAGGCGCCGACGCAGGACAGGCAGAGCGTGCAGCCCTCCGCCATCACCTGGACCCGCCCGAAGGGGGCGCCGGGCGGCAGCGGCAGAACCTCCACCGGCTCAGGCGCGACCTTGTGCAGGTGGCGCAGCGCCAGCATGGTGACGGTGCGCTTGCCGCCCATCGGCAGGAAGGCGCCGGGGGAGGGCGCGTCCCCGCGCGGCAGGCTCCACAACTCCGCGGCCACCGCGTCGGGGTCCTGCGCGTCGATGATCGACACCCGGCCCGAGCCGTAGCCGAGCCCCGCCATGGCCGTCTCGGCCAGTCCGATCTGGCTGGCCAGCCCCGCCGTCTCGCCCGCGTTGCCCGGCCCCACCAGCACGCGCACCCGCGCCGCGCCATAGGCCAGCGCCGCCGCGAAGACGTCGAAGCCGAGCTGCGTCACCTCGTTCACCGCGAAGGGCAGCACGCGGGCCGGCAGGCCGCGCCCGTAGCGCGCGATCAGCGAGATCATCTCGTCGCCGTGCCGCGGGTCGTGGACCAGCAGCACCGGCTCCGTTCCGCCGGCCTTGGCGTAGGTCGAGAGAAGCGTGCGCAGCCGCTCGTAGACCGTCTGGAGCGGCGGCAGGGCGTAGGTGCTGGCCCCCGTCGGGCAGACCGACGCGCAGGAGCCGCAGCCGGCGCAGACGTGGGGGTCGATGGACACATGGTCGCCGTTCGGCGTGATGGCGCCGGTCGGGCAGACCTCCAGGCAGCGGGTGCAGCCGGTCTTGCGGCTGCGCGAATGGGCGCAGAGGTCGGCCTTGAAGTCGATGTAGCGCGGCTTCTCGAACTCGCCGACCAGATCGGCGGCCTCGAACACCGCCCTGGCGACGGCGGCGGGGCTGTCCGGGTCGGGGCGCAGGTAGCCGTCGCGCTTGCCGTGCGCGGGGAACAGCGGCGCGCCGCCGGTCAGGTCGACGATCACGTCGCAGCGGGAGGCGGCGCCGTGGCGCGGCGGCTCGAAGCCGAGGACGGCGCGCGAGGCCGGGATGGCCGGCGCGTAATCGTCCACGACGATCTCGAAATTGCCGAGCCAGCCCTTGGCGGCGCGGATCGTGCCCTTGAAGACCGGAACATCCATGACGCGCGGCGGCGCCACGTCCTTCGGCGCCTTCAGCAGCACGGTGACATCCATCGTGCCGGACAGTTGCCGGGCCACCTCGATGGCGCGCTCGTCGGTGCCGTAGACGAGGGCGGTGCCTTCGGAGGTCAGGGTGATGGTGCCGGTCGGCGGGATGTCCATGGCCGCTTCGGCCAGCAGCGCGGCGATCTTCGGCCCCGCCAGGGTGCCCTCGTCCGACCAGCCGGCGCGCTCGCGGATGTTGGTGAAGGCGATGGCGGCGTCCGGGGCGTCGGTATCCGGATTATCCTGGGCCGCGATCTCCCCGAACAGCGGGGCCTCCTGGGTGCAGGCGACGAGCAGCGGCCCGCCCTCCGCCACGCGCGCCTCGAACCGGTCGAGCTGGCTGCGGCAGAGTTGGGTGGCGAGGGTCAGGTCCCCCTCGGCGTCCGCCGCGGCCCCGCAGGCCCTGGCCAATGCCTTGCCGTCGAGCGCCATGCTGTGGGCGCAATCGCAGACGAGCACCGTCCGGCCGTTGATCTTCATTGCTTCAAACCCCTTGCCCAAAAGCACCGATGCGAACAGCAGGTTCCATTTCTGTACATATCGGCTGGGTGGACGGGTTGCGACAGCAAAATGTGTGCGGCAGGATGGTTGGCCTGCCATTCCCCAGCCCCTTCTTCGGATTCACCCGGCCATGACCAGCGCCCCCAGCGCCCCCATCGTCCGCGACGCCCGCATCGGGGATGTTCCCGCCTTCCAGCGGATTTACGAACACCATGTCCTGCACGGCGTCGGCACCTTCGAGGAGGAACCGCCCGACGTGGCGGAGCTGGAGGCGCGCTTCCGCGCCATCACCGGCGCCGGGCTGCCCTGGCTGGTGGCGGAGCGCGACGGGGAGATCCTGGGCTACGCCTACGGTAGCGCCTACCACGTCCGCTCCGCCTACCGGTTCACCATCCAGGACTCCGTCTACATCGCGGAGGAGGCACGCGGCCGGGGCCTCGGGCGTCTGCTGCTCCAGGCGCTGGTCGACCGCTGCACGGACCGGGGCTATCGCCAGATGGTGGCGCTGGTCGGCGGTTCGGAGAACGCCGGGTCGATCGGGCTGCACACCGCGCTGGGCTTCCGCACCTGCGGCGTGGTGGAGGCCGCGGGGCTGAAGTTCGGGCGCTGGCTGGACGTGGTCATGATGCAGAAGGAACTGGGCGCCGGACGGTCGGACATTCCGGAAGGCAAGGGGCCGGGCCAGCCGGTGGCGGTGCGCTAACCGCCGCTCCACCGGTCCAGCGCGGACAGCGCGGGCGGAACGGCGGCGTCCAGCGCACGGAACAGGGCGGCGGGGTCGCCCTCGCCGGTTTCCAGGGCGCGCTCCAGCGACCGCGCGGCGCCCCGCAGCGCCCCGCAGCCGTAGATGCCGGCCACCCCGGCGATCTTGTGGGCCATCGCCCCGGCGGTCGCCCGGTCCCCGGCGTTCCAGGCCTGTTCGAGCGCGGCGTGATAGCCGCGCAGCGTGACGAGGGTGTTGGTCACCAGGGTGGCCACCCGGTCCGCCGGCAAATGGTCGCGCATCTGGCGGATGGCGTCCTCGTCAAATGTGGGAAGTCCGGAGTCCTGGTCCGGCGGGGCAGGGGCGGCGTCCGGTCCAGCGGACAGGCGGTCCAGCAGGGCGGCGAGCGAGGACAGGCGCAGCGGCTTCTCCAGAACGGCGTCGGCCCCCGCGGCCCGGCAAAGCTCCGCCGCGCCGGGCACGGCGGAGGCGGTCAGCGCCACGATGCGCAGCCCCGCCGCACCGGTTCCGGTGGTGTCGGGAAGGGCGCGGATGCGGCGGATCGCTTCGACCCCGTCCATCTCCGGCATCTGCATGTCCATCAGGACGAGGTCGTAGCGGTCCCGCTCCACCGCCGCCAGAGCGGCCCGCCCGTCGCCCACGACCGTTGTCTCGTGCCCGGCGCGGCTCAGCAGCGCGGCGGTGGTCCGCTGGCTGATCGGCTCGTCCTCCGCCAGAAGGATGCGCAGCGACGGCCTGTCGGACGGCGCGTCGGGCAGGGCCGGTTGGACCGGATCGGGCCGGGCCTTTCGCCGGGCGTGCAGCCGGACCGTGCCCAGCCCCACCGCGAAGACGGCCAGCCCGATGCCGGCTGATACGGCGGCAACCAGATCCGTGTCCGTCCGGTGGAGGACCGGGGCGGTTCCGTCCCGCAGCCCGTCGCGCAGGGCCAGCGCGCCGCGGCTGGCCAGATTGGCGAGGTCCATGGCGGTGCCGCGCAGCAGCGTGGCGGTCCCCACCGCCTTGTCGGTGAGAGCCACCTGCTCCCGCCGCAGTTCGAAGACGTTCTGCTGGTCCAGCCCCAGCGCCACGAGCTGCCGCGCGGTGTCGGCGCGGCGCGGGCTGTCAGGGGCGATGGGCAGATCGTCCAGCGCGTCGAACAGCGCCGCGGCAGCCTTGCGGAATTCGCCCGGCGCCGCGGCGGAAACCGGCGCCGTCCCGGCGGCGATCAGCCGGAGGGCCACCGCTAGCCGCGCATCGTCGACCCGGCGCAGCAGTTCGCCGTCCGGCAACGGAGCGTGATGCTTGGCGAGCGCTGCCGCCAGAGCCTCGCTGCGGCCCGCCACCTGTTCGGTCAGTTCCTGAAGACTGCGCTCCACGGCCAGACGGCGTGCCACCGTGGCGTTCAGCTCATCCGCCTCCGCGCGGATGTCCAGGGCGGTGACCCGCAGTTCCGCGCGCCGGTCCCACGGCAGGGCGTCCAGCAACGCGTCGAGTTGCTGCATCCGCTGGTGAAGCGCGTTGTGGGCGGCCTGCCGGCGCAGGGCGGTGTCCGCGGATTCCATCTCCGCCGCGTTGGAGGACAGGCCGGCGGCCAGCTCCGCGACGCGCATGAGGCCGAACGCCTCGTCCAGGCTGCGGGCGGCCTGGGCGCGGGCGCGGGCGTCCATCTCCGTCAGGGCAAGCCATGCGGAACCGCCGGCCCCGGCGCCGGCCAGCAGCGCGGCCAGAGCCAGCGCGCCGATCCACGGGCCGCCGCCCCGCAGGGGTTGGCCCTGGCCTCGGTTCCATATCCCAGTGGCTGGCCCGGCATCCTCTGCGTGCATGTCCGTCCGCCCGTTCCCGTTCACGGCGGAGCTTATACCGGGTTGGTAAGGCTTTGCCATGGGGCTTCGGTCACACCGGGCGCTCACACCGGAGAGGTGCCCTGGGTCCAGGACGGGTCCTCGATCCGGTGCAGCCGCGCGGCCCCGGTCAGGGCGGCGCGCAGGGTCAGCGCCTTGCGCCGCGCCGGGGCCAGCCGATGTTCCGGCGCCTCCCGCAGGATTTCCGCGCCGTAGGCGTCGGCCACCATCAGCCCGCAGTCGTCGGGGATCAGCTCCGCCGGGAAGGCGTCGTCCACGGCGAAGTAAAAGACGTCGCACCAATCCCGGTATTCCGGCCATTTCTGGTCGGTCCGGAAATCGGCCACGCAGCTTTTCACCTCGACGATCACGACGGTGCCGGCATCGTCCATCGCCAGGACGTCGGCGCGCCGCCCGCTGGCCAGCCGGAATTCCGCCATGCTGACGAAGCCGCGCGCGGCCAGCGCCCGGCGCACCCCGCGGAAGATGGGGACGGCGCCGCCGGCAGAGATCGGCGGCTCGCCGCCGTGCAACAGGATATCGGCCATTTTCTGATGGAACGCTTCGGGAACGAAGGCGGCACCATGACCCGGCTTCGCGCCTTTGCCAAGGGTCTTTTGCCAAGGGTCTTTTGACGAATCCGGGATACGCGAAAGGGTCAGGCGCGGGCGTCCGCCTGGGTGCCGGCGTGAGGCAGGGTGCGCCGTGGCGGGAACATCAGGATGGCCGTAGTGCCGGCGCCGGGTTCGCTGTACAGGTCCAGCCGCCCGCCATGCATCTCCATCAGCCGCTTGACCACGGGCAGGCCGATGCCCGTTCCGCTGGCGCTGTGGGGAACGGTCATGTTGGCGCTGCCGAAGGGCTCCATGACGCGGGCCAAGTCGTCCTCGGCGATTCCGGTGCCGGTGTCGGCGACCATCAGCCCGATCCCACCGTCCGGCATGGGGCTGGCCGACAGCATCACCTGCCCGCCGGATGGGGTGAACTTCACCGCGTTGGACAGCAGGTTCGTCAGCATCCGCTGAAGCGCGCGGGCGTCGCCGTAGAGCAGGGGCAGATCGCCGGACAGATCCTCCCCGATGTCCACGCCGCGGGCCACGGCCTTGTCGCCGACCTGGGCCAGCGCCTGACGGGCGGCGTCGGCCACGTTGATGGCCTCCTCCTGCATTTCCGTGCGGGCGGTCTCGTTCTGGGACAGGTGCAGGATGCCGTCGATCAGCGAGAGAAGGTGCGCGCCGCTGGCGTGAATGTCCTCGGCGTAGCTGCGGTAGCGGGGGGAACCGAGCGGGCCGAAGGTCTCCGCCAGCAGCACTTCGGAAAAGCCGAGCACCGCGTTCAGCGGGGTGCGCAGCTCGTGACTCATGTGCGCCAGGAATTCCGCCTTCGCCTGGTGGGCGCGGTCGGATTCCGGCACGGCGGGAATCTCCGGGCCAAGCTCCACAAGCGTCACGCAGACCGTGGGCGCCGCGACCCCCGCGTCGAAGGGCGTGGCGGCGATCCGCCAGCGCGCGCCGCCGGGGGCGAGCACCATGCGGCGCACCGCCTGCTTCTCCGCCACGCAATCGGCGAGGCAGGCGAACAAACCCGCCCCCTCGCCGTCCTGAAGGTCGTCCGCGCGCAGCCGGCGCCCGGCCAACGGGTGTCCGAACAGCCGCTCCGCCGCGCGGTTGGCCGTTAGCCATTCGAAATCCTCGATGGCGCCTCCGCCGCCAAGGACCGCGGCCAGCACACCCGTGCCGTCGGCCAGGGCTGCCATCGCCGCGGCCATCAGCGCGTCACCGGCCAGCGTGCCACCGGCCGACCCGTCGCCATGCAAAGGCACGCGATAATCCACGCCAGTCGGCGCCGTCGCCTCCGTTTGCTGATCGCAGAAAGTGATTTTGGTCGCGGCATCCATCGGATGGCATATTCGAAAAGATTCCGAGAACATGCAATCGGCAAATTGCTTCAATTTACCCTGTTCCTGCGGGATTTTCTCTGTTGTTTATTGTCTTTTCCTGAATTTTTTATAAAAATTTACCAAATTACTCGGGGCGGCGAAGAGCGGGGCGGTAACGGTGCAGGGCAACCTTCCAGAGTGGCCGCCGGGTGCTTGCCGGGTACTCGGACGAACGGCGGGCTTGATCCTGGGCGCCGGTTCCGTAGCCTGTCCGCATGGGACCGTTCAGGTCGCCGCAGACAGTGTGCACGCATTGGGAGATGCCGGCCCGTGACGAGCGAGGGAGCCTATCCGCAAGGCGCAGGGCGACGTGGCGCGGTCCTGGTCTTCGACGCCGACGACCGGCTGTCCGCCTGGAACGAGGAGGCGGAGGCGCTGCCCGGCGCCGACCTTCTTCTGGCCCGCGGCGCCTTGCCGGAGGCGCTGGCCCCCCTGTTCCGCCGCCTGCCGCCCGGCCACACCGTCACCGACTGGCCGTTGAGCGGCGGCGGCTTCGTCCGGCGCACCGCCGAGGGCGGGTCCGCGAGGGCCGCCGACCTGGCGGGTCGCCTGTTCGCCGCGGCCAGCCACGACCTGCGCCAGCCCCTGGCCGCCCTGTCCCTGCTGCTG
>JAEYPE010000170.1 GCA_023411035.1 Pseudomonadota bacterium
CCGGCCACCCGGTGGCGGCGGGCATTTCCGATTTCATCGCGTTGGACCGGGAGGAGATGTACGGCGAGCCCTTCGACGTCCCGCCGCCGGACGATCTGGTCTTTCTGAGCTGGTTCCAGGGCGGCGAGGTGTTCCGCAGCGGCTGCGGCTGGCGGCGGGGGCTGGGCCGCGTCTTCTACTTCCGGCCCGGTCACGAGACCTACCCCACCTACCACAACCCGCAAATTCAGCGCGTGATCCTGAACGCCGTCCGCTGGGCGGCCAGGCCGGAGGGGCTGGAAGCGCCCGTGCGCGGGCGGCGGGAGACACCGCTGGAGCCGATCCCGCCCCGCTCGTAAAGGGCTCAACCCCGCTCCCCGAGGCTTTCCGCGGCGGCGCCGCTACGGCGCGAAGACGACGCGCATGCAGTCGTCGGCCTTTTCCTTGAACATGCGGTAGCCCTCGGGCGCGTCGTCCAGGGCCCATTTGTGGGTCAGCAGATAGGACGGATCGAGTTCGCCCTTCCCGATATGCTCGAACAGGCGCTTGACGTAGCGCTGCCCGTGCTGCTGGCCCATGCGGAAGGTCAGCGCCTTGTTCATCGCCGCCCCCATCGGGAACTTGTCGATGACGCCGCCATAGACGCCGACGATGGACAGGGTTCCGCCCTTGCGGCAGCACTGGATCATCTGGCGCAGCACGGCGGGCCGGTCGCTTTCCAGCCGCAGGGCCTGCTTGCCGCGGTCGTACAAGTCCTCCAGGGCCGAGGCGCCGCTGTCCGCCTCCATCCCCACCGCGTCGATGCAGACATCCGGCCCGCGCCCGCCGGTCATCGCCAGCAGGTCGTCGTATATGTCCACCCGGCTGTAATCCAGCGTCTCCGCCCCCGCCTTCATCTGGGCGGCGCGCAGCCGGTCCGGAAAGCGGTCGATGCCGATCACCCGCTCCGCCCCCATCAGGAACGCGCTTTTCATCGCCATCTGGCCGACGCCGCCGCAGCCCCAGACGGCCACCACGTCGCCCGGTTTGACGTTGCCCATGTCGGCGGCCATGTAGCCGGTCGGCACGGCGTCCGACACGAAGACCGCCTGTTCGTCGGTCACCCCCTCCGGCACGCGGAAGCAATTGGTGTCGGCGAAGGGGACGCGGATGTATTCGGCGTGGCTGCCGGCATAGCCGCCGAAGGCGTGGCTGTAGCCGAAGATGCCGGCGGTGCAGTGCCCGTAGGCCATCTCCTCGAAAGCCGGCTGGGGGTTGGAGTTGTCGCAGAGCGAGAATTCCTCGTGCCGGCAGTGCCAGCATTTGCCGCAGCCGATGATCGACACGGTGATCACCCGGTCGCCGCGGTTCAGCCGCATCACCTCCGGCCCCTTCTCCACGACCTCGCCCAGGAATTCATGGCCGATGATGTCGCCGGCCCGCATGGTGGGGACGTAGCCGCCGATCAGGTGCAGGTCCGATCCGCAGACCGAGGACAGGCCGACCCTGATGATCGCATCCTGCGGCCCGAGGATCGTGGGGTCCGGCACCCGCTCCACCCGCAGGTCGTTCACGCCGTTCCAGCAGAGCGCCCTCATCCCGCCGCCTCCTGCACTATCCGGTGCCCCCCGGTCCGCCCGCTCGGCTGCCCGTCGATGGTGGGGAGTTCCCCGGCTTCCATGATCCGCTTCAGGCGGCGCAGCGCCTCGCGCGCCTGCTGCTCCGGCGCCACGCCGAACAGGCGGGACACGGCTTCGCCGCCCACACCGCCCGGCGGATGGTAGGTCAGCGTCAGGCTGACCTCCGTCCCGCGCCCGCCCGGCGCCGGCCTGAACAGGACGGTGCCCCGGTGCGGCAGATCCGCCCCCTCCAGCGTGTGCCAGGTGATGAGTTCGTTCTCCCGCAGCTTGTCCAGCCGGCTGGTCCAGACCACCGGCACGCCGCCGGGGCCATGGGCCTTCCAGCGGCTTTCCGTGTCGGACAGCACCTCCACCGCGTCGAGATGGGGAAACAGGGCCGCCAGATGGCGGACGTTGCGCCAATGGCGGAACAGCCGGTCCGCCGGGGCCGCGATGGTGACGTTGGCCTGCGTGGTCGTCGGTTCCCGCCGCCCGCCGGGCAGCAACCCGGCCACGCCGGGCATCACGCCCTTGCGCACCGGGCGGGACAGCGGCACGCCCGCCGCCCCGGCCAGGAACAGACCGCCGCCGAGCGCCGCCAGCGCCCAGCTTCCCCGCCGCGCCCCGGCGAAGCCCAGCGCCGTGCCGCCCAGGATGGCGGCCCAACGCTCGAGCGTTTCGGCGGATTCTCCGTCGCGACGCTGCCTGTTCATCGCCCGTCCATCCGCTTCAGCAAGTTCAGCTCATACAGCCCCTTCATCAGGTAGTCGTGCAGGTCCACCCGCTCCGCGATGTCGGTGTAGTGGGAGGCGTCGGGCGCCCGCCCGGCCTCGTCCAGCGCGCGGTCCCACTGGTTTCCGGCGAAGTCGCCGCGCCCCACGATCATGACGGCGCGCAGTTCGACCCGCTGCTCGGGCGTCAGCTCCTCCAGCATCCGGCGCAGCTGGTCCAGCGCCCCGCTGGCGTCGGAGGACAGGATGCTGAGGGCGTCGAGATCGGTGGGGTTCCGCGAACCGCGCTCGCTGCGCTGCTCCTCAAGGTCGATGTTGCGCATTCCGGCAAGGAAACGCTGGCGGTCGGCCACGGCCTCATGAGCGAGGTCGGCGGCCTGCTTCACGGTATCGACCGAAATCTGTTTGAGCATGGGTCGCACTTCTTTTCAGTTGCACGGCTTTGCCCGACGCCAACAGCCGGGCTGCGGGTTCGTCGCGGCCCGCGTCCCGGACCGCCTCTCGGCACAACCGGAGACCGTGCGGCGAGGTTCCGGAGCAACAGGGGGCCCGGTGCGGTGTTACATCCGCAGGACCCTGGCAAGCCGGAGAAAGCCCATGCCGCTCCTGTCGGCGCAGATCGGCGAAACCGTGGACGAGTCGTTCGCCCCCGTGCGCCTGGACACCGGCCGCGGCTCCGTGGACGCACGCCTCTACCCCGTGCCCGGCCCCGCGCCTGACGGGCGGAAGGCGGCGGGAACGCCGGGCGTCATCTGGCTGGGGGGTGTGGGCGGCGGGTTCGACTCACCGGCCCGCGGGCTCTATCCGCGACTGGCCAAGGATCTGGCGGCGGACGGAATCGCCTCGCTGCGCATCCGCTACCGCAACCCGCGCGCGCTGAACGAGGCGGTCCACGACACGCTGTGCGGCCTGACCTTCTTCGGCCAGATGGGCATCCACCATGTGGCGCTGGTCGGCCATTCCTTCGGCGGGGCGGTGGCGATCCAGGCCGCGGCCTCCAACCGCGGAGCGGTCTGGGCGGTGGCGACCCTGGCGACCCAAGGGCTGGGCACCGACGCGGTGGCGGATCTGAGCTGCCCCGTCCTGCTGATCCACGGCGAGGGCGACGAGGTGCTGACGCCCATGTGCTCCATCCACGTCCACCGCATGGCGCGCGAGCCGAAGAAGCTCGTCCTGATGCCCGGCGCCGGCCATTGTCTGGACGAGACTGCCGAGTCCGTCTGCCACGAGGTGCGCGGCTGGCTCAAGGCTCAACTGCTGGAGCGGTAGGGCCTGCCCCCTCCCCTGCGGCGGCGTACGGGGTTAGGGTGCCGCCAGTCCCGCAAAAGCCCGGAGCCCGCCGATGCTCGGCACCCTGACGCTTCTCCTCTCCTGCCAGTTGGTGGGCGAGCTGACCGCCCGCCTGCTGCACCTGCCCGTACCGGGGCCGGTCCTGGGCATGATCCTGCTGTTCATCGGCCTGCTGGTCCGCGGCAGCGTGCCCGCGCCGTTGCAGGAGACGGCGGGCGGCATCCTGCGCCACCTGTCGCTTCTCTTCGTTCCGGCGGGCGTCGGGGTGATGGCGCACCTGAGCCGGCTGGGGGAGGAGGCGCTGCCCATCGCCGCCGCTTTGCTGGGCAGCACGCTGATCGGCGTCGCGTTGACCGCCTGGGTGATGAGCGCGCTGAGCCGCCTCGGCCCCGACGCTGAAAACGGAAATCGGAAGAACACGCCATGAGCCCCGATTTCCATGAGATCTGGGTCTATCTGTCGGCCAGCCCGCTCGCCGGCCTGACCCTGACGCTGGCCGCCTATCAGGCCGGGATGTGGGTGTTCGAGCGGTCCGGGCGGCGGCCCGTGCTGAACCCCGTGATGATCGCGGTGCTGCTGATCGCCGGAATTCTGACCGTCACGGGCATCGATTACCGCACCTATTTCGACGGCGCGCAGTTCGTGCATTTCCTGCTCGGCCCGGCGACGGTGGCGCTGGCGGTTCCGCTCTACCGGCAGTTCCAGCAGGTGCGCCGCTCCGCCGTGGCGCTGGTGGTGTCCCTGCTGGCCGGCTCCGCCGCGTCGGCGCTGAGCGCCGTCGCCATCGCCTGGGCGCTGGGGGCGTCGGAGCGGACGCTGCTGTCGCTGGCCCCGAAGTCGGTGACCTCCCCCATCGCCATGGGCGTGTCGGAGCAGATCGGCGGCCTGCCCTCCCTCACCGCGGTGTTCGTGATCCTGACCGGGATCATCGCCGCCACCTTCGGCACCTGGGTCCTGAACCTCGTGCGGGTGAAGGACTGGCGGGCGCGCGGCTTCGGCATGGGGGTGGCCGCCCACGGGATCGGCACCGCCCGCGCCCTTCAGGTGAACGAGGTGGCCGGGGCCTTCGCCGGGCTGGGGATGGGGTTGAACGGGCTGGCGACGGCAATCCTGCTGCCGGTCCTCTACCGCCTGTTTTTCGGCTGAGAACCCGTCTCCGCGACGGAAGATTTCCTGAAATCGCGGCTTGACACCGCAAGCCCGCCTGCGCAGAGTGTGCCCCATGATCCGCTTCGACCACATGAACGCCCTTCTGCGACTTATCACCCCGGCGCTTTGAGCGTCCGGGTCGCCTGCGTTCGCCTGCCCTTTTTCCTGGTCGAAGTGTCTGTTTTCCCATGAGCACCCACTGTACGCGTTTCTCCGGCACGCGCCCTTGCGGGGTGAAGCGTGTCTCCCGGCTGGGGCCGGGGCTGCGACTTAGGAACGGTCGCTGAGCCGCCCGGCAGCTCGGCGACCGTAGTCCCGCCGGTCCCCACACGACACGAGACAATGCCCCCGACAGAAACCGGGGCTCCCAAGGGATCACCAAGCGTCATGAACCACATCGCCACCCCCGCCGCCGCCAATTCCGCCGCCCAATCCGCCGCCAAGCACGAGAAGTACGTGCCCTTCGCCCCGGTGAAGCTGACCGACCGCCAGTGGCCGAACCGCACGCTGGAGAAGGCGCCGGTCTGGTGCTCGGTCGACCTGCGCGACGGCAACCAGGCGCTGATCGAGCCGATGGGCCCGGACCGCAAGCGCGCGATGTTCGACGCGCTGCTGAAGATGGGCTTCAAGGAGATCGAGATCGGCTTCCCCGCCGCCTCGCAGACCGACTTCGACTTCTGCCGCGAGATCATCGAGGGCGGCAAGATCCCCGAGGGCGTGACCATCCAGGTGCTGACCCAGTCGCGCGAGGAGCTGATCCGCCGCACCTTCGAAGGCATCAAGGGCTCCAAGCGGGCCATCGTCCACCTGTACAACTCCACGTCGGAGTTGCAGCGCCGCGTCGTCTTCGGGCTGGACCGCCAGGGCATCATCGACATCGCCGTGGCCGGCACCAAGCTGGTCAAGCAGCTGGCCGCCGAGCATCCGGAAACCGAGATCGTCCTGCAATATTCCCCGGAGAGCTTCACCGGGACCGAGCTGGACTTCGCCCTGGAGGTCTGCGAGGCGGTGATGGAGACCTGGGGCGCCAGCGCCGACAAGAAGGTCATCCTGAACCTGCCGGCGACGGTGGAGATGTCCACCCCGAACATCCACGCCGACCAGATCGAGTGGTTCTGCCGCAACATGAAGAACCGCGACGCGGCGATCATCTCCCTGCACCCGCACAACGACCGCGGCACCGGCGTCGCCGCGGCGGAACTGGGCATGCTGGCCGGCGCCGACCGCGTGGAAGGCACCCTGTTCGGCAACGGCGAGCGCACCGGCAACGTGGACGTGGTGACCCTGGCGCTGAACCTGCTGACCCAGGGCGTCGATCCGGAGCTGCACATCGACGACATCAACGAGATCGTCCGCGTCTCCGAGTACTGCACGCAGTTGCCGGTCCATCCGCGCCACCCCTACGCGGGCGAGCTGGTCTTCACGGCCTTCTCCGGCTCGCACCAGGACGCCATCAACAAGGGCCTGAAGGCGCTGGGCAAGTCCAACCACGGCAAGTGGGAGGTTCCGTACCTGCCCATCGACCCGCAGGACCTGGGCCGCAGCTACGAGGCGGTGATCCGCATCAACAGCCAGTCGGGCAAGGGCGGCATCGCGTACGTGCTGGAAAAGGACTACGGCATCCAGATCCCGCGCCGCCTCCAGATCGAATTCTCCAAGATCGTGCAGCGCATCGCGGACGAGACCGGCAAGGAACTGGCCCCCGCCGACATCCACAACGCCTTCAAGGCGGAGTATCTGGACATCGACGCCCCGCTGGCCCTGATCGAGCATTCGACCGAGCCGCGCGGCCCGAACTCCGGCGCCCGCGTGCTGAACGTGGTGGTGTCGCGTAACGGCGTGGTCAGCACGCTGAAGGGTTCGGGCAAGGGTCCGATCGACGCCTTCCTGGACGCGCTGCGCCAGGGTGCGGGCATCGACCTGCATGTGGTGGACTACCGCGAGCACGCCGTGGGCGAGGGCGAGGACGCCCAGGCCTGCGCCTATGTCGAGGTGAAGACCAAGGACGAGCGCACCCTGTTCGGCGTCGGCATGGACGCGGACATCGTGACCGCCTCGCTCCGCGCCCTGGTCAGCGCCGCGAACCGCGCCGCGCGGTAAGGCGTTCTGGAGACAAGAGAAAGGGGCGCTCCGGTCGGGGCGCCCCTTTTTTGTTGGGGTGTGGGGAGCGGCCGAAACAGGCCCCCACCCTAACCCTCCCCCATCACCCCTCGATGCGCGAGAAGTCCGCCACCGCGTTCAGCGTCGCGCGGATCTGGCTGAGCAGGCGCAAGCGGTTGGCGCGCAGGTCGGCCTGCTCGGCGTTCACCGTCACCTTGTCGAAGAAGGCGTCCACCGGGCCGCGCAGGCGGGCCAGAGCCGCCATGGTGCCGGTGAAGCCCTCCTTCGCCAGCAGCGGCTTGGCCGTCTCTCCGGCGTCGGTCAGGGCGCCGTAGAGGTCCTTCTCCTCCACCAGCGTCAGCAGGGACGGATCGACCGGCTGGTCGTAGGCCTTGCCGTCCTTCTTCTCTTCGATGCGGACGATGTTGCTGGCGCGCTTGTAGGCGGCGAGCAGGTTCGCCCCCTCGTCCGACCCGACGAACTCCTGGAGCGCCTTCACGCGGGCCAGCAGGCGGACGAGATCGTCCTCGCCACCCAGCGCGAACACCGCGTCGATCAGGTCATGCCGCACGCCCTGATCGCGCAGCGTGACCTTCAGGCGGTCGGCGAAGAAGGCCATCAGGTCGGCGGCGACACCCTCGGCGGCGGCGAAACCGCCGACCGTGTAGGCGCCGTGCGCGGCCTTGAACACCTGCGTCAGGTTCAGCCGCAGCCCGTTCTCCAGGATCAGCCGGATGATGCCCAGCGCCGCGCGGCGCAGCGCGTAGGGGTCCTTCGATCCCGTGGGCTTCTCGTCGATGGCGAAGAAGCCGACCAGCGTGTCCAGCTTGTCGGCCAGCGCCACGGCGACCGACACCGGCGCGGTCGGGCAGGAATCCGACGGACCGAGCGGCTTGTAATGCTCGGCAATCGCCTCGGCCACCGCCGGGTTCTCGCCCTCGCCCAGCGCGTAGTAGCGGCCCATGATGCCCTGGACCTCGGGGAACTCGCCGACCACCTCGGTCACGAGGTCCGCCTTGGACAGCAGGGCGGCGCGGGTCGCGGCGTTCGCGTCGGCGCCGATGGCGCGGGCGATCTCCGCGGCCAGAACCTGCACGCGGGTCACTTTCTCCGCCACCGTGCCGAGCTTGGCGTGGAAGGTGATGGCGGCCAGCTTGGCCACGCGGTCTTCCAGCTTCGTCTTGCGGTCCTGGTCCCAGAAGAACTTGGCGTCGGACAGGCGGGCGCGCAGGACGCGCTCGTTGCCGGCGACGATGGCCTTGCCCCCGTCCGCCGTCACCGTGTTGGCGACCACGACGAAGCGCGGGGCCATCTTCCCGGCCTGATCCAGCAGGGCGAAATACTTCTGGTGCGTGCGCATGGAGGTGATGAGGACCTCCGACGGCACGTCCATGAACGTCTCGTCGATGGTGCCGACCAGCGCGACCGGCCATTCGACGAGGCCGGCGACCTCCTCCAGCAGCCCGTCGTCGGGGGAGAGGGTCAGCCCCTCCGTCGCGGCCAGCGCCTCGGCGTCGGCCTTGATCTTGGCCTTGCGCTCCTCGCGGTCCAGCACGACATGGGCGTCGCGCAGCTTGGCCTTGTAGTCGGCGAAGCTCTCCACCGTGAAGGCGTCCGGCGACAGGAAGCGGTGGCCGCGCGTCGTGTTGCCGAAGGCCAGCCGCCCTTGCGTGCCGCCCAGGTCGAAGGAACCGTCCAGCACGGCGCCGCCGAACAGCGCGATGATGGAATGCAGCGGGCGCACCCAGCGCACCGTGCCGGTGCCCCAGCGCATGGACTTCGGCCAGGGGAAGTCGCCCATGACCGCCGGGATGATCTCGGCCAGCACCTCCGCGGTGGCGCGCCCCTTCTTCTCCGCCACGGCGAAGTAGAAGACGCCCTTGCCGGTGTCGCGCTGCTCGCACTGGTCCAGGTTGGTCAGGCCGGCGGACTTCAGGAAGCCGGCGACCGCCTGCTCCGGCGAGCCGACGCGCGGCCCCTTCTTCTCCTCGCGGACGTCGGCGGTGCGCTCGGGCAGGCCGTCGATCACCAGCGCGAGGCGGCGGGGGGTGGAATGGGCCTCGGCCTTGTCGAAGCTCAGGCCGTTGGCGGCCAGCTTCTCGGTGACGAGGCGCTTGAGGTCATCCGCCGCGCGCGCCTGCATGCGGGCCGGGATTTCCTCGGAAAAGAATTCGATCAGAAGTTCGGGCATGGTCTTACTTGGCCCCCCCGGCGGTCCACGCCTCGCAGCAGGCTTTCGCCAGCGCGCGCACGCGGCCGATGTAGGCGGCGCGCTCCACGACGCTGATGACGCCGCGCGCGTCCAGCAGGTTGAAGAGGTGCGACGCCTTGATGCACTGGTCGTAGGCCGGCAGCGCCACGCCCTTGGCGATCAGCGACTGGCACTCCGCCTCGGCGTCCTTGAAATGCTGGAGCAGCATGTCGGTGTTGGCGTGCTCGAAATTGTGGGCCGAATACTCGACCTCGGCGCGCTTGAACACGTCGCCGTACGTCACGCCCTGCCCGTTGAAGTCCAGGTCGTAGACATTCTCCACGCCCTGCACATACATGGCCAGACGCTCCAGCCCGTAGGTCAGCTCGACCGCGACCGGATCGCACTCGATGCCGCCGACCTGCTGGAAGTAGGTGTACTGGGTGACTTCCATGCCGTCGCACCAGACCTCCCAGCCGAGGCCCCAGGCGCCCAGCGTCGGGCTTTCCCAGTCGTCCTCGACGAATCGGATGTCGTGAAGGGACGGGTCGATGCCCAGCACCCGCAAGCTTTCCAGATACAGCTCCTGGGCGTTGGCGGGCGAGGGCTTCAGGATCACCTGATACTGGTAATAGTGCTGGAGCCGGTTCGGGTTCTCGCCGTAGCGGCCATCCTTCGGGCGGCGCGAGGGCTGCACGTAGGCCGCCTTCCACGGCTGCGGGCCGAGCGCGCGCAGCGTCGTCGCCGGGTGGAAGGTGCCGGCGCCCACCTCCATGTCGTAGGGCTGGAGGATCACGCAGCCCTGCTCCGACCAGAACTGGTGGAGCTTGAGGATCAGGGCCTGAAAGGACAGGCCGCGGCTGTCTTGGGAAGACCCGCTCTGGGAGGCCATCGGCGGTCACTTATGATTGGTGTGGAAAAACGCGCCGCACGATACGCGGCGGTATCCCCGGAATCAAGCGCCCGCCAAGGTTTAAAGGTTCAGCGCCCGTAGGGGCAGGCCGGACGGCCGCAGGCCACGGCGGAACGCGGGGCAACATAGGCGCCGCATTCCGGGCACTTCTCCATGTCCTCCGCCGTCACCTGGGCCGCAGCCCCCCCGGCGGAGGAGCCGGACTTTCCCGCACCGCGCCGTTCGCGCTCGCGCAGGCGCTCCCGACCGACCGCGCCGACACGGTTGTACCAGCGCCAACCGAACCACACGGCGCCGATCACCAGGATCAGGAACAGGATCTTGGAAAGACTGAACATGGCAGGGAGGATTAGGGCCTGTGGGGTGGCGCGGTCAAGCGTGCCCTTTCACCCCCCAAAGGTTGGTCCGCCGAAAATGGCGCGAAATTCGAAAGAAGCGGCGGTCCGACGCAAAGAATCCTTGTCGTCCGCCGCGGAACCGGCACCTAATGGATGAAAACCCGGTGAAGAGGAGACGCAACCTCATGAATGCCAGCGCCTATCCGGTCATCGTCCGCCCCCGGCCCCCGGAACAGGGCGCCGGCTATGTGGCCGAGGTGCCCGACCTGCCGGGCTGCACCGCGGAAGGCGCCACCCCCGCCGACGCCAGTACGGCGGCGCTTCAAGCCATAGCCGCCTGGATCGAGAACGCCCGCCGCAGCGGCGAGCCGGTCCCACCGCCGTCCGAACGCCTGCGCGAAGTCACCCAGTAACGCCCGGCTCAGAGGCCGTAGCGCGACCACAGGGCGCGTTCCTCCACGGCGGCCAGCGCCGCCGCCGGAAGGTCCGCCGCGAGCCGGTCCAGCGCGCTTCCGCCCATCGGTGCCGCCACGCGGAAGCCCATGCGGCGGAACCAGCGCCGGTCGTCCTGCACCACGCGCAGCCGGACCTTCTCGCCGAACCGGCCGCGCAGGACGGTGCGCAGGTCGCCTATACCGTCGATCAGCCCCAGTTCCAGCGCGCGCCGTCCCGCCCAGAAGGCGCCGGAGAACAGTTCCTCCTCCGGCCCGATCAGACGCGCGCCGCGGCGGTCGCGGACCATGGCCTTGAAGGCGTCGTGGATATCCAGTTGGATCGCCTTCAGATGGGCCACCCCGTCCTCCCGCTCCGGCGAGAAGGGGTCGAGCAGCACCTTCTTGTCCCCCGCGGTATAGAGCCGGCGTTCGATGCCGTAGCGCTGAATGAACTCGTGCGCGCCGAAGCCGGAGGAGACCACTCCGATGGAGCCCAGGATGCTGCTTTCGTCCGCCCAGATCTCGTCCGCCGCGCAGGCCAGCCAGTAGCCGCCGGACGCCGCCGCGTCCTCGCAGAAGGCGAAGACCGGCACCTTCTTTTCGGTTGCGAGGTCGCGGATGCGCTTGGCGATCAGCGCCGACTGCACCGGCGATCCGCCGGGCGAGTTGACGACCAGCGCCACCGCCGCCTGCTTCTTCGGCGCGAAGGCGCGTTCGATCGACCCGGCCATCCCGGCCATGGTCAGACCCTGACGGAAGGCTCCGGCCTGACCGATGATGCCGGACAGGCGGAGGACGGACACGATCGGCCCGGCGTCGCGCCAGGGGCCGAACGGGAGTTTGGCGAGCAGATTCGTCATGTTCATCGCCGGTTGAAATGGTGGCGTTGAGGCTGGATTGAAAGCGCCGGCTTAAGCGATCAACGGTTCCATGTCGCGCAAAATCCGCTGCGCCTGCGCGCTGTAAGCGCCATCGGGACCGTGCAGCTTCAGCCCGGCGCTGAAGCGTGCCGGCGACCGCCCCCCCTTTCTCGCCGCCAGCAGGATGCGGCGGGCTTCCTCCCCCGGCTTCGGCCAGAGCGGGACGAGCAGGAGGGAGCCGAATCGGGCGCCGTACAGGGCGGCCAGGATCTCGTCCACCCGGTCGGCCCGGTGGACCATGGTCAGCGTGCCGCGCGGCTTCAGCATGGCGGCGGCGAAGCGCACCCAGTTGGTCAGCCCCGCCTCCCCCTCCACGTTCGCGGCGGCCTTCCAGGGATCGGGCGGAAGACTGGCGGCCCCGGCGCGCAGATAGGGCGGGTTCATCATCACCCGGTCGAAGGTTCCGGGAACAAGCTCGGGCGGCGGGGCCAGCAGATCGCCGTCAAGGACGGTCACCCGGTCCTCCAAGCCGTTGAGGGCGGCGTTGCGCCGGGCAAAGTCCGCCGCCTCCGCGCGCTTCTCCAGCCCGACGACCGCCGCGCCCGGCACACGGACGGCGAGGCACAGCGCCGCCGCCCCGGTGCCGGTGCCGACATCCAGCACCCGTTCCCCCGGTTGCGCGGCGGTGACGGCGGCGAGAAGCACGGGGTCGATGGCGGCACGGTAGCCGGCCTGCGGTTGATGCAGGCGGACGCGGCCGTCCAGAAGCGTGTCGATGGGTTCGGTCATGCTGCGGATGGGCGAGGGAGGTTGAACCACAAAGACACAGAGACACAAAGATTTTCACAAAGGAATTCTTATCAGGACCACAGGTTCGTCCTGCGCCGATTCTCCGCCCGTCCGGAAGCCTCCCCGGCGGTCCTCCTGGGCGTTCCGGCTGATAACGCGGTTGGAGCCGTGCCGACGCCCGGCTCCATTCGTCTGTTTCCGGGACCGTTAAAGCGAAGACGTCACGTCGTTGAACCAGTAATACGATCCATTGACGTTCAGATACTCGATCCGCCCCGCTCCAGCCGCGCTGCCGCTCCAGTAATCGTCGACGACGATGTATTCCGACATCGCCGTATCCCCAGCGCGCCGAATGACCAAGTCGTTATTGTCATTCGTTGACCCGAAGGCTGTGGCCCTGAAGAATTGAAGGCCGCTCAGATTCGACACGCCATTGATGCGCAGTTCGTCATAGCTGCCGCTGGAGTCGTAAATGTAGTCTTTCCCATCGCCATAGAACGTGAAGATATAGAAGTCGCTCTCGCCGCCGCCGAACAGAGTGTCGTCGCCAGCCCCGCCTGCCAGCACGTCGGACCCGGAATAGAGATCGTCGTCATCTCCCCAGAGTATATCATTGCCGGCATTGCCGTACAGCGTGTCGTTGTTGTTTCCACCCAGCAAATAATCGTTACCCTCCCCACCGGAGAGGAGATCGTTGTTGTCTTCGCCATACAGCGTGTCGGAACCGTTCCCCCCGTAAAGGGAATCGTTTCCGAACCAACCAAGCAACAGGTCGTTCCCATCTTCGCCGTCCAGGCGATCGTTGTCGGTATACCCCTCCAAGGTGTCGTTGCCGGCACCCCCGAATATGGTGTTTGGACCAGAGTAAGGCCCGATGTAATTGTTTCCGCTATCCCCATAGTAGGTGGCCATATTTGGTATCCTTATTCTTGTGAATTTTCTCTTTTACAAGAGATAAACGAATGTGCACAAGAAATAGTAATCATCAAATGCGTCAAGTTGACACATTTGATATACATACATAGTTACACAATAGATTTATTCGGTTGACTGCTAACAAATTGGTTAGTTTTCTAACTAACTAATATCTTGCGCAATCCACCCATAATGCGGCGGACAAGGCAATGATTGCTGAGCGATACGGATGACACAAACCACGAATGCTTCACGTGCCTTTTCCTGCACACTTGCGGACGCCGCAAATCTCCTATAGCGTGCTATGTACGACAACGATACCCGCGAGGAGGGTGCCATGCCTGTGATTGGGAGCGGTTCCATACAGACGTCCGCATACGTCACCACCGAACATTGGAAACCTGTCTCGTCCGCTCCAGTCGCATCGGGAAGCGCCAAGACGGCGGGACAAACCGTCGACAACCTGTCCATGAGCAAACTGGGCCAGGCGCTCACCGGGAAGACGGCCGAGATTTTCAAGCATCTCGACCCGAAGGCACGCAGCATGCTTGACGAGTTCGTCTCCTCCGGAAAGGCGAGCACCGACGATGTCGCGCGCGGCCTGCAGCAGCTTGCGGAATACGCAACGTTCAACCGTTACGTCGAGGAAACGCCGAACACGGCAGCCGAGGATCAAGCGTTCAAAAACGCCTATGCGAAGCATCCCGACCCGAAGGAGGCGTACAAGGTCATCAACCAGGTCGCCCAGGGCCGCAAAGCCGCGCACGATGCCTATGGGAGCGGCGAAATCAGCCACGATCAGTTGAGAGACCAGTTGAGGGAGGCCACCTCCGCCTTCGCCGCCTCCGATGCGTTCAAGGACAGCGGCGAGCCGGGCTTTACCGAGCTGTTCGGGGACGCCGCCGCCGCCGTCTTGAAGCGGAAGGAGGGTGAGTTTCTGACGCAGCAGCGAGCCAGCGGCGAATCCACGGGCGACGGCATCGGGTCGGAGGAAGGCTACAACGCCATGATGAAGCTGGGGGAACTCGGCTTCGACCAGACCGTCTTCAAGGACGCCTTCGTCAAGTACGCGCAAGCCGCCGATGTTCCGGGTCTGGGGCCGAAAGCCAAAGCGGCGGCACCGGAAACGGCGCCCCCCACCACCCCAGCACCGGCCACCGCCGCAGCAAGCGCGTCTCCGCAACCCCGGAGCGCCGAAAACGCCAAACCCGAAAGCGTCAAGACGGACAGCGCAAAGGCGGACAGCACCAAAGCCACGAACGATGCCGGAAACGCGCAGGCGGCGCTGTCCATGCTGCAATCGGCTCTCGCGGCAAGCGCCCAGAAGTCGGGGGGCATCGGCGGACTGGGGAGCGGCGTCCTGGGAAGCGGTGGACTGGGCGGTTCGCAGGGCGAGGGCGCCAGCACCCGCGATGCCCTGGCCAACGGGCTGCTTGAAGCTCTCAAGGCGAGCGCCGGCAAGGCGAAGACGAACGACGCGCAGACCATCTGACAAGCGACGCGAGCAACTCTCCACGCAGGCACCGTGCCCCATGGCGCGGTGCCTGCGGGGCGTTTGGGAACAAGGCGACGAGGCGCCCTCCCTTACGCCCCCAACTCCTCCCCCGCATCGCGCAGCAGGCGGCAGGCGCGGGCGTGGTCGTCCTCGGCCACCATCAGGCGGCGGGGGATGGCGCCGATGGACCCTTCCAGGATGCTGGTGTGGGTGTCCAGAACGATCCCCTCGATTCCCGCGTCGGCCAGCAAGGCCAGAAGCCAGCTCAGGCGGACCGGATCGGTGGTGCGCAGCAGTTCCTTCATGAAATCCCGGCTGTTCCGTGTCCTTAAACGCCCTGCGGACTTGACCGAAGAGGCTAGGCCGTTATGCTCCCTGCCGGAAATCGTCACGTCAATCATCATTGGAGTCGACCTTGGCGGTCGTGACCAACCTCGAGCCGAAACGGCGGAAGTCCACCCCGCTCGACGATCTGACCGCCCTGGTGGCCGATGACCTGAGCGCGGTCAACGAGATCATCGTCCAGCGGATGCACTCGTCGGTGGAGATGATCCCGCAGCTTGCCGGCTACATCATCGCCGCCGGCGGCAAGCGGCTGCGCCCCGTCCTCACCCTCGCCGCCGCCGACCTGTGCGGCTACAAGGGCGAGGATCACAAGATGCTGGCCGCGGTGGTGGAGTTCATCCACACCGCAACCCTGCTGCACGACGACGTCGTGGACGAGAGCGATCTGCGCCGCGGCCTCGCCTCGGCCAACGCGGTGTTCGGGAACAAGGCCAGCGTGCTGGTCGGCGACTTCCTGTTCTCCCGCAGCTTCGAGCTGATGGTCGAGGTCGGGTCGCTGGACGTGCTGGGCATCCTGTCCAAGGCATCCGCCGTGATCGCCGAGGGCGAGGTGCTCCAGCTCCGCACCACCAACGATACCGAGACCAGCGAGCAGGCTTATCTGGAGGTCATCAAGGCCAAGACGGCGGAGCTGTTCGCCGCCGCCTGCCGCATCGGCGCCGTGGTGGCCGCCCGCCCGCAGGCGGAGGAGCTTGCGCTCTACGACTACGGCATGAATCTGGGGATCGCCTTCCAGCTCGTGGACGACGTGCTGGACTATTCGGCCTTCCAGGCGAAGCTGGGCAAGACGGTCGGCGACGACTTCCGCGAGGGTAAGATCACCCTGCCGGTCGTGCTGGCCTTCCGCCGCGGCAACGACGAGGAGCGGGCCTTCTGGCGCCGCACCATGGAGGAGTTGGACCAGAAGGACGGCGACCTGGAACACGCGCAGGAACTGATGGCCAAGCACAACGCGCTGAAGGACACGGTGGAGCGCGCGCGCCACTACGGCTCCATCGCGCGGGACTCGCTTGGCCTGTTCCCCGACACGCCGGTGAAGGCCGCCTTGCTGGAGGTGCTGGATTTCGTGATCGAGCGCGATTTCTAAGCGCACGGAACTTTTTCGCCGCGGGGGATGATTTTCACGTTGCAGCCCCCAGCTTGAGCAGCTATATACGCGGCCCACGGTGACGCCGGCCACGGCGCCACCGACGGACCGGAGAGTAGCTCAGCCTGGTAGAGCACTGCTTTCGGGAGGCAGGGGCCGGAGGTTCGAATCCTCTCTCTCCGACCAGTACGCAAAGGGCCGATGCGGAAACGCATCGGCCCTTTCGCTTTTCCGGCCCAGCCATCGGCCGCCCTGCCCCGGCAAAAAAACATACCGCAAATGCCGCTTAATACCGTTGCAGCCGGCGGGCAAAGGGTCTATACACCCGGCCCACGGCGACGCTGGCAACGGCGGCACCGAATGGACCGGAGAGTAGCTCAGCCTGGTAGAGCACTGCTTTCGGGAGGCAGGGGCCGGAGGTTCGAATCCTCTCTCTCCGACCAGTACGCAAAAGGGCCGATGCGGCAACGCATCGGCCCTTTCGCTTTTTCCCCTCCGGCGCCGCGGCACAGGCCGCGCTCCCGCCTGTTGTTCGTTCCAGACGAAACGTTCGGGGAGCGGACCCATGGAACAGGCGATCGGACTGGAACCCCAGGCGGCGGGCGGCCCCATCGGCACGGAGATCGATCCCAAGACCGTGGTGGTGTCCCGCGCGGTGCGCGCCCTGGTCCAGCCGCGGGGCTTCCGTCCCCGCGACATCGGCGGCGGCATGGCCTGGAACCGGCGCGGAGGCGACGACACCCACGAGATGATCACCTGCGACGGGCGCCTGTCCGGCGACCCGGAGCGCCCGGAATGGACCGCCGGACGCTACGGCGACGGTGGCGGCTTTCTGGAGATCACCGGGCTGACGCTGCGCGGGGCGCTGGACGCCGTGGCCGTCCTGCCCAGGCCGGTGCGGGTGGACGGCTCGCTGGTCGAGGGCATCTATCCGTCGCTGGAGGACGCCCTCGACGACATCGCGTGATGGAAGCGCCTTACTTCAGCGCCTCGTCGATCTCCACTTGAAAGCCCTTGGCGAGGCGGTTGGTTTCGTTGGCCATGCCGATGACGGCCATCAGTTCCCCGAACTGGGCGTCGGTCATGCCGGCCCGGCGCGCGGCGGCCTCGTGCGAGCGGATGCAGTAGTCGCAGCCGTTGGTCACGCTGACCGCGACGAAGATCATCTCCTTCACCAAAGGGTCCAGCGCGCCGGGGGCCATCACCTCCTTCAGACTGTCCCAGGTGCGCTTCAGCGTGGGCGGGTGATGGGCGGCCATCTTCCAGAAGTTGTTGACGTCCGGCACGTTGCGGGCCGCCTTGATGTCGTCGTAGACGGCGCGCACCTCGGGGGCGGCATCGGCGTGTTCGATGGGCTTCAGGGGCATGTTGCGGTTCTCCCGGGCGAAGGTCAGTGAATCCGCGCCATTGTCGCCGGTTCCGCCCCGCGGGGCCATGGGCAAGGGCCGCGGCCCGCACCTCCCTCCGCTGGAAGTCATAGCGCCGAAGAAAAGTTCAGGTTGCGCCGGACGTTTCGGACCGGCATAGCTTTCCGATCGTGGCGCTTTCCGATCGTGGCGGTCCGCGCACCGTGTCCCGCCCCATCGGCGCCTCGACCGCCTTCCCCGCCCCAACCCGGCAGCCCATGCCCCTTCGCTATCTCGACGCCCTGGCAACCGAATCGGCGGGAATGGTGCGCCTGCTGCGCACCCTTCTGGTGGCCTCCGTCCTGGTCCCCATCCTGCTGTTCGCAGCCATCGCCTGGCACGACTATCACGAGGTGGAGGCGGAGGCGGAGCGCAACATCCGCAAGACCGTGCTGATCCTGCACGAGCACACGCAGAAGGTGCTCGATACGGTCGAGCAGGTTCTCGACCGGATGGACGAGCGGACCGCGGGCATGGGCTGGCAGGAGATCGGGCGCTCCGAGGACCTGCACGGCTATCTGCGCACGCTGATCGAGGAATTGCCGCAGATCGGCATCGTCGGGCTGGTGGACCCCAGCGGGACGGTGCGCAACGACAACCGCCTGTTCCCGGCCACCCAGATCGGCGTCGGCGACCGCGAGTATTTCCGCACGCTGGCGACCACCGACGCCGGCGCAGATGGCGGCGCAGATGGCGGCGCAGATGGCGGCGCCTTCATCGGCGAAGCGATCACGGGCCGTGGATCGGGCAAGCGGCAGTTCAACGTCGCCCGCCGCCGCTCCGCCGCGGGCGGGCCGGAGGGGCCGTTCAACGGCGTGTTGGTGACCGCGGTGCTGACCGACTATCTGGTGGACTTCTACCGGCGGGCCGTCTCCAATCCGGAGGAATCCATCTCCCTCGTGCGCCGCGACGGCGCCGTTCTGGTGCGCTTTCCCGCCATGGGCGACCAACAGATGCGTCATGCGGCGGACAGCGCGCTGCGCGGCGTCATGGCGGAAGGACGGGCGGACGGTGTGTTCCGCACCCGTGGTCAACTGGACGGGGTGACGCGGATGAGCGGCTTCATGCACGTCGCGCCCTACCCGATCTACGTCACCTACGGCGTCCCGATGAACGAGATCCGGGCCGGCTGGGTGCGCAACATCCTGCTCTACGCCGCCTTCGCCGTGCCGGCGACGCTGGCCCTGGTCGGCATCACCCTGCTGGCGCTGCGCCGGGCGCAGAGCGAGATGCAGGCCGTGCGCCGCTGGACCCAGGAGGCCCGCGCCCGTGAAGCGCTGGAGAACGCGCTCCGCCAGTCGCAGAAGCTGGAGGCTCTGGGCCAGTTGACCGGCGGCGTCGCCCACGACTTCAACAATCTGCTGACCGCCGCCCTGGCCAACCTGCATCTGATGGAGCGGCATCTGCGGCAGGACGGCGCCCGCTATCTGGACGGCACCCGCACCGCGCTGGAGCGCGCCCGGACGCTGACCGGACAGTTGCTGGCCTTCTCCCGCCAGGAGGCGGTGGATCCCAAGTTGGTCGATCTGGGGGACAGCCTGCGCGCCATGGCCGACCTGCTGGAACGCTCCATCCGCGCCGACATCGCGCTGGACTGGGCGCTTCCCGCCGCTCCGGTGCGGGTGGAGGTGGACCCGGTCCAGTTGGAGCTGGCGGTGCTGAACCTCGTGATCAACGCCCGCGACGCCATGCCGGAGGGCGGGCGCATCCGCATCGCCGCCCGGCAGGAGGAAACCCCGGACGGCCCGCTGGCCGTGCTGGAGATCACCGACACCGGCGGCGGCATGCCGGCGGAGGTCGCCGCCCGCGCCTTCGAGCCGTTCTTCACCACAAAGGCGCACGGCAAGGGGACGGGGCTGGGCCTGTCGATGGTCTATGGCTTCGCCCGGCAATCGGGCGGCAACGCCACCATCTCCAGCGCGCCCCGCCGCGGCACGCTGGTCCGCGTCACCCTTCCCCTGTCCAGCCGGACGCCGGAGCCGGAAGCGGCGCCGGAGGCGGCGGAGAAGATGCCGAGCGGCCCGGTGCGGCTGCTGGTGGTGGAGGACAACGCGCTGGTCCTGATGGCCACCGTGGAAGGGCTGACGCAGGAAGGCTTCGAGGTGGTGACCGCCGACCACGGCGCCGCCGCGCTGGAGATCCTGGAACGGGACGCCGCCTTCGACGTGATCGTGTCCGACGTGGTGATGCCCTATGGCGTGTCGGGCATCGATCTGGCGCGGCGGGTCCAGGAACGCTGGCCCGGCATCCGGATTCTGCTGATTTCCGGCTATAGCCCCGAATCGCTGACCGGGCTGAAGGCCGATGCCGCCGTTCTGCCCAAGCCCTTCACTCCCGACCAGCTCGCCGCCCGCATCCGCGCCCTGCTGCGCCCCGCAAAGGCCGCCTGACCGGGGGGAAGGTCAGAGCAGCACGCTGATGAACATCGGCGCCCACAGCACCGCCGACCAGACGAGCCCCAGGAAGATGCCATGCGTCAGGTCGGTGAAGGTCGGCTCCGACAGGCAGTGCATGCGCCAGAACGCTTCCCGGTCGCTTTGTCCCTGACGCTGCGGGATGTGTTTCTGAGCGTCTTTCATGACCGTTCCCTTGTTGCGGCCCAATTGGAAAGGAACCGGCGAAGGGCGCTGGGGTTCCTCACCGCGACGGAAACATTGGTCGGGCATATCGGTCGGGCATCGGTCGGGCGGGACGGAGACGCCGCAATGGAAAAGGCCCCCGCTCTTTCGGGCGGGGGCCTTCCGTAAGGATGGGATGAGCCGCTTACTTGGTGCGGATCATCGGGGTGAGCTGGTCACCCCAGCTGCCCGTCGCGTTGTGATAGCGGGCGGTGCGCATCAGCTCGACCGTCACGCCGGCCTCGACGGCCTTGACGACGGCGTCGTTCAGGCGGTGCAGGCTGTTGGCGAGGACGCGGATGGCGCTCTCCTGGTCGGCGGTGAGGTTGGAACCCTCGTCCGGCGGCGCATCCTGGAAACCCGACTGATTCGTCATGCGGCTATCCTTCCCTTGTTCTCCGGCCCGGGTCGTCCGGCCCTGGCTCTTGCCCTGGTTCACCGGCGCCGTCGCGCCGACATGCCGGGTGCTGCGCTGCAAACCCGGCCACTAACGTCTTAACACATCACGCGCCGGGAGCAAGCGCGCGGCGTGACAACCTCGTTCGAAAGACCCATGCCTCCCGTGGCGGAGTGCCGCTGCCCTGGGATGCCGGACGGGAGAACGGCGCCGCCGCACGTCGATCATCCGGGATTTGATCGAAAGGCGGGACCGGCCTAGCTTTGCGGTCCGAGGGCAGCCGCCAAAAGCAACGAAGCCGATCACAACAAAGCCAATCACAACAAAGAAAGACAGGACCATGGCCGACACCGCGACCGACTCCCGCTCCGTCGCCTTTCTGGGGCTGGGCACGATGGGCTTTCCCATGGCCGGCCATCTGGCCGTCAGGGGCGGCCACCGGGTGACCGTCTGCAACCGCACCGCCGCGAAGGCCGACGCCTGGACCGCCCGCTTCGGCGGCGCCGGCGCCCCTACTCCCGCCGAGGCCGCCCGTGAGGCCGAAGTTGTCTTCCTGTGCGTCGGCGGCGACGACGACGTGCGGGCCGTGGCCGGCGAGGCGATGAGCGCCATGAAGCCCGGCACCATCATCGCCGACCACTCGACCGTCTCCGCCACCGTCTCGCGCGAGATGGCCGGCCTCGCCCGCGAGCGCGGCCTGTTCTTCCTCGACGCGCCGGTGTCCGGCGGGCAGGCCGGGGCGGAGAATGGGGTGCTGACGGTGATGGTGGGCGGCGACGCCGACGCCTTCGCCCGCGCCCAACCGCTGATGGCCTGCTATGGCCGCTCCGTCACCCATATGGGGCCGTCGGGCGCCGGACAGCTGACCAAGATGGTCAACCAGATCTGCGTGGCCGGGCTGATCCAGGGGCTGGCCGAGGGCTTGGCCTTCGCGCAGAAGGCCGGGCTGGACGGGCACAGGGTGGTGGATGTGATCTCGAAGGGTGCCGCGCAGTCCTGGCAGATGGACAACCGCGCCAAGACCATGCTGGACGGCACGTTCGACTTCGGCTTCGCCGTGGATTGGATGCGCAAGGATTTGGGCATCGTCCTGGACGAGGCGCGCAACAACGGCGCCACCCTGCCCGTCACCGCCCTGGTGGACCAGTTCTACGCCGAGGTGCAGGCGATGGGCGGCAACCGGCTGGACACCTCCAGCCTGATGAAGCGCCTGACGCGCTGAGCGGAAGGAGGCGGGGAGCGCCGTGGCGCTCCCCGCCCGGCCCTCACCTCACACCCGGACGACCTTGCCGGGGTTCATCAGATTGTCCGGGTCGAAGGCCAGCTTCAGTTCGCCCATGACGGCGAAGGCGTCGCCGGCCTCCTTCTCCAGGAACTCCAGCTTGCCGTAGCCGATGCCGTGCTCGCCGGTGCAGGTGCCGCCCATGGCCAGCGCCCGGTCCACCATGCGGTCGTTCAGGCGCTTGGCCTCGGCCATCTCCTCCGGCTTGTCCGGGTCGATGACGTAGACGAGGTGGAAGTTGCCGTCGCCGACATGGCCGACCAGCGGGGCCAGCATGGAGGATTCGGCGATGTCCTTCTTGGTTTCCAGGATGCAGTCGGCGAGGCGGGAGATCGGCACGCACACGTCGGTCGGCCAGCCCTTCGAGCCGGGGCGCAGCGCCAGCGCGGCGTAATAGCCGTCGTGGCGGGCCTGCCAGAGCTTGGAGCGGTCCTCCGGACGGGTGGCCCAGGCGAAGTCGCCGCCGCCATGCTCCGCGGCGATGGCCGAGACCATCTCCGCCTGTTCCTTCACCCCGGCGGCGGTGCCGTGGAACTCGAAGAACAGGGTCGGGGAAACCTTGTAGTCCAGCTTGGAATACTTGTTCACCGCGTCCATCTGCACCTCGTCCAGCAACTCGATGCGGGCGACGGGAATGCCGGACTGGATGGTCTGGATCACCGTGTCCACGGCGCCGCGGATGTCGTTGAAGGGGCAGACGGCGGAGGAGATCGCCTCCGGAATGCCGTAGAGGCGCAGCGTCACCTCGGTGATGATGCCCAGCGTGCCTTCCGCACCGACGAACAGGCGGGTCAGGTCATAGCCGGCGGCGGACTTGCGGGCGCGCCCGCCGGTCCGGATGATCCGGCCATCGGCCAGCACCACCGTCAGCCCCAGCACATTCTCGCGCATGGTGCCGTAGCGCACGGCGTTGGTGCCGCTGGCGCGGGTGGAGGCCATACCGCCCAGCGAGGCGTCGGCGCCGGGGTCGATGGGGAAGAACAGGCCGGTGTCACGCAGATGCTCGTTCAACTGCTTGCGGGTCACGCCGGCCTGGACGGTGACGTCCAGATCGTCCGTGCTGACGCGCAGGATCGCCTTCATGCCCGACACGTCGATGCAGATGCCCCCGGCCAGCGCCGCCACCCCACCTTCCAGCGAGGTGCCGGTGCCGAAGGGCACGATGGGCAGCTTGTGCTTCGCGCAGAGCTTGACGATGGCGCTGACCTCATCCGTGGAGGTGGCGAAGGCGACGCCGTCGGGCGGGAAGTTGGGGTGGTAGGACTCGTCCTTGCCGTGATGCTCGCGCACCGCCGCGGCGGTGGTGAAGCGGTCCCCGAGCAGGGCCATGAATTCGGCCTTCATCTCGTCGGTGAAGGCGACGCGAGGCTGGGCGGCGGGTACGGCGGTCATGGACGGAATCTCCCCCAGGGGTCCTTCAGGCACGGTGATGCGCAATGGCAGGACCGGAGAAGCTAAGCCCCGCCGCCCGCTCTGGCAAGCGACCATCACGCCTCGCCATACCCGCCGCCGCCCGGCGTCTCCACGACCAGCACGTCGCCCTCGCCCATCGCGGTCTTGTCCTGCGGGCCGAGTTCCTCCACCGAACCGTCGATGCGCTGGACCCAGGTGCGCCCGATCTGACCGGGGGCGCCGCCCTTCAGGCCGAAGGGGGGCACGCGGCGGTGGTTGGACAGGATGGCGGCGGTCATCGGCTCCAGGAAGCGCAGCCGCCGCACCACCCCGTCGCCGCCCCGCCAGCGCCCCGCCCCGCCCGATTCGCGGCGGATGCGGAAGCTGTCCAGCAGCACCGGGAAGCGCCATTCCAGCACCTCCGGGTCGGTCAGGCGGGAGTTGGTCATGTGGGTGTGCACCGCGTCCGTCCCGTCGAAGCCGGGGCCGGCGCCGGAGCCGCCGCAGACCGTCTCGTAATATTGGTAGCGTTCGTTGCCGAAGGTCGTGTTGTTCATCGTCCCCTGGGCCGACGCAAGCACCCCCAGCGCGCCGTAGAGCGCGTCGGTGACGCACTGGCTGGTCTCCACATTGCCGGCCACCACCGCCGCCGGGTAGCTCGGCGACAGCATCGTGCCCGGCGGGATGACGATCCGGATGGGCTTCAGGCAACCCTCGTTCATCGGGATCTCGTCGTCCACCAGCGTGCGGAAGACGTAGAGCACCGCGGCCCGACAGACCGCCGTGGGCGCATTGAAGTTGCTGGCGAGCTGAGGGCTGGTGCCGGTGAAGTCCACCGTGGCGGTCCGCTCGTCCTTGTCGATGGTGATGCGGACCTTGATGACGGCGCCGTTGTCCAGTTCCTGCACGAACTCGCCGTCGGTCAGCACGTCGATGGCGCGGCGGACCTGCTCCTCGGCGTTGTCCTGGACGAGCCGCATGTAGGCGTTGACCGTCTCCAGCCCGAACTGGGCGACGATGCGGCGAAGCTCCCGCGCGCCCTGTTCGTTGGCGGCGATCTGGGCCTTCAGGTCGCCCAGGTTCTGCGCCACGTTGCGCGCCGGGTGCGGCCCGGCGGTGAAGAGGGCGACCACCTCGTCCTCCAGGAAGCGGCCCCGATCCACCAGTTGCACGTTGTCGAGAAGAACGCCTTCCTCGCCGATGACCGTGCTGTCCGGCGGCATGGAGCCGGGGGTGATGCCGCCGACGTCGGCGTGGTGCCCGCGCGAGGCCACATAGAACAGCACGCGCTCGCCCGCCCCGTCGAAGACCGGGGTGATGACGGTGATGTCCGGCAAATGCGTGCCCCCGTGGTAGGGGTCGTTCAGCATGTAGACGTCGCCGGGCTTCATGGTGCCTTGGCGGCGCTCCACGATGGCGCGCACGCTCTCGCCCATGGAGCCGAGATGCACCGGCATGTGCGGCGCATTGGCGATCAGCCCGCCGTCCGCGTCGAACAGGGCGCAGGAGAAGTCCAGACGCTCCTTGATGTTCACGGAATAGGCGGTCTTTTCCAGCGTGAAGCCCATCTGCTCGGCGATGGACATGAACAGGTTGTTGAAGACCTCCAGCATCACCGGGTCGGCCCTGGTGCCGATGGCGAGGCGCTGCGGCAGGTCCTCGTAGCGGGTCAGCACGAGGTGGTTCTTGCGCGTGACCTCGGCGATCCAGCCGGGCTCGATCACCGTGGTGGCGATCTTCTCCTTGATGACGGCGGGGCCGGTCACCCGGTTGCCGGGCCGAAGCTGGTCGCGGTCATAGACCGGAGCCTCCCGATCCGCCCCGCCGGTGTGCAGGGTGACGGTGGCGAGGCGGCGCGGCAGGGCGCCGGTGACATCGGGCAGATCCTCGTCGTCGGCGCTCTCGGTGCGGCCCACCGCCTCCACCGACACGGCCTCGACCACCAGGGCCTTGCCCTCCATCATGAAGCCGTAGCGCTGGCGGTGCGCCGCCTCGAAGGCCGCGGCCATGGCGTCGAGCGGCCCGAAATCGACGACCAGCGGGCTGTCGGAGCCCTCCACCTTGATGTGCGCCTTGTGCAGCACGGACAGCCGGTCCTCGGGCACGCCCTGGCGGGCAAGTTCGACGCGCCCTTCGGCCTCCAGCGCGGCGAGCGTGACGGCAAGCTCGTCCACCAGGGCGGCGTCCAGCCGGGCTTCCACCGCGCGTTCGCGGATCGCCACCGTGTCGGCCAGACCGATGCCGTAGGCGGACAGCACGCCGGCGTGCGGGTGCAGGAACACCGTCTTCATGCCCAGCGCGTCGGCCACCGGACAGACATGCTGCCCCGCCGCCCCGCCGAAGCCGTTCAGCGTGTATTGGGTGACGTCGTAGCCGCGCTGGACCGAAATCTTCTTGATGGCGTTCGCCATGTTGTCCACGGCGATCTTCAGGAAGCCCTCGGCCACTTGGTGCGGGGTCATCTCCGTTCCCAGCGCCTCGTTCACTTCATCGGCCAGTTCGGCGAACCTCTCGCGCACGATGGCGGCGTCCAGCGGCTGGTCGGCCTCCGGCCCGAAGACGTGGGGGAAGAAGGCGGGGTGCAGCTTGCCGACCATCACGTTGCAGTCGGTCACGGTCAGCGGCCCGCCGCGGCGGTAGCAGGCCGGTCCGGGGTTGGCTCCGGCGCTCTCCGGCCCCACCCGGAAGCGCGCCCCGTCGAAGAAGCAGACGGAGCCGCCGCCCGCCGCCACGGTGTGGATGTGCATCATGGGCGCGCGCATCCGCACCCCGGCCACCACCGTGTCGAAGGCCCGCTCATACTCCCCGGCGTAGTGAGACACGTCGGTGGAGGTGCCGCCCATGTCGAAGCCGATGACCTTGCCGAAGCCCGCCATGCGCGCGGTCCGCACCGCCCCGACGATGCCGCCCGCCGGGCCGGACAGGATGGCGTCCTTGCCCTGGAACCAGCGCGCGTCGGTCAGCCCGCCGTTCGACTGCATGAACATCAGCCGGACGCCGTTCAGTTCGCCCGCCACCTGCTCCACATAGCGGCGCAGGATGGGCGACAGGTAGGCGTCCACCACCGTGGTGTCGCCGCGCCCGACGATCTTCATCAGCGGGCTGACCTGATGGCTGGCCGACACCTGGGTGAAGCCGATGGAGCGGGCGAGCGCGGCCACCTGCCGCTCATGCTCCGGATAGCGGTAGCCGTGCATCAGCACCACGGCGGCGGCGCGGAAGCCGTCGCGGAACGCCTGCTCCAACTGCACCCGCACGCCGCGCAGTTCCACCGGCTTCAGCACGGTGCCGTCGGCCTTCACCCGCTCCGGCACCTCGGCCACCCGCTCGTACAGCAGTTCGGGAAGGACGATGTGGCGGGCGAAAATCTTCGGGCGGGCCTGATAGCCGATGCGGAGCTGGTCGCCCAGCCCTTCGGTGATGAGCAGCAGGGTGCGCTCGCCCTTGCGCTCCAGCAGGGCGTTGGTGGCGACGGTGGTGCCCATCTTCACCGCCTCCACCTCCTCCGCCGGAATCGGCTGGCCGGGGGCGAGTCCCAGCAGGTCGCGGATGCCCTGGATGGCGGCGTCGCGGTAGCGTTCCGGATTCTCCGACAGCAGCTTGTGCGTGACCACCGACCCGTCCGGGCGCTTCGCCACGATGTCGGTGAAGGTGCCGCCGCGGTCGATCCAGAATTGCCACCGGCCCTGCGCTTGGGACGCCATATCCCGCTCCCTGATGTCTTGGCTTTAGGGGAGTGTGACGATACGCCGTCGCGGGTCAAGCCGGGGTGCGCGAAAGGAAGGGAAGTTTCCTCAGGCCGCCTTCAGCAGGGCCGGAAGCCCGTCCAGAACGGCGTTCACGGCGCCGGCTCCATCCTCCAGCGCTTCCAACGCCAGCGAGAACTGGGAAGGGCGCGGCAGGTCGAAGGTGATGGAGAATTCCCCGCCGTCACGCTCCATATGCCCGCCGAAGCGGCGCGACAGGGCGCGCATGCGGGAGTTGTCGGCCAAGCACATCATATGGACGCGCCGGATGCCCCTGTTGGCGGCGATGGACAGCGACCGGCGGACCAGCGTCGAGCCGACCCCCTGCCCCTGCAAGCCCTTCTCCACGCTGATCGCCAACTCCGCCGCGCCCGGCCACAGCAGGCGGTCGAAGCACAGTTCCACCGCTCCGCGCAGTTCGCCCCGGTCGAACAGGCCGACCAGCGTGGTGCGCGTCCAGTCCAGCGAGTCGCAATGCCCGACGACGATCCGGTCGGAGACGGTGCCGGTGAAGCGTGCGTAGCGGTCCGCCTTGTCCAGTCGCAGCAGATGCGCCCGGTACTGGCCGAATTCGGCGGGAAGGAGCTTGCGGATGGCGGACATGGGGGGGCCTCACGGCGCTTGATTCGGGACATCGCACTGTCTTGCGTCGTCCGCTTCCCCCGTCGGCGGCCTGATCGCCGCCTCGTTTGTTGCAATGCAACATGACGGAGGCCAAGCCGAAGGACAAGCCCCCTTATGACGGTTGGATGGGCTTGTTGCGGCGCAGCAACAGGAGCCCCCCTCCGGGAATTCCATACCCCGCAGGGATGAAAAAGGCCGCGGCGCGCGAAGATGTTGGGAAACAACGCAAAAGGATGGGCCGGTTGGCGCGGTGCCGGACAGCCGGTATGCTGGGGCCAGCGGTCGAAAGGCGGATACGGGAATGAGCATCTGGGGGAGCGTCCTGGGCGGGGCTGCCGGTTTCACCATCGGCGGCCCGATCGGGGGCCTGATCGGTCTGGCCACCGGCTTTGCCGTGGGGCGCGGCATCCTCGGCCTGTGCGGCCCGGCGGACGCCACCAAGTCCATTGCCTTCACCATCGGCGTGATCGCCCTGTCGGCGAAGATGGCCCGCGCCGACGGCGTGGTGAAGCGGGTGGAGGTGGACACCTTCAAGCGCCTGTTCCGCGTCCCGCCGGAGGAGTTGGACACGGTGGGCCGCGTCTTCGACCTCGCCCGCCAGGACACCCACGGGTTCGAGGAATACGCGCAGCAGATCGCCGGCCTGTTCGACGACCGGCGCGCCGTGCTGGAGGAACTGCTCGACAGCCTGCTGGCCATCGCCGAGGCCGACGATGAACTGCATGAGACGGAAGTCGAGTATCTGCGCACGGTCGCCCACATCTTCGGCTTCAGCGACGCCGAGTTCGAACGCATCGTCGCCGGCCATCATGTCGCCGGGACGCCGAACGAATCCGACCCCTACGGCGTGCTGGGCGTCTCGCGCCGCGCCAGCGACGAGGAGATCAAGGCCGCTCACCGGCGGCTGGTGCGCGAGCACCACCCGGATGTTCTGATCGCCCAGGGCATGCCGCAGGAGTTCGTGGATCTGGCGACGCAGAAGATCGCCGCCATCAACGCCGCCTATGACCGGATCGGAAAGGAGCGCGGGCGGGGGTGATGGCGGACGGGAAGGGAATGCCGCCCCGGCGCAATCGGGTGTCGCGGGTGCGCGGGGGCCGCGCTATATAGGCTGACCTCCGCACACCGTACCGTTGGGTCATGGCTCCTCCCGCTCCCATCACCGCGCTCCAGGGCGTCACCGTCACCTTCGGTGGCCGTCCGCTGTTCGAAACGATCGACCTGTCCATCGGGCGGGGCGACAAGGCCTGTCTGGTCGGGCGGAACGGGTCCGGCAAATCCACGCTGATGAAGGTGCTGGCCGGCATGATCCAGCCGGACGGCGGGACGGTCTTCACCCAGCCGGGCGCCCGCATCGCCTATCTGCCGCAGGAACCGGACTTCACCGGCTGCGCCACCGTGCACGACTATGTGGCCGCCGGCCTGCCCGCCGACGAGAGGGACGAGGCGCACCGGGTGGACGCCGTGCTGGACCGGCTTCAGGTGCCGGGCCATCTCGACCCGAATACCCTGTCGGGCGGCGAGGCGCGGCGCGCGGCGCTGGCCCGCACGCTGGTCGGCGACCCCGACGTGATGCTGCTGGACGAGCCGACCAACCACCTCGACCTCCCCACCATCGAGTGGCTGGAGGAGGAACTGCTGGCCTATCGCGGCGGGCTGCTGCTGATCTCGCACGACCGCAGCTTCCTGAACCGGCTGGCCAAGCGCACGCTGTGGCTGGACCGCGGCACGGTGCGCGCCACCGACCGCGGCTTCGCCGAGTTCGAGACCTGGCAGGCCGAGGTGTTCGAATCGGAGGAGATCGCCGCCCAGAAGCTGGACCGCAAGATCGAAGGCGAGATGAAGTGGCTGCGCGAGGGCATCTCGGCCCGGCGCACCCGCAACATGGGCCGCGTGCGCGCCCTGCTCCAGCTCCGCACCGACCGCGCCGAGCGCATCAAGGGCGGCCAGCAGGCCAAGCTCGCCGTCGCCGAGGCCGAGCGCGGCGGCCGCCTGGTCATCGAGGCGGACCATATCTCAAAGGGCTTCGACACGGCGGACGGTCGCAAGACCATCGTCAAGGACTTCTCCACCCGCATCCTGCGCGGCGACCGGGTGGGGCTGATCGGGCCGAACGGCGCCGGCAAGTCCACGCTGCTGAAGATCCTGACCGGCCAGATGGAGCCTGACAGCGGAACGATCCGGCTGGGCACCAACCTGGAGACCGCCTATTTCGACCAGCGGCGCGAAGGGCTGGACCCGGAGGACACGATCCGCAAGGTGCTGTGCCCCTTCGGCGGCGACAGCGTGATGGTCAACGGCCAGCCGCGCCATGTCGCCGGCTACATCCGTGACTTCCTGTTCGACACGCGCCAGCTCGACAGCCCGGTGAAGGCCCTGTCGGGCGGCGAGCGCAACCGGCTTCTGCTCGCCCGCCTGTTCGCGCGGCCCAGCAACATGATGATCCTCGACGAGCCGACCAACGACCTCGACATGGACACGCTGGACCTGCTGGAGGACGTGCTGGGCGACTATCAGGGCACTCTGCTGCTGGTCAGCCACGACCGCGACTTCCTCGACCGGCTGGTCACCAGCACCATCGCGGTCGAAGGGGACGGCGTGATCGCCGAGTATCCCGGCGGCTATTCCGACTATCTGGTGCAGCGCCCGCCGCCCAAGGAGAAGACCGCCGCCCCGGCCAAGGCGAAGCCAGCCGCCCCCCCCGCCGCCGCCAAGCCGAAGGGCAAGCTGAGCTACAAGGATCAGCGGGAACTGGACGACCTGCCCGCCCGCATGGACAAGCTGACCGCCGAGGTGGCGAAGCTCGAATCGGCGCTGGCCGACCCCGACCTGTTCGCCCGCGACGCCGCCAAGTTCCAGAAGACGTCCGATCAGTTGCAGGTGAAACAAACCGAACTGGCCGCCGCCGAGGAGCGCTGGCTGGAGTTGGAGGCCCTGCGCGAGGAGCTGGAAGGCGGACGGGGATGAGTCTGCGGGATTCGCTGCTGGCGCTCCTGGTCATGGCGATCTGGGGCCTGAACTTCGTCGTCGCCAAATGGGGGCTGGCGGAGTTCCCGCCCCTCTTCATCATGGGGCTGCGCTTCATCGCGGTGGCGGCGCTGATTCTGCCCTTCAAGCGAATCCCCTGGCGCGCGGTGCGGCCGATCGCGCTGCTGTCGGTGACTTTGGGTTCCGTGCATTTCCCGCTGATGTTCATCGGGCTGAACGGGATCGACGCGGCCACCGCCTCGCTGGCCGCGCAGGCGCAGGTGCCCTTCTCCTCCCTGCTGGCCGCGCTGATCTTCAAGGACACACTGGGCTGGAGCCGCGCCACCGGCATGGCCGCCGCCTTCGCCGGCGTCATGGTCATCGCGGGGGAGCCGCGGCTGTCCGGGTCGCTGGTGCCGCTGTTCATGATCCTGGGCGCCAGCTTCGCCTTCGCCGTCGCCAGCATCCAGATGAAGATGATCGTCGGGGTGGATGGATTCGCGCTGAACGGCTGGATGGCTCTGTTCGCCGCACCGCAACTGCTGCTGCTCTCCTTCCTGTTCGAGGAGGGGCAGATGGCGGCGCTGTCCAACGCCACCCTGTGGGGTTGGGGGTCCATCGCCTACATGGCGGTGGGGGTGACCATCGGCGCCTATGGGATGTGGTACCCGCTGCTGCGGAAATACTCGGTCAACCAGACCATGCCCTATCTGCTGACCGTGCCCGTCTTCGGCGTGGCGGCGGGCGTCCTGCTGATGGGCGATCCCTTCACGCCGCGTCTGGTGCTGGGCGGTCTGTTGACCGTGGGCGGCGTGGCCGTCATCGTGAAGCGCCGTCCGGCGACGGTGGCGGCGAAGGTCACGAATCCCACCTGAGGGAGCCGGAATGACGCGCACGGGCACCGGATGCATCGACCGCTCCTCCCCCAACCACGGCCCGCGGCCCGAGGGGGCGCGGGTGGAGCTGCTGATCCTCCACTACACGGGCATGCCCACGGCGGAGTCGGCGCTGGAGCGGCTGTGCGACCCCGCCGCCCAGGTCAGCGCCCACTACACGGTGGACGAGGACGGCACCGTCTACGCCCATGTGCCGGAGGACCGGCGCGCCTGGCACGCCGGCCTGTCGTCCTGGCGGGGGCGGGGCGACGTGAACAGCCGCTCCATCGGAATAGAGATCGTCAATCCGGGGCACGAGTTCGGCTACCGTCCCTTCCCCGCCGTCCAGATGGCCGCGGTGGCGGATCTCTGCCTGGACGTCATGGGCCGGCATGGGATCGCCCCCGCCGACGTGCTCGGCCACAGCGACATCGCCCCCGCCCGCAAGGAGGACCCCGGCGAGCTGTTCGACTGGTCCGGACTGGCCGCGCGGGGAATCGGCCTGTGGCCCCGTCCCACCGCGGCGGACGACTCGGCCGATTCCGCCGAGGATGCGGCGGCGCTTTTGGGACGCTATGGGTACGACCCCACCGAATCGCGGGCGCTGCTGTCCTTCCAGCGCCATTTCCACCCCGAACGCCTGACCGGCGAGGCCGACCCGGAGACGCTGCGCCGCCTGCGCGCCCTGCTGCGGATGACCGGGCGCTGAAGGGCAAGCAAGCCGCCAACGCCATTGCGAATCGGGCGGCAACCCTATAAACAGTGCCGCGCCAGATGGCCGGATGGCCGCCTTCGACCTTTTGGATCGGGGGAGGAAAGTCCGGGCTCCACGGGAACACGGTGCCGGCTAACGGCCGGCGGGGGCGACCCTAGGGAAAGTGCCACAGAAAGCAAACCGCCACCGGCCTCGTGCCGATGGTAAGGGTGAAAGGGTGCGGTAAGAGCGCACCGCGCGCCTGGCAACAGGGGCGGCACGGTAAACCCCACCGGGAGCAAGACCGAATAGGGGCGGCACGGTCCGCCATCCCCGCCGATCCTCGATCGGTTGGGATGGTCTGGGACCAAGCGCGTTTCCGCGCCGCCGCCCGGGTTGGTTGCGTGAGGCGCCGGGCAACCGGCGTCCCAGATGAATGGCCATCCATCAGGGAAACCTGAGGACAAAACCCGGCTTACAGGCCATCTGGCGCTTATCCCCACCACTTTCGAATCGCCGCCCTACCCCTTTGCCGCAGCCGCGGCATGGGACGGCGCCCCACTGCCCCAGGATTTCCCCAGCTTCATCCACAGCCGGTGGATAACTGTGGGGCAAGTTCCCATGCCGTCCCATGGCATATCTCGCTAGGCTAACCCCGCAGGCTATACCATTCGTAGGGTTCGATTCGACCTTATGGAAAGCCGTATGATGGTAAGCATTCGCGGAATTCATGGAACATCCTGCGAACTCTGCCGGACAATGGCTCGTTTTCCCTCATCGATGCGCCGATGTACTGCCGATTCTCGCCGATTCCGTTCACCTATTTGCACGGTGGCAACACATCAGGCGAAAAGTCTTGACAGCACCATCTGAATACTAGCGGGGGCGTTGACGCCCACCCTGACCCATGCTATCCCATGAAAGCCCAGTTTGGAGGGGGAGCTACCCAATCAAGGTAGCCAGGCGGGGCGCGTTCAGCGGAAAGAGCGGATAGGGGCCTCGCGACGGCGTGGCCCCGCAACGGGATAAGGGGGGCGTTCGTCGGGCCGATGGCCATTTTCCTGTCCACATACGTCAACAAAGTTGACAGGAAAGGCCGCTGCTCCATCCCGGCGCAGTTCCGGCAGTCGCTTGCCAAAACGTCGGCTCCCGGCACCGTCTATCTCTGGCCCTCGCTGAACCATCAGGCGCTGGAAGGCGCCGATCAGGACTATCTCGACGTACTCTCCGAAAGCCTGGAATCCCCCGATCTGGATTCGGACGAGCGCGACATGATCGAGACCTTCATCTTCGGCAAGCTGATCCCCGTCTCGCTGGACACCGAAGGCCGGATCGTCCTGCCCAAGGAACTGGCGGAGTTCGCCGGAATCGGCGAGGAAGCCGCCTTCATCGGCCGCCGCAAGACCTTCCAGATCTGGGAGCCCGGCGCCCTGAAGGCCCATGAACAGACGCTGCGCGACCAGGTCGTGCGCAAGGACATTTCGCTGAGCCAGATCGTCGCCAAGGCATCCCGCGCCGCCGCCGGCCGGGCAGGGGAGGGCGCATGATCACCCCCGCCCCCGCCTCCCCGGCATCCCCCCATATTTCCGTCCTGCTGAACGAGGTCGTCGACGCGCTCTCCCCGCGCGACGGCGGCGTCTATGTGGACGGCACCTTCGGGGCCGGCGGCTATGCCCGCGCGATTCTCGACCGGGCCGACTGCCGGGTCTGGGGAATCGACCGCGACCCGGAGGCCATCGAGCGTGGCCGCAAGCTCGCCCTCGCCTATCCGGGCCGGCTGGAGATCGTCGAAGGCCGATTCGGCGACATGGACCGTCTGCTGGCCGAACACGGCGTCGAATCGGTGGACGGCGTGGCGCTGGACATCGGCGTCTCCTCCCCGCAGATCGACGAGCCGGAGCGCGGCTTCTCCTTCCGATTCGACGGTCCGCTCGACATGCGCATGGGACGGGATGGGCCGACCGCCGCCGACGTGGTGAACACCGCCACGCAAGCCGAGCTGGCCGACATCATCTTCCATTACGGCGAGGAGCGCATGGCCCGCCGGGTGGCCCGCGCCATCGTCGCCGCGCGTCTGGACGCCCCCTTCACCCGCACCAAGCAGCTGGCCGACGTGGTGCGGTCGGTGGTGCCGAAAGGGAAGGGCGACGCCATCGACCCGGCGACCCGCACCTTCCAGGCGCTGCGCATCCATGTGAACGACGAGCTGGGCGAGCTGCGCCGCGGCCTTGCCGCCGCCGAGTCGCTGCTGAAGCCCGGCGGGCGCCTCGCCGTCGTCTCCTTCCATTCGCTGGAGGACCGGGATGTGAAGACGTTCCTGAAGGAACGCTCCTCGCCCCCGCCCTCCCCGTCCCGACACGCGCCGAGCCTTGCGGTGAACGCGCGGTCTCCGTCCTTCCGGCTCCTGTCGCGCAAGCCCATCGTGCCGACGGAATCGGAAGCCCACAGCAACCCCCGCGCGCGCTCCGCCCGGCTGCGCGCGGCAGAACGCACGGCGGCGCCGGCCTACCCGGCGCCCGGCAAGGAGGCGGCATGAAGTACAAATCCGCGCTTTTCTGGGGCGGTCTGATCGCCGCCGCCGGCTTCGTCCTGTTCGAGACCAGCTATGAGGTGCAGGAGCTGGAAGAGAAGCTGGGCGCGCTCAACCGCAAGATCATGGTGGAGCAGGAGGCCATCCAGGTCCTGAAGGCCGAATGGAGCTTCCTGAACGACCCGACCCGCCTGGAGAATCTGTCGCGCGAGCATCTGGCGCTCCAGCCGACCGAGGCGCGCCAGTTCGTGGCGATGAGCGTCGTCCCGATGCGCCCGCCTCCCTCCGTGGCGCCGGAAGAGGCTCCGGCCCCGCTGCCGCCGATGGTCCGCAACCAGACTCCGGGCACGGCGCCGAGCGTGGCGACGGCCTCCACCGGGGACAGCGCCGTGGGCGGCGGCGCCATCGTTCGGGCGGGCGTGATTCCGGCCTCGGTTACGCCGGTGAAGCCGACTCCGGCCAAGCCCTCGGCCACCCCATCGGCCGTCGCGCCCGCCTCGGCCAAGGCCCCGCCCCTGCCCGCCGCCAAGTCCGCCCCGGCTCCGGTGGTGACCAACAAGCCGACGGAGGTCGCGGCCAAGCCGCCGGTCACCTCCAGGACGCTGGCTCCGCCGCCCGCCCCCCGCCCGCAGCAGGCGCAGCAGGCCACCTTCCAGGCCGCCCCGCCCCTGCCGCAGGCCCATGACAGCATCGGCGTCCTGGTCGCCCGTCTCGGAGCCAACCGATGAACGTTCCGCCGCCCGGCATCGATCCCGCGCACGGCGCCTATGGCGTTCCGCCCCCGGCTTCCAAGCCGCGGACGTCGCTGTCGGTCGCGCTGGAGCAGGGCCGGAACCGGCTGATGGTGACCGCGGCCATGGTCGCCGTGGTCTTTACCGCCATCGGCGTGAAGCTGGTGGACGCGACCCTGTTCAACCACGCGTCGGAGCCGCGCCCGCGCATGGCCGCGGAGGTGGACGCCCCGCCGGTCAACCGCGCCGACATCGTGGACCGCAACGGCAACCTGCTGGCGACCTCGCTCGCCACGCAGTCGCTCTACGCCGACCCGAAGCTGATCAGCCGTCCGGACGAGGTGGCGCGCAAGCTGACCACCGTCCTGCCGGAGTTGGACTACAAGGATCTGCTGACCAAGCTCACCGGCGACAAGCGGTTCGTCTGGATCAAGCGCAACCTGACGCCCAAGCAGCAGGCGGCGGTGTTCCGGCTGGGCCTGCCCGGCGTCTATTTCGAGCGGGAGGAGCGCCGCTTCTACCCGGCCTCCAACCTGACCTCCCATCTGGTCGGATTCACCGGCGTGGACAACAACGGCCTCGCCGGGGTGGAGCAGCAGTTCAACAAGCGCCTGACCGCCGACCCGAAGCCGTTGCAGCTTTCGATCGACCTGCGCCTTCAGCACATCATGCGGAAGGAATTGCAGGCGACGATCGAGGAGTTCAGCGCGATCGGCGCCACTGGCATCGTCTACGACGTGCGCAACGGCGAGGTCCTGTCGATGATCTCGTTGCCCGACTTCGATCCGCACAACCCTACGGGATTGGACCCGGACACGCTGTTCAACCGGGCGACGCTCGGCGTGTACGAGATGGGCTCCACCTTCAAGATCTTCAACACGGCGATGTCGCTGGATTCGGGCAAGATCCGCGTGTCCGACACCTTCGACACCATCAACAACATCCAGGTCGGCCGCTTCACGATCCGCGAATACCATCCCTTCCGTCACAACCTGACCGTGGCGGAGGTGTTCCAGGAATCGTCCAACCTCGGCTCGGTGCGCATGGCGATGTCGCTCGGCGTGCAGCACCAGAAGTCCTTCATGACCAAGCTGGGCTTCACCCGCCCGACCGCGCTGGAACTGCCGGAGAACGGCTGGCCGCTGGTGCCGAACCCGTGGCGGGAGGTCAACGCCATGACCATCTCCTTCGGCCACGGCATCTCGGTCAGCCCGATGCACTCGGTGAACGCCGCCGCCGCGATCATCAACGGCGGCGTGCTGCACCCCCCGACCCTGCTGAAGCGCGACCCCGCGGCGGAGATTCCGGGCGAACAGGTCATCAGCCCGAAGACCTCGGCCATGATGCGCCGGCTGTTCCGCTTCGTGGTCACCGACGGCACGGCCAAGGCCGCCAACGCCAAGGGCTACGTCGTCGGCGGCAAGACCGGCACGGCGGAAAAGCAGAAAGGCCGGCATTACGCCAAGAACTCCCGCATGTCGTCGTTCCTCGGGGCGTTCCCGATGCACGACCCGCGCTACATCGTCTATGTGCTGGTGGACGAGCCGAAGGGCACCAAGAAGACCTACGGATTCGCCACCGGCGGCTGGGTCGCCGCCCCGGCGGTGGGCCGCATCGTGAAGCAGATCGGCCCGCTGCTGGGCGTCCAGCCGGTGGACGAGACCGCCCCCGACGTCATCAACGCCACCTTCATCAATGCCCTCGGCCAGACCGTCCCGCCCGCCCCATCGCCCCTGCCCGCCCAACCGAAAGGCAGCACCGTTGCTTCTGTCCCACCTGCTGGCAACAAGCCGCGCTGACGCGGCCTCCTCCGCCATCGAGGGGCCCGCCGTCGAGGTGACCGGGCTGACCGCGGACAGCCGCGCGGTCAGGCCCGGTTTCGTCTTTGCGGCCCTGCCCGGCGCGAAGACGGACGGGCGCGCCTTCATCCCCGACGCGCTGGCCCGCGGCGCCGTCGCGGTGGTGGCGCCCAAGGGAACCGCCCTGCCCGCCGGCAGCGCCGCCGCGCTGATCGAGGACGACCAGCCGCGCCTGCTGTTCGCGCGTCTGGCCGCGGCCTTCCACGGGCGGCAGCCGGACACGGTGGTGGCCGTGACGGGCACCAACGGCAAGACATCCACCGTCCAGTTCGCCCGCCAGATGTGGGACCTGATGGGTCTGAAGGCGGCCAGCATGGGCACGCTGGGGCTGATCGGGCCGGGGCTGGACGAATATGGCGGGATGACCACCCCCGACCCGGTGTCGCTGCACCGCGACCTTGCCGCCGTGAAGGACAAGGGGATCGAGCATCTGGCGATGGAGGCGTCCAGCCACGGGCTGGAGCAGTTCCGGCTGGACGGCGTGGTTCTGAAGGCCGCGGGCTTCACCAACCTGACCCGCGACCATCTCGACTATCACGGCACCATGGAGGCCTATCTCCAGGCCAAGGCGATGCTGTTCGGGCGGGTGTTGCCGGAAGGCGGCACCGCCGTGCTGAACGCCGACAGCGGCACCTTCGCCGAACTTTCCGGGATTTGTTCACAACGCGGTCACCGCGTCTTCGGCTACGGTCTGGCCGGTCGCGAGATTCGGGTGAACGGGATCGAACCGCTGGCGCACGGCCAGCGGCTCGACCTGACCGTCCTGGGCCGCGATCTCACCGTGGACCTGCCGCTGGCGGGCCGCTTCCAGGCATGGAACGTGCTGTGCGCGCTCGGTCTGGTGATCGGCTCGGGCGCGGACCGTGACGAGGCCCTGGACACCCTGACGCGCCTGGACGGCGTGCCGGGGCGCCTGCAGCACGTCGCCACGCACCCCTGCGGGGCGGCGGTCTACGTCGATTTCGCCCACACGCCCGACGCGCTGGAAACGGTGCTGCTGGCGCTGAAGCAGCACGCCCGGAACCGCCTGATCGCGGTGTTCGGGTGCGGCGGCGACCGCGACCGCGGGAAGCGGCCGGTGATGGGGGAGCTTGCCGGCCGTCTGGCCGACCGCGCCATCGTCACCGACGACAACCCGCGCACCGAGGTGCCGGCGGCCATCCGCAAGGAGGTCCTGGCGGGCCATCCGGCCCTGGAGGAGATCGGCGACCGGCGCGAGGCCATCCGCGCCGCCGTCCGCAGCCTTCGGCCCGGTGACGTCCTGGTCATCGCCGGCAAGGGACATGAGCATGGTCAGATCGTCGGGACGGAGGTTCTGCCCTTCGACGACGCGACCGAGGCGAGGGCCGCCGTGGCGGAGGTTGGAGCAGCATGAGCGAGGCAAGGACCGTCCTGTGGACCGCCGAGGACGCCGCCGCCGCCACCAGCGGTCAGGCGACGCGCCCCTGGACGGCGACCGGCGTCAGCATCGACAGCCGCAAGGTGGCGCCGGGCGACCTGTTCGTCGCCATCAAGGGGCCGAACTTCGACGGGCACGACTTCGTGGCGAAGGCGCTGGAGTCCGGCGCCGCCGCCGCGCTGGTCAGCACCGTCCCGCCCGGCGTGCCGGGCGACGCCTCTCTTCTGGCGGTGGAACAGGACACGCTGGCGGCGCTGGGCGACCTCGGCCACGTCGCGCGGCTGCGCACCCGGGCCAAGGTGGTGGGCGTCACCGGATCGGTCGGCAAGACCGGCACGAAGGAGGCGCTGCGCCACGTCCTGTCGGCGCAGGGACGCACCTTCGCCACCGAAGGCAGCCTGAACAACCATTGGGGCGTGCCCCTGTCGCTGGCGCGCATGCCGGAGGACAGCGAGTTCGGCGTGTTCGAGCTGGGCATGAACCACGCGGGCGAGCTTGGCCCCCTGTCGCGGCAGGTGATGCCCGACGTCGCGGTCATCACCACGGTGGAGGCGGCGCATCTGGAGTTCTTCAGCTCCGTCGAGGCCATCGCCGACGCCAAGGCCGAGATCTTCGAGGGCATGAATCCCAACGGGGTTGCCGTTCTGAACCGCGACAACCCGCATTTCGGGCGGCTTCTGGCCGCCGCGCGCACCCAGGGGCTGAGCCGCATATGGAGCTTCGGTTCCCACGCGGACGCCGATGCCCGTCTGGTGGACGCCTCCCTGCACGCCACCGGCAGCGACGTGACCGCGACCGTCATGGGCGAGCGCATCCGGTACCGCCTGGCCCTGCCCGGCCGGCATTGGGTGATGAACAGCCTCGCCGTGCTGCTGGCGGTCAAGGCGCTGGGCGCCGACGTGGCCGCCGCGGCGCGCGCGCTGTCCACCATCGAGCCGGTGAAGGGCCGCGGCACGCGCAAGCGCATCGACGCCGCCCAGGGCGCCTTCACCCTGATCGACGAGAGCTACAACGCCAGCCCCGCCGCCATGGCCGCGACCTTCGCGGTGCTCGGCACGACCGATCCCGGTGCGGGCGGCAGGCGCCTCGCCGTGCTGGGCGACATGCGGGAGTTGGGCGACCGTGCCGACGCTCTGCACGCCGGACTGGCCGACCCGCTGCGCGCGGCGCATGTGGATGCCGTCTACGCCTGCGGCCCGCACATGCGCGCCCTGTTCGACCGTCTGCCCGCCGCCATGCGCGGCGCCTGGACGGAAACCAGCGCCGAACTGGCCCCCATCCTCACCGGCGCGGTGCGCGGCGGCGACGTGGTGCTGGTCAAGGGCTCGCTGGGCAGCCGCATGGCGACGGTGGTGGACGCCCTGTCCGCCCTCGACACCGACACCGACAACACCCGAACCGACAAGAACAACGGCACGGCGCCCGCGGCTGACACGGATCAGGCCGCGGCGCACGGACACAAAGGCTGACCGCTCCACGATGCTCTACAATCTGCTCTTCCCCCTGGCGGATGTCTTCACGCCGTTCAACCTGTTCCGGTATCTGACCTTCCGGACGGGCGGCGCGGTGCTGACGGCGCTTGTCATCAGCTTCGTGTTCTTCCCGCGCCTGATCGCGTGGCTGAAGCGCAAGCAGGGCGAAGGCCAGCCGATCCGCTCGGACGGGCCGGAAAGCCATATGAAGAAGAAGGGCACGCCCACCATGGGCGGCCTGATGATCCTGATCGCTGTGTCGATCAGCACGCTGCTGTGGGTGGATCTGACCAACGCCTACACCTGGATCGTGCTGCTGGTGACGATCGGCTACGGGCTGATCGGCTTCGGCGACGACTATCTGAAACTGACCAAGCGCAACACCAAGGGCCTGTCGGGCCGCTTCCGCCTGACCTGGGAGATCATCATCGGCGTCGTGGCCGCCGCCGCCATCATGTATGTTTCGGCGCCGCCGCTGTCCGGCGGTCTGGCCGTGCCCTTCGTGAAGGATTTCCTGATCCAGCTTTCCTGGTTCTTCATCCCGGTCGGCGCCTTCGTCATGGTGGGCGCATCGAACGCGGTGAACCTGACGGACGGGCTGGATGGCCTCGCCATCGTGCCGACGATGATCGCGGCGGCCTGCTTCGGTCTGATCGCCTACCTCACCGGCAACGCCATCTTCGCCAACTATCTTCAGATTCACCATGTGCCCGGTGCTGGTGAGCTTGCCGTTTTCTGCGGGGCTCTGGTCGGTGCGGGCATCGGCTTCCTCTGGTACAACGCGCCCCCCGCCATGGTCTTCATGGGCGACACCGGCTCGCTGGCTCTCGGCGGCGCGCTGGGCGCCGTCAGCGTGGTCACCAAGCACGAGATCGTGCTGGCGATCATCGGCGGCCTGTTCGTGCTGGAAACCGTGTCGGTGATCGTCCAGGTCGCCTCGTTCAAGCTCACCGGAAAGCGGGTGTTCCGCATGGCCCCCCTGCACCATCACTTCGAGAAGAAGGGATGGGCGGAATCCACCGTGGTCATCCGCTTCTGGATCATCGCCTCCATCCTGGCCCTGATCGGCCTGTCCACGCTGAAGCTCCGCTGAGGGGTCCCGCCCGATGATCAACCTGTTCTACATGGAAGGACTGCCGGTGGCGGTGATGGGGCTGGGCAAGTCCGGCCTCGCCACGGCGGAGGCGCTCAGCATGAGCGGCGCCGAGGTGTGGGTGTGGGACGACAACGAGGCCAGCCGCGCCGCCGCCCTGGACAAAGGGTACAAGGTCGTGGACCTGACCACGGCGGACCTGTCGGAACTGACCACCATCGTCTGGTCGCCGGGCATCCCGCACACCCACCCGACACCCCATCCGGTGGCCCTGCGCGCCCGCGCCGCCAACATCGAGCTGGTCTGCGACATCGAGCTTCTGGCCCGGTCGGAGCGGGATTCGGCCTACATCGGCATCACCGGCACCAACGGGAAATCCACCACCACGACGCTGATCGGCCATGTGATGGACGCCGCCGGGCGGCGCATCGCGGTCGGCGGCAACCTCGGCACCCCGGCGCTGTCCCTCCCCTCCATGGGGGCCGGCGGCAGCTACGTGCTGGAGATGTCGAGCTATCAGCTTGAACTGACCTACTCCATCACCTTCGACGTGGCGGTCCTGCTGAACATCACGCCGGACCATCTGGCCCGGCACGGCGGCATGGACGGCTATGTCGCGGCGAAGAAACTGATCTTCCACCGCCAGACCAAGCCGCGCACCGCGGTGATCGGCGTGGACGACCCGATTTGCCGGGCCATCTGGGAAGAGCTGAAGGCCAAGGGCGATCAGGTGATCCGGCCGATTTCCGCCGAGGGTCCGGTGCCCGGCGGCGTCTACGCCGAAAACGGCTGGCTGATCGACGACACCGAGGGCAAGGCGGAGCGTGTGGCCGACCTCGCCACCTTCCCGGCGCTGCTCGGCAAGCACAACTGGCAGAACGCCGCCGCCGCCTATGCGGCCTGCAAGGCGGCGGGCGTGCCGGCCCCGGCCATCGTCGCCGCCATGACGACCTTCCCCGGACTGGCCCACCGCCAGCAACTGGTGCGGACCATCGACGGCGTGCGCTTCGTCAACGACAGCAAGGCGACCAACGCCGACGCCACGGAAAAGGCGCTGGCGACCTTCGACCCGATCTACTGGATTCTCGGCGGTCAGGCGAAGGAGACGGGGCTGGACGGGCTGGAGGGCTACATGCCCCGCGTCCGCCACGCATTCCTGATCGGCGAGGCGTCGGACCGCTTCGCCGCGTGGCTGGAGGCCAACAAGGTCCCGCACACCCGCTGCGGCACGCTCGACGTCGCGGTCAACGCATCGGCGGAGCTGGCGCTGGCCGAAGCGCTGCCCGGCGCCTGCGTGCTGCTGTCGCCGGCCTGCGCCTCCTGGGACCAGTTCGCGAGTTTCGAAAAGCGCGGCGAAGCCTTCGCCGACGCCGTGAACCGTCTGGAAGGCAACAGCGAACCGGGAGAGCGCGCCTGATGGTGACCTTCGACCGCACCGACCAATCCATCTTCGGCCGCTGGTGGTGGACGGTCGACCGCTGGCAGCTCGCCGCGCTGGCGGTGCTGATGGCGCTCGGCACGGTCCTGATCACCGCCGCCAGCCCGCCGGTGGCGGAGCGCATCGGCATCCAGGACACCTTCCATTTCGTCGAACGCCACCTGCTGATGCTGATCCCCAGCGTCGCCATCATGTGCGGCGTCTCGCTGCTCAGTCCGCGCGGCGTGCGGCGGGCGGCGCTGGTGGTCTTCCTGGTCGCGGTGGCGCTCGTCTACGCGACGCTGGTCGTCGGCGTGGAGATCAAGGGCGCGCGGCGCTGGATTCACCTGCCCGGCCTGTCCATCCAGCCGTCGGAGTTCGTGAAGCCCGCCTTCGCGGTGGTCGCGGCGTGGCTGTTCTCGCTGTCGCGCACCAATCCGGGCTTTCCCGGCACGCTCCTGTCGATCCTGCTCTACGGCTTCACGGTCGGCGGTCTGCTGCTCCAACCCGACCTGGGCATGACGGTGGTGGTGTCGGCGGTGTGGTTCTCGCAGTTCTTCCTGGCCGGGCTGAACATCATGCTGGTCGCCGGCCTGGGCGTGCTGGGCGTCGCCGGTCTCGTCGGCGCCTATTTCACGCTGCCGCACGTCCACAGCCGCATCAACCGCTTCCTCGACCCGTCCAGCGGCGACACCTATCAGGTCAGCCGCTCGCTGGAAGCCTTCGCCAACGGCGGCCTGATGGGCACCGGCCCCGGCCAGGGAACGGTGAAATACTCGCTGCCGGACAGCCACGCCGACTTCATCTTCGCCGTCGCGGGCGAGGAGATGGGGCTGATCTTCTGCCTCGTCATCATCCTGCTGTTCGCCTTCATCGTGCTGCGCGGCTTCGCGCGGGTGTTCAACGACACCAACTATTTCGTTCTGCTGGCGGCGAGCGGGCTGCTGATCCAGTTCGGCCTTCAGGCGGCGATCAACATGGGCTCCGCCCTGCACCTGATGCCGACCAAGGGCATGACGCTGCCCTTCATCTCCTACGGCGGCTCCTCGCTTCTGGCGCTGGGTTTCGGCATGGGGATGGTGCTGGCGCTGACCCGCAAACGCTTTGGCCCGGCGGAGTGACCTGACCATGGCCGATACCCAACGTCCCATCGTCCTGGCCGCCGGCGGCACCGGCGGGCACTTCTTCCCGGCGGAAGCGCTCGCGCGCGAACTGCTGGCCCGTGGCGAGGCCGTGGCGCTCGTCACCGACAAGCGCGGACAGGCCTTCGGCGACAGCCTGCCGGAAGTACCGGTCCACCGCATCCGCTCCGCCGCGCCCGGCGGCAACCTGCTGGCCAAGATCAACGCGGCGTGGCAGATGGGCCTCGGCCTGCTGGGCGCCAACGCGCTGATGCGCCACCTGAAGCCGGCGGCGGTCGTCGGCTTCGGCGGCTACCCCTCCGTCCCCACCGTCTACGCCGCCGCCCAGGCCCGCGTTCCGGTGATGCTGCACGAGCAGAACGCCGTTCTGGGCCGCGCCAACCGGATGCTCGCCGCCGCCGCCCGCCGCATCGCCGTCGCCTTCCCGGAGATCGCCTCCGTGAAGGAGGAGCACCGGCCGCGGATCGTCCGCACCGGCAACCCGGTCCGCCCCGCCGTCGCGGCCAAGCGCGACGCCGCCTACGCCGTTCCCGCCCCCGGCGGTCCCGTCCGCATCCTCGTGATGGGCGGCAGCCAGGGCGCCCGCGTCTTCTCCGAAGTCATCCCGGCGGCTCTGGGCCGACTGCCCGCGGAACTGCGCGCCCGCATCCATCTGGCGCAGCAGTGCCGGCCCGAGGATCTGGAGACCGCGCGCCGCTCTTACGCCGGCATGGGACTCGGCGGGCTGGAACTGGAGAGCTTCTTCCGCGACGTGCCGGACCGGCTGGCCGGCTGCCATCTCGCCATCACGCGGGCCGGCGCCTCGACCATCGCGGAGCTGACCTGCATCGGGCGTCCGGCCATCCTGGTGCCCTACCCCCACGCCATGGACGACCACCAGACGGCCAACGCGCGGCAGCTCGCCGCCGCCGGGGCCGCGTGGCTGATGCCGCAGACGGACTTCACCGACGACGCGCTGGCCGCCCGCCTGACGGAGCTTCTGGAGTCGCCGGACGCGCTGTCCGCCGCGGCGCAGGCCGCCCATGGCTGGGGCATGGCCGACGCCGCGCGCCGGCTGGCCGATGCCGTTCTCGACATGGTCGCCAACCCGACCCCAGTCCACGCCCCAGCCCACGCCCCAGCCCACGCCAAGGAGGCCGAGGAATGATAAAGGCTACGCGCAGCACCATCGCACGCCGCCGCTCGTCCCGGCCCCCCTCGTCCCGGTCTCTGGGCGACTGGCCTGCCGACATGACGCGGACCGAAGGCGCCTGGAGCAACCGGCCCTTCTGTCCGCTTCTGCCGCGCATCGGCGCCGGCTTCCTGCGTGACCGGCTGCACGTCACCATCGGCACCCAGCCCCTTCCCTACGGCATGTCCGAAATGGCCGTGGACGCCACCCTCAGTCTGATGCTCCGCCGCGGAAAGTAATCCAATCATGCGCGCCCTCCCCCTCTCGATCGGCACCATCCATTTCGTCGGAATCGGCGGCATCGGCATGAGCGGCATCGCCGAAGTGCTGAGGAATCTCGGCTACACCGTCCAGGGCTCCGACCTGGCGGAGAGCGCCAACGTGAAGCGCCTGCGCGGGCTGGGCATCCGGATTAGCATCGGCCACCGGGCGGAGAACATCGCCGGGGCCGCGGTGGTCGTCGTCTCCTCCGCCGTCAAGCGCGACAACCCGGAGGTCGTCGCCGCCCGCGCCGCGCTGGTCCCGGTCGTCCGCCGGGCGGAGATGCTGGGCGAGCTGATGCGCCTGAAATGGGCCATCGCCATCGGCGGCACCCACGGCAAGACCACGACCACCTCGATGGTCGGCAACATGCTGGAGCACGCCAACCTCGACCCCACGGTCATCAACGGCGGCATCATCAACGCCTACGGCACCAACACGCGGCTGGGCTCCGGCGACTGGATGGTCGTGGAGGCGGACGAGAGCGATGGCACCTTCATCAAGCTGCCGGCCTGCATCGCGGTCGTCACCAACATGGACCCGGAGCATCTGGACTATTACGGCTCCTTCGACAACATGCGGGCCGCCTTCGACAGCTTCGTCCAGAACATTCCCTTCTACGGCTTCGCCGCGCTCTGCATCGACCATCCGGAGGTGCAGGCGATGATCCCGCGCGTCTCGGACCGCCGCATCATCACCTACGGCTTCAGCCCGCAGGCCGACGTGCGCGCCGTGAACATGCGGCTGGGCACCGGGGGGGCCGAGTACGATGTGGTGATCGACGACCGCCACACCGGGGAGAGCCGGACCATCATCGGCGTCCGCCTGCCGATGTACGGGCCGCACAACGTCCAGAACTCGCTGGCCTGCTTCGCCGTGGGCAACGAGATGGGCCTGCCCGACGTGGTGATGCGCGACAGCATGGCGAAGTTCCAGGGCGTCAAGCGCCGCTTCACGAAGACCGGCGAGTCGAACGGCATCACCGTCATCGACGACTACGGCCACCACCCGGTGGAGATCGCCGCGGTGCTGAAGGCCGCGCGCACCGCCGGCACGGGCCGCACCATCGCCGTCGTGCAGCCGCACCGCTATTCGCGCCTCGCCAACCTGTTCGAGGAGTTCTGCACCTGCTTCAACGATGCCGACGCGGTGATCGTGGCCGACGTCTACGCCGCCGGGGAGCAGCCGATCGAGAACGTCAACCGCGACAGCCTCGTCGAGGGCCTGCGCATGCACGGTCACCGTCAGGTGCTGGCCTTGCACGGGCCGGACGAACTGCCGCAGCTGATCCGCGAGATCGCGCGGCCCGGCGACCTCGTGGTCTGCCTGGGCGCCGGCAACATCACCCAGTGGGCCAACGCCCTGCCGGGCGAGCTGGACAAGCTGTCGGGGAAGGTGTGACCGTTTCGATGTCCACGTCCCTCCTCATCGACCGGATGCCCGCCTGCCGCGGTCGGCTGACCGCCGGTGCGCCGCTGGCGAACGTCACCTGGTTCCGCGTCGGCGGCCCGGCGGAGGTCATGTTCCGTCCGGAGGATGCCGACGATCTGGCGGACTTCCTCGCCGCGCTGCCGGAGGACGTGCCGGTGACGGTGCTGGGCGTGGCGTCCAACCTGCTGATCCGCGACGGCGGCATCCCCGGCGTGGTGATCCGGCTGGGCCGCGGCTTCACCGGCATCGCGGCGGATGGGCTGGCGCTGGAGGCCGGGGCGGCGGCGTTGGACCTGAACGTCGCCAACGTGGCGCGCGACCACGGCATCGCCGGGCTGGAGTTCCTGTCCGGCATCCCCGGCACCATCGGCGGTGCGCTGCGCATGAACGGCGGCGCCTATGGGCACGAGATCAAGGACGTGCTGGTTTCCGCCCAGGGCGTGACCCGCCGGGGCAGTCGCGTGTCCTACGACAACGCCGGCATGGGCTTCACCTACCGCCATGCCGGTGTGCCGGAGGACGTCATCTTCACCGGCGCCACCCTGCGCGGCGAGGCCGGCGACCCGGCGGAGATCGCGCAGCGCATGGCGGAGATTTCCGGCAAGCGCGCCGACACCCAGCCGGTCCGTTCCCGCACAGGCGGCTCCACCTTCAAGAATCCGCCCGGCCACAAGGCGTGGGAGCTGATCGACAAGGCCGGATGCCGCGGCCTGACGCTGGGCGGCGCGCAGGTGTCGGAGAAGCACTGCAACTTCCTCATCAACCAGGGCGCGGCCACCGCCGCCGACCTGGAGGCGCTGGGCGAAGAGGTCCGGCGCCGGGTGTTCGAGACGTCCGGCGTCACGCTGGACTGGGAAATCAAGCGGGTCGGCGTGCCATGACCATCCGCCGCAATCTTTCTCCCTCTCCCCTCTGGGGAGAGGGTCGGGGTGAGGGGGTCTCGCGGCCCCCGCAGGTCCGGCACACGCACAACCCCCTCACCCTAACCCTCTCCCCAGAGGGGAGAGGGAATGGAGCCGTCGCATGAAGAAGCATGTCGCCGTCCTGATGGGCGGCTGGTCGGCGGAACGCGAGGTGTCGCTGGTCAGCGGCACCGGCGTCGCCAAGGCGCTGGAGGAGGAAGGCTACCGCGTCACCGCGGTGGACGTGCAGCGCGACCTGGAGGGGCTGCTTCGGGCGCTGACCGATCCGCGCCCCGACGTGGTGTTCAACGCCCTGCACGGGCGCGGCGGCGAGGACGGCACCATCCAGGGTGTGCTGGAGTTCCTCGGCATCCCCTACACCCATTCCGGCGTGCGGGCCGCCGCGGTCGCCATGGACAAGGCGATGACCAAGGCGCTGCTCGCCTCGGTCGGCGTGCGCTCGCCCAAGGGCCTCGTGCTGTCGCGGGGCGAACTGACCGGCGGCGCCCATCCGATGCCCGCCCCCTACATCGTCAAGCCGGTGGACGAAGGCTCGACCGTCGGCGTCACGCTGGTGCGCGAGGGGCAGAACAGCCCGGTCGGCGACGCCTGGACCTTCGGCGAGCGCGCGCTGGTCGAGGAGTTCATTCCGGGCCGCGAACTGACCGTCGGAGTCATGGGCGGATTGGACGGTGATATCCGCGCCCTGACCGTAACGGAGATCCGGTTCGAAGCACAGGTGTATGACTACACGGCTAAATACAGCGCGGGCCATGCAGTCCATACTGTCCCTGCGCAGATTCCCGAAATCATCGCGGAAGAAGCCAAGAGACTGGCCGTTCTGGCGCACCGGACATTGGGGTGCCGCGGCGTTTCGCGCAGCGACTTCCGCTGGGATGACAGTAAAAGTGGGACTGACGGACTCTTTTTCCTCGAACTCAACAACCAGCCCGGCATGACACCGCTGTCGCTGGTTCCTGAACAGGCCGTGTCCGTGGGAATCTCCTACGGGGCGCTCGTCGCATGGATGGTGGAGAACGCCGCATGTCAACTCGACTGAGCATCGATCCGCAGTTCCGCGCCGGCTTCGGGGGCTCTGCGAACCGGAGCCGCGACGACATGCCCGTTCCGCCGCGCGCCATGGCGAAGTCGGCCCAGAAAGGCAACCGCCGCCGCGCCTGGCCGCGCTGGACCCGACCAGCGGTCAAGGCGGCGATCCTGCTGACGCCGGTTCTGGTCGTCGCCGGCATGGCCGTGTCGGCGTGGCAGCGCGGCACCTTCGCGGAAACCACCGCGGCGCTGGAGCAAAGCCTGATCCAGGCCAGCGCGTCCGCCGGATTCGCCATCGCCGACGTGCTGGTCGAAGGCCGGACCGAAACCGACCCCAACGCCATCCTGCGCGTGCTGGGCGTGCAGCGCGGCGACCCGATCCTGGCCGTCACGCTGTCCGACGCCAAGGAACGTCTGGAAAGCCTGCCCTGGGTGGCGTCGGCCTCCATCGAGCGGCACCTGCCCGGCATCCTGTTCGTCCGCCTGACGGAGCGGGAGCCGATGGCGATCTGGCAGCACGACCGCAAGTTCACCGTCATCGACCGTGAAGGCCGCCCGCTGGCCGATGCGACCGAGTTGGCGCGCCGCGGCAACCGCCGGATCGAGACGCTTCCGCAGGTTGTCGGCGCCAATGCGCCGATGCAGGTGCCGAAGTTGCTCGCGGCCCTCGACAACGTGCCGGCGCTGCGCGAAAAGGTTAGCGCCGCCACTTGGGTCGGCGACCGCCGCTGGGATCTGAAGTTGAAGAACGGTGTCGTGGTGAAACTGCCGGAAGCCCGCATGCAGTCCGCGCTGCGCCAGTTGGCGGAGCTGGACGCGACGGGCCAGGTCCTGGACCGCGACATCGTGGCCATCGACCTGCGCCAGAGCGACCGCGCCGTGCTCCAGACCTCCGCAACCGCCGTCCTGCCCTGGACGGAGGAGGACAACAAGAAGAAGCCGGGCAAGAAGACATGACCCTCCGCCAACCCTCTTCCTGAACCCCTCTTTCTGAAACGCGAACGACCGGACGCATCGAGGCCATAGGGTTGTGCTGAACATGGGCTTCAACGGGGCGAAAAAGCCAAAACGAGCCACCCGCGGCGGGATCATCGCCGCGCTGGACGTCGGCTCGACCAAGGTGTGCTGCCTCATCGCCCGCATCGAGGATGCGGGTGCGGTGCGCATCCTGGGGATCGGCCACCAGATCGCCACGGGCGTGCGCGCCGGCGCCATCATCGACATGGAGGCGGCGGAAACCTCCATCGGCGCCGCCGTCCACGCGGCGGAGCAGATGGCCAACGAGACGATCCGCGACGTGATCGTCAACGTGTCCAGCCCGATCTCCCACGGCTTCAACGCGGAGGTCGCGGTTTCCGGCCAGGAGGTGACGGACGGCGATGTGCGCCGTGCGCTGGCTCACGCCCGCAGCCTTCAGATCGGCCCGGATCAGGCGCTGGTCCACGCGATTCCCGTGGGCTTCTCGCTGGACGGCAGCCGCGGCATCCGCGACCCCAAGGGCATGTACGGCGAGCGGCTGGGTGTACAGGCCCATGTCATCACCTCGCCCGCGGGGGCGGTGCGGAACCTTCAGACCTGTGTGGCCCGCTGCCATCTGGACATCGAAGGTCTGGTGGCCAGCCCCTACGCCTCCGGTCTCGCCTGTCTGGTCGACGACGAGATGGAGATGGGCTCCGCCTGCATCGACATGGGCGGCGGCACCACGACCATCTCCGTCTTCTCGGAAGGCACGCTGGTCTGGTCGGACTGCATCCGGCTGGGCGGCAACCACGTCACCAACGACATCGCGCGCGGGCTGACCACGCCGGTCGTCCATGCGGAGCGCATGAAGACGCTGCACGGCAGCGCCATCAAGAGCCCCGCCGACGAGCGCGAGATGATCGACGTCCCCCAGGTCGGCGAGGAGGAGCGCCTCGGCGCCAACAACCTGCCGAAGTCCTATCTGGTGAACATCATCCAGCCCCGGCTGGAGGAAATCTTCGAGCATGTCCGCTCGCGGCTGGAGCATTCCGGCTACGCGAAGCTGGTCGGGCGGCGCGTCGTCCTGACGGGCGGCGCCAGCCAGTTGCCGGGCATGCGCGAACTGGCGCAACTGATCATGGACAAACAGGTCCGCATCGGGCGACCGACGCGGATCACCGGTCTGAACGAGGCGCAAGGCGGTCCGTCCTATTCGACCGCCGCGGGCCTTCTTCTCCATGCCGTGCGCAATCCGGCGGAACTTCCCGTGGCGGGCCATGAGGCTGGCTCCGGCACGGGGTTCTTCGGGCGCGTCGGCCTGTGGCTGCGGGAGAACCTTTGACCCCGAACCCCAAAAGGCTCCCGCCGCGCCACAGCGATCCTGCCTAATAAAAAGCCCCCCGGACCCAACCGGGAACATAACCCGCGACGAAAACATCGAACCAAATGAAAAGGTTGTGGAGGCCATAGAATGATCAACGTGACCATCCCCGACGTCGAGCCCGAACTGAAGCCCCGCATCACCGTCTTCGGTGTCGGCGGCGCCGGCGGCAACGCCGTGAACAACATGATCAAGTCCAACCTGGAAGGTGTGGACTTCGTGGTGGGCAACACCGACGCGCAGGCCCTGAAGGGATCGCTCTGCGAGAAGCGCGTCCAGCTCGGCACCACCATGACCCGCGGCCTGGGCGCCGGTTCCAAGCCGGACGTCGGCCGGGCGTCGGCGGAAGAGCAGCTCGAGGAGATCATCGGTCACCTCGAAGGCGCCAACATGGTGTTCATCACCGCCGGCATGGGCGGCGGCACCGGCACCGGCGCCGCTCCGGTCATCGCGCGCGCGGCCCGCGAGCGCGGTCTCCTGACCGTCGGCGTGGTAACCAAGCCCTTTCATTTCGAGGGCGCGCACCGCATGCGGCTGGCCGAATCGGGCATCGCCGAGTTGCAGCAGTATGTCGACACGCTGATCATCATCCCGAACCAGAACCTGTTCCGCATCGCCAACGAGAAGACGACCTTCGCGGACGCCTTCAAGATGGCCGACGACGTTCTGCATTCCGGCGTGCGCGGCGTGACCGACCTGATGGTGATGCCCGGCCTCATCAACCTGGACTTCGCCGACATCCGGTCCGTCATGACCGAGATGGGCAAGGCCATGATGGGCACCGGCGAGGCCGGCGGCGAGCGCCGCGCCATCGAGGCCGCCGAGGCCGCCATCTCCAACCCGCTGCTGGACGACGTGTCGATGAAGGGTGCCCGCGGCGTCCTCATCAACATCACCGGCGGCTACGACATGACCCTGTTCGAGGTGGACGAGGCGGCCAACCGCGTCCGTGACGAGGTCGATCCGGACGCCAACATCATCTTCGGCTCCACCTTCGACAGCTCGCTGGACGGCGTGATGCGCGTGTCCGTGGTCGCCACCGGCATCGACGCCGCGGCCATGTCCAACCCGCGCACCCTGCACCCGGTCAACCTGTCGCTGCTTTCCGACCGCAACGGCGGCGCCAAGAAGCCCGCCGGCCCCGCCGGTCTGACCCAGGCCGCCCCGGTCGCCCCGGCGCCGATGGCCTCCGCCGCTCCGGTCGCCCCGGCGATTCCCGGCGCCGGTCTGGCCCAGCGCCCGATGGGCAGCGGCCCGCTCCCGGCGGGCATCCCGCAGCCGCAGCACCAGCAGGCCCAGCCGGCCGAGTTCCAGCAGCATGTTCCGCTCCAGCATCAGCCGGGCCAGCATCAACCGGTCGAGCCGATGGTCCAGCATGCCCCGATGCAGCATGCCCCCCAGCACACGCAGATGACCCACGACGCCATGCAGCCGGTGGAATCCGCCCCGGTCCGCAACGTCGCCGCCGGTCCGCTGCACAGCGAGCGCCGCGACGGCCACTTCATCGCCCCGAAGGCCGCCGATCCCGGCCCCCGCCAGCCGATGAACGCCCCGCCGATGTCGAGCCAGCTCGCCGCCGCCGTTCAGGCGGACCCCGTCCCGGCCCGCAAGCCGAACTTCCTGTTCGGTCTGGTCACCGGTCTGGCCGGCCGCAAGTCCGAGCCGGCGCCGCAGCCGGTCCCCCAGCCGCAGCCGCAGCATCACCAGCCGCAGCCGCAACACCATCAGCCGGTGATGCAGCAGCAGCCGATGGCCCCGGCTCCCGCTCCGCGCCAGCAGGGTCCGGGCGTCGACGGCACCACCCAGAAGATCGACGAGGAAGCGCTGGACATTCCCGCCTTCCTGCGCCGTCAGGCCAACTGACGCGTCAAAGAGGCTGGCCCAATTGATCTGAGGGCAACAGCAACCCGCCGGTCGCCGCCGCCTCTTTCGAAGCGGCATCGGCGGGTATCCACAACCTGTTAGACTTCAACCGCCTCCAGAGCTTTGCGAAACGCTCCGGAGGCGGTCTTTTCGCGTCTTGAGGCAGCCCATTTCGCGCCGGACGACGATCCTCTACCGCCCTGCAACAAACGGTAACAAAGAGTGATTTGTCCTTCACAGGGGCCAATGATACCTAGCATATGCGGTCATAAGCGATGACCTGCCGCGATGGAGACAGGCGGCAAGTCGCGGACGGGCCGCACAAAGACAAAGATTAAAGCGGAACAGACACCGTGGCTCAGAATCGCATCAAGACCGAAGGCATGCTGCAGCGTACCCTGGCGAAGCCGGTGCGTTGCTCCGGCGTCGGGCTGCATACGGGCGCAACGGTCACCCTGACGATTTCCCCGGCCGAGCCGAACACCGGCATCGTCTTCCGGCGCACCGACCTCAGCGCCGCCGCCGCGCTGGTTCCGGCGCGTTGGGACCATGTGGTGGACACCAAGCTGTGCACGGTCATCGGCAACGCCCACGGCACCACCATCGGCACCGTCGAGCATCTGATGTCGGCGTTGGCCGGCTGCGGCGTGGACAACGCCCTGGTCACGCTGGACAACATCGAGGTCCCGATCATGGACGGCAGCGCCGCCCCCTTCGTGGAGGCCATCGAAGGCGTCGGCACCGTGTCCCAGAACGCCCCGCGCCGCGCCATCCGCATCCTGAAGCCGGTCACCGTGACCGAGGGCAACAAGAGCGCCACCTTCACGCCCGATCATGTGACGAGTTTCAGCTTCGAGATCGACTTCGCCAGCAAGGCCATCGCCCAGCAGAGCCACGAGGTCGAGCTGGACGCCGAGACCTTCCGCGACGAGATCAGCGCCGCCCGCACCTTCGGCTTCCTGCATGAGGTCGAGGGGCTGCGCAGGATGGGCCTCGCCCGCGGCGGCTCCCTGGACAACGCCGTCGTGATTTCCGGCGACGAGGTTCTGAACGAAGGCGGCCTGCGCTTCGACGACGAATTCGTGCGCCACAAGATCCTGGACGCGGTGGGCGACCTCTATCTCGCCGGCGCGACCTTCATCGGCCACTTCCACGGCGTCCGTTCCGGCCACGCCCTGAACAACCAGCTCCTGCGTGCGCTGTTCGCCGACGCGAGCGCCTGGTGCTACGAAACCCCGCCGAGCACGTCGCTGCCGGGCACCGTCTGGCACAAGGCCGAGCAGCTCGCCGTCGCCTGACGCACACTTCGCAACGTTCGCCTTGCCCCTGCCCTCCCCTTCCGGGGAGGGCATTTTCTTTTTGCGCACCCCCCTCCCCTACCGGACTCGCGCACGGCGAAACTTGCACACACTCCCCTCCCCTTTCGGAGGAGGCCACCTGGTGATTTTTACGCGACGCCCCTGAAAAGCCATAATATTGAATTATTTCAATATATTATTCGGTATTTTTAAGTTTTTATCTGAGGTCGCTTACGAGAATGCGTGCGTTGCCGTGCGCGAAGCCAGCACAGGCGCCTGTCGCGCGCCCCCCTTCCTTCCCCCGGGGCGGGAGAGTGATACGAGAAAGCCTCACCGCTCCACGGCATAGGCGCCGAAGCGGGTGTCTTCCTTCAGTATGTGCTGGCCCAGCCAGTCGGCGCAGAATTCGAACACCTCGTCGCCGGTGATGGTGCCGCGCTGGGCGTGGAAGCGTTCGCGGTAGGACTCGACGTTGCGGGTCAGGGCGTCGTGCAGCGCCTTGTGGGCGGCGAAGGTCGGGTAGTTGGCCTGCGCCATATGCGCTTCTTCGCGTGCGAAGTGATCCTTGGTGTAACGGATCAGCTCGTCGAGGATCGATTCGATGACGTCAGGAGATCCGCGGTTTTCATCCGCGCCCAGCTTGTTGACGATGTTCACGAGAACGCGATGGTCATCATCGAGTTCTTCGATGCCGACGCTCATCCAACGCGACCATTGAATGGAGTCCATGGCGATCCCCCTTCTCGTTTTTCTTATGGCGCTTTTCCCTTATATGGAATCGGCGGCAAGGGGCGTCAACGCGGCTTTCAGCCGCGCCGCCCCCTCCCCTTCCGCTCCTCTCAACCGGCGATCAGGTCGGCCCACTCCTGCTCGCTGAGGATGGTGACGCCCAGGTCGCGGGCCTTCGCGGCCTTGCTGCCGGCGTCCGCCCCGCAGATCACATAGTCGGTCTTGGCGGAGACGGAGCCCGCGACCTTGGCCCCCAGCGACTCCGCGCGGGTCTTGGCCTCGGTGCGGGTCATGGTTTCCAGCGTGCCGGTGAAGACCACCGTCTTGCCGGCGACCGGCGAGCCGCTGACCGCCTTCGGGCGTTCGGCGTCGGCCACCCGCACGCCCGCGGCGCGCAGATCGTGGATGATCGCCCGGTTGCGCTCCTCCTGGAAGAAGCCGGCCAGTTCCTCGGCGGCGACCTCGCCCACGTCGGGGATGGCGACCAGTTCCCCCCAGCCGGGGCCGGGCTGGGCGCCGACCGCGGCGACCATCGCCTGCTTCCAGTCCGCCAGGGTGCCGTAGCGTTCGGCCAGCGCCTGGGCGGCGCGGCTGTCCACCTTCCTGATGCCCAGCAGCTTGACCAGACTGTCCAGACGCAGCGCCTCCTGCCCGGCGTAGAAGTCCAGCTTCGGCAGGTTTTCCGGGTCGGCGAACCAGGCGAGCAGCGCGTCGGCCTTCACGGGGCCGAGGCCGCTGAGCGCGTGCAGGTCCCGCCACGCCTCGCCCGGCATGTTGGCGACGGCGCGCTCCATCCCCTCCAGCCAGCCGTCGATGGAGCCGTAATGGCGGGCCAGCGACTTGGCCGTCACCTCGCCGATGTGGCGGATGCCCAGCGCGAAGATGAAGCGGTGCAGGTCGATGCGCTCACGCCGCTGGTTGATGGCGGCGAACAGGTTCTCGACCGACTTCTCCTTCCAGCCCGGACGGCCGAGGATGGCGATCTCCCCCGCCTCCACCCGGCGTTCCAGCGTGAAGATGTCCACCGGGGAGCGGATCAGCCCGTCTTCCCAGAACTCCTCGATGGTCTTCTCGCCCAGCCCTTCGATGTCGAAGGCGTTGCGCGACACGAAATGGCGCAGCCGCTCCTTCGCCTGGGCGGCGCAGATCAGGCCGCCGGTGCAGCGGCGCACCGCCTCGTCCGGCTCGCGCACGGCGAGGCTGCCGCAAACCGGGCAATGGTCGGGAAAGACATAGGGCACGGCGTCGGCGGGGCGCTGCCCCTCCACCACCCCGACGATCTGCGGGATCACGTCGCCGGCCCGCTGGACGGTCACCAGATCGCCGATGCGGATGTCCTTGCGGGCGATCTCGTCCTCGTTGTGCAGGGTGGCGCGGCTGACCACCACGCCGCCGACGGTGATGTCCTCCAGCTCCGCCACCGGGGTCAGGGCTCCGGTGCGGCCCACCTGGATGGTGATGCCCTTCAGCCGGGTCTGCGCCTGCTCCGCCGGGAACTTGTGGGCGATGGCCCAGCGCGGCGCGCGGCTGACGAAGCCCAGACGCTGCTGAAGCTCCAGGCTGTTGACCTTGTAGACAACCCCGTCGATGTCGAAGGGCAGCGCCGAGCGCTCCTCACCGATCTTGCGGTAATGGGTCAGCAGGGCCTCGGCCCCGTCGCACAGGTTGGCCGGGCGGTTCAGCGAGAAGCCCCAGCCCTTCAGCCGCTCGCGGATGCCCCATTGGGTGTCGGCGATCGGCTCCGACAGTTCGCCCAGCGCGTAGCCGAAGAAGCAGAGCGGGCGGGATGCGGTGACCTTCGAATCCTTCTGGCGCAGCGATCCGGCGGCGGCGTTGCGCGGGTTGGCGAACAGATCCTCCCCCCGCTCCGCATAGGCGCGGTTCATCGCCAGGAAGTCGTCGCGGTTCATGTAGACCTCGCCCCGCACTTCCAGAACGGCGGGATAGGGCGCCTCCAGCACCTGCGGCACGTCGCGGATGGTGCGCACGTTGGCGGTCACGTCCTCGCCCTCCGTCCCGTCGCCGCGGGTGGCGGCCAGCACCAGCCGCCCGTCCTCATAGCGGAGCGAGCAGGAGAGCCCGTCGACCTTCGGCTCGGCCACGAACTCCAGCGGCGCGTCGTCGGACAGGCCCAGGAAGCGGCGGACGCGGGTCACGAACTCGTGGGCCTCCTCGGGCTCGAAGGCGTTGCCGAGCGACAGCATGGGCAGCGCGTGCCGCACCTTCCGGAAGCCCGCCGCCGGGGCGGCGCCGACGCGCAGCGAGGGCGAATCGGCCCGGCGCAGTTCGGGGTAACGCGCCTCGATGTCGTTGTTGCGGCGGACCAGCGCGTCATAGGCGGCGTCGGAGATTTCCGGCTTGTCCTGCTGGTGATAGAGGCGGTCGTGATGGGCGATGTCCCTGGCCAGCGCGGCCAGTTCCGCCTGCGCCTGCTCCACCGTCAGCTCCTCCACGGGAATGCTGCGGAGCGCGGCGGGAGTATCGAACAGGTCGTTCATGGCGGGTCTCTTCGGTGCCTTCTCGTGGGAAACGGCGCTGGATCGGCGGGCGCCGCCGGGCGCGCAGCATAGCGCCGCAGGGCCGTGCCGTGGAGTCCGGCCTGTGACGGTCTGGCATTTCGCACCGGTCATGCCAACCTTGTGAGAGGTGCGACGGCGCAAGGGATGCATGTATGATGCCCCGGCGCCCGCGAACGGAAATGCCGCATGACCGAACCCGCCAGCAGCCGGACCGCCAGTTCCTTGAGCATCGACGACCGGTTCGTCGTCGCCGCCGCGTTGGACCGCATCCTGTACGACGATCCGGACCATTTCGCGGCGGAGGACGCGCGCCTGTTGCGCCGCATGATCCCGCGCACCCGCTCCCCCTGGCTGCGGCTGGGATTCCGCGCGGAAAGCCAGGGTCCGTCGATGTCGGGCCGGGCCGCGGGCGTCGGCGACGTGAAGATGGACGGCGACAAGAAGGTGGTCGAGGGCGGAGTCGGCGAAGCTCCCGTCTGGCGCTGCGGCCAGTACAAGATCTCCAACCACGGCGACGACCTGGAAATCTGGCAGGTGATGAGCGACGAATTCGCGGAGGAGCCGAAGGGCGCGCGCCTGGAATACGGTCCGACCGGCGCGCCGGAGCGGCTGACTTTCTTCCAGCCCCGCGACCTGGAGTTGCGAATCCCCTTCACCGGAATCGCGGTCGGACTCCGCCTGGGTGGCTGGCAACCCTGGAAACGCGCCGCCTGACACGGGCATAGACCTGCGCCAACGCGTCGCACACATCGGCGGTAGAACATTCCGCCAATGAATTTCCACCAGATCGACAAGCGCCCCGCGCCAATCCGGCTTCATCGCTTTCAATGACTTGAATATTGACCACATATCATATGACTATGAACAAAGACAAGACATGAACATGAAATTCAATTTTCAGAAGGATCTTCATTTCGATGCCGTTGACAGCTCGTTTTCTTATTATTTTACAAAGCCGCAATGATCAGCGAAACCAATCATTAAAGCCGTTATGCCATTGATGCGTCCGTGGTGATGCCAGCACAGCGGCCTACCGGCATGCGCCCCGGCATGGCCGCGTTCCGAAGCCTGTCAACCAAGGACAAAGAGACGAACATCATGAACAGCGGCATTCAGGAGCGCCTCAGCTTTCTGCGCATCGGTGATGAAACGGCCCTGCTTCTGAAGGAAGCGTGGAGCATCACCGAACCCCACCTGCCGGCCATCCTGGAAGATTTCTACCGCCACCTGCACGGCATTCCCGAACTCAGGAAAATACTGGACGGGAAACCCCTCGATCGGCTGAAGGACGCGCAGGTCAATCACTGGCGGCACTTGTTCTCGGGCCGCTTCGACGAGGGCTATCTCGCCCGGGTGAAGGCCGTCGGACAGGCGCATTTCCGCATCGGGCTGCATCCGCGCTGGTATTTCGGGGCCTACCGGCTGGTGCTGGAGCGGCTGGGCGGGCTGGTGGGCGAACGCCACCGCCGCGACGCGCCGCGCGCCATGCGGATCATGGCGGCGGTCGAAACCGCGATCTTCCTCGATCTCGACCTGTCCTTCGACGCCTACGGCGACGCCGTGATGACCATGGCCAACCGGATGCTGGTCGAACTTGCGGAGAATTTCCGGGACACGGTGCAGGGCGCCATCGAAACGGTGGGTCAGTCCGCGGCGGCGGTCAACACGGCGACCGGCGCGGTGCGCGGCATCGCACAGGAAACCGGCGTCCGGACGGAGCATCTGAGCGACGCGGTCGCCGGCACCGCCAGCAACGCCCGCGCCATCGCCGCCGCCGCGGAGGAGCTGACCGCCACCAACCACAGCGTGGTATCGCGCATGGAAAGCGCCTTCGCCATCGTCAACGACGCGCAGGCCGCCACCCAGCGCTCGACCGAGGCGGTCGCCGCGCTGGCCGATATCGCCGGGCGCATCGGCGGGACGCTGAAGCTCATCAACGCCATCGCCAGCCAGACCAACCTGTTGGCGCTGAACGCCACCATCGAGGCGGCGCGGGCCGGCGAGGCGGGGCGCGGCTTCTCCGTCGTCGCCGCGGAGGTGAAGCAGCTCGCCAAGCAGACCGCCGGCGCCACGGAGGACATCACCCGCCTGCTTCAGGAGATCGACAGCGCGACGGGCCGGACCCGCAACGAGATCGCCGGGATCGGCGCGGTGGTCGGGTCGCTGCGGACCCATTCGCAGGACGTGCTGTCGATCATGGGCCAGCAGAACAAGGCGGCCCAGGAAATCGCCCGCAACATCCACGAGGCCAGCCAGTCCGCGGAACAGATGGCGGATGAGGCCGGGCATCTTTCCAACGGTGCGCGGTCGGTCATGGCGTCGGTGGAGGACGCCTTCCACACCACCGCGGAACTGACCGCCACGGCGCAGGAACTGCGCGCCGCGCTGGACAAGTTCCTGTCGCACATGATGTCCCGCGGCGCGGCGTAACGGGGCCAGAGGCGTCAGGTGACGTCCAGCAGGTCGGGGTGATGCTCCGGCAGCGCCGCGGCAGGGGCATGGAAATCCGCCGACGAAGCGGGGTCCGGCAGCAGCGGGGCATGATCCCCATAATCCGGGGCCGCCGCCTCCAGCCCCTGCGCGACGAGGTGCTGCCAGACGGTGTCCTGCCCGTCCGCGGACAGGGCCGAGGCCACCTCAGCGGTCCCGGAGGAGGGGAACCAGGACTTGTCGGCATCGACGACCAGCGTGCCGCTCCACCACAGGTCCGCCTGCCCCTTCGCAACGTCCTTCCCGTCGAGCGCGCCCTTGTCGTAGGTGACGTTCGCCGCCGTAGGTGTGACGGCGTGGCCGTTTATGGTGACCTCGTTGACGAACAGGTTGCGGTCCTGCCCGTTCACGACGGTGTCGTTGTCATACTGGATCTGAACCCTGTGCGCCTGATCGGCGGTGAGGTCGGTGGTGAAGCTGTAATCCTTGGCCGCCGGGTTCACCGTGGCCTGCCCCACCGTCTCGCCGTCCACCAGCAGCGTGAAATGGGCATTCCCCCCGCCCGCGGCGGAGCCGGAGGCATTGACGGTGATCGTCGTGCCGCCGGTCTGCGCCGTCGCGACCGGCGCGGATTCGGCGATCTTGCCGAGCAGGGCGTCGGTGTTCAGTTCGACATAGCCGGAGTTGTCCAAGGCCTTGCCGGTGCTGCGGGCCAGGTCGAGGAATTCCGTCTGGGTCAGGCGGCTGCCGGTCTGCTCCATCCACGCCTGCTGCGCCTGCGCCACCGCCGCGGTGACCGCCGGGGCGGCGAAGGAGGAGCCGTTGGCCGTGTAGGTGACGCCCGCCAGATCGGTGATGCGCACGTCGGTGCCGTCCGCGCAGATGTCGGTCAGGGTCGGGCTGCGCTGCGCCCAGGACGGGAAGGCGCCGTCGCCGGTGGAGGCGGAGACGCAGATCTGGTTCACGTCGGCGGAGTAGCCGGACACGCCCTCCGTCGCCCCGCCATCGCCGCTGTTGCCGGCGGCGGCCACGGTCAGCACCCGCTTGGCGGCCAGCGCCGCCAACTCGTCGGAGATGGAGGTGGTGGCCGCGACCGTCTGCGCCCCGCCGCCCAGCGACAGGTTCACCGCCGTGATGTCGTAGGCGTCGGCGTTGGCGACGACCCATTGCAGGGCCTTCTCGATGTTGGCCTCGCTGGCGCCGCTGCCGTCGTCGGGCATGACCTTCAGCGCAATGATGCCGACGTCGGGCGCGTTCTCCAGGATTTCCGCAGTGACCAGGGCGCCGTGCGTGTTCGCGTTGGCGACCATGACGTCGTTGTCGTTGCCGTAGAAATCATACTGGTAGACCAACCGGCCCGTGTTCCAGGCGGAGGACAGGCCGCTGTCGATCACGACGACGTTGCCGGCGGTAGCGGAACTGTTCGACATCTTGCCAACCTTGTTCGTTCTTGGGCGAACGGCGCCCATTAATGGACGCGCAAGGCTGGACTATGCCGATTTTGCTGTGGCCGCCGTATGACCGCTGCGGGCGATTGCTGTGACCTGAACCGTTCCGCGACCGGCCTGGGCGCTATCCCCGGCCGGCAATCAGGCTGTCGGCGGCGGCGCGAGCCTCGGCGGTGACGGTGGCGCCGGACAGCATGCGGGCGATCTCCTCGCGGCGGTCGTCGCCGTCCAGTTCGACCACGCCGGTCGTCACCTGCTCCCCCTTCACGGACTTCTGGACCTTCAGGTGGATGGAGCCGCGGGCGGCGACCTGCGGGCTGTGGGTGACCACCAGCACCTGAAGGCCATGGCCGAGCGTCGCCAGACGTTGCCCGACCGCGGCGGCGACGGCGCCGCCGATGCCGGTGTCCACCTCGTCGAACACCAGCGTGCCGACGGTCGAGGTCTGGGCCAGCACCACCTTCAGCGCCAGCATGAAGCGCGCCAACTCGCCGCCCGACGCGATCTTGTTCAGGGCGCCGGGGGGCGAGCCGGGGTTGGTGGCGACCTGGAAGGCCACCCGGTCCATCCCGGCGGCGGTCCAGTCCGATTCGTCGGTCAGCGGTTCGACCAGCGTGCGGAACTTCGCCTTCTCCAGCTTCAGCGGGGCGAGTTCCGTGGCGACGGCGGCGTCCAGCCGACCGGCAGCCTCCTGGCGCTCCTGGCTCAGCGCCTCGGCGGCCTTGCGGTAGGCGTCGCGGGCAACCTCCGCCTCGCGGGCGAGGCGGGCCAGCAGATCGCCCTGGTCTTCGATCAGCAGCAGCCGGTCGGCCATGTCCTTGCGCAGGGGGGCCAGCGCGTCCACGTCCACGCCGTGCTTGCGGGCGGCGGCGCGCAAAGCGAACAGCCGCTCCTCCAGCTTTTCCAGGGCCTGCGGGTCCATGTCCACGTCGGAGGACACGGCCTGAAGCCCGGCGATGGCCTCCCCCGCCTCCGTCGCGGCGCGGTCCAGCGCGGCGATGACCGGGTCCAGCTTGCCGCCGGCCTTGTCGGCGATTCGGCTCAGCGTGCGGATGGCCGACGAGAGGGCGCGCTCCACCCCGCGGTCGCCCGACAATTCGCCATAGGCGGCGTTCAGGGCATCGACCAGCTTTTCCCGGTGCATCAGCACGGCGCGGGTTTCAGCCAGTTCCTCCTCCTCGCCCGGCTTGGGGGCGAGGGCGTCCAGCTCGGCCACAGCGTGGCGGAGATACTCCTCCTCCGAACGGGCGCGGGCGATCTCCGCGGCGGCGTTGGCGCGCGCGTCCTCCACCTGCCTCCAGGCGCGGTGGGCGGCGGCGACCTGGGCGGCGCGGGCAGCCAGACCGGCGTAGGCGTCCAGCACGCTGCGGTGGGTCTGCGGGTTCAGAAGGCCGTGGGTGTCGAACTGGCCATGGACCTCGACCAGTTCCTCCCCCAGCCGCTTCAGCAGGCCGACTCCGACCGCCTGGTCGTTGACCCAGGCCCGGCTGCGCCCATCGGCGCTGACGGTGCGGCGGACCACCAGCCGTTCTTCGGGATCGAGCCCCTGTTCCTTGAGGATGGCCAGCGCCGGATGGTCGCCCGTCAGCTCGAACTCAGCTGTTACCGACGCCTGATCGGCGCCGTGACGGACGAGGCCCGAATCGGCCCGCGCGCCGAGCGCCAAGCCCAGCGCGTCGAGCAGGATGGATTTTCCCGCACCGGTTTCGCCGGTGAGGACACACAGGCCCTTGCGGAAGCCCAGCCCCAGCCGTTCGATCAGGACGACGTCCCGGATCGTCAGCGACGCCAGCATGGACCGGCCTAGAACAGGGAGCTCCAGGCTTTGCTGATCCACGACTTCTCGTTTCGCTCCGGACGCACGTTGGCGTCCACCAGCAGTGCGTAGCTGTCCGTGTACCATTCGCTGCCGGGGAAGTTGTGGCCAAGCACGGCGGCGGCGGTCTTCGCCTCGTCCGCGATTCCCAGCGCCAGATAGCACTCCACCAGCCGGTGCAGCGCCTCAGGGACGTGGGAGGTGGTCTGGTAGTTTTCAATCACCGTGCGGAAGCGGCCGATGCCGGCGGTGTACTGCCCCTGCTTCAGATAGAAGCGCCCGACCTCCATCTCCTTGCCGGCGAGATGGTCGTTGGTCAGGTCGATCTTGATCTTGGCATCGCGGGCGTACTGGCTGTCCGGGAAGCGGCGCACGACCTCCGACAGCGCGTCGAGCGCCAGACGGGTCATGCGCTGGTCGCGGCGGATGTCGGTGATCTGCTCGTAATAGGACAGCGCCCGCATGTAGTAGGCGTAGGCGACGTCGGGGCTGCCCGGATGGAGCTGGATGTAGCGGTCGAGCGCCAGGATGGCGTCGTCGTACTTCAGATCCTGGTAATGGGCGTAGGCCGCCATGATCTGCGCCTTGCCCGCCCATTCGGAATAGGGGTGCTGGCGCTCCACCTCGTCATACAGCTTGGCGGCGGTCTTGAACCGCTCGTCCCGCATGGCGGCGTCGGCCTCTTGGTAGATCTGCTCGGCCGGGCGCTCGACATACTGGTCCTCGGGCTTGGTCGAGGAGCAGGCGGTCAGGGCGGAAGCCAGGAGAAGGGCCGCAAGCGGCAGGCGGGTGAAAGGGGAGCGCATGGCCGTCGTGATGCTTTCGAAGTTAGCCCTATATAGCACGCCGGGACGCGGGGGCGGCAAGCCGCTTCGGCGAACAAATTTCGAACCTTGATGTTTGGCCCGGAATTTTGGCCCGGATTTTCAGCCCGGCGATGCCGCGCGCCTCGCCGTTCCGGAAGGGCGTCCGGTCAGCCGAACAGCGCGTCGATGTCGGCCTGGCTGATGTTGCCCATCTCCTGGTGGTCGGCGGGGCCGTGCAACTCCAGCGTCTCGTCCATCTTGGTGACGGTCGGCGGCAGGGGCATCGCTTCGAACTCGCGCTTGTTCCAGTGGCTCATCATCGCGTCCACGCGCTCCTCGATGAAGGCCAGCGCCCGGACGACCTTGGTGATCCGCTGGCCGGTCAGGTCCTGGAAGTTGCAGGCTTCGTAGATGCGGACGATCACGTCGTTCATGTCGTTGACGCGGTCGGCGTGATAGCCCTCCGGCAGCGACGACTTCAACTCGTGAACGACCTCCTCCAACTCCTCCGCGCAGGCCATGATGGTGTTGGTCGCGGCTTCGGTCGCGGAGACGACGGCGCTCAATTCCTGCGACGCCTGCAGGAACTTGTCGTCGCCGGCCAGCGGGTGGCGGATGGCCGCCATTTCCACCTTGGTCGCCTTGATCCGGCCCGAGATGTCGGCGATCTCGACCTGGATCTGGTCGATCTGCTGGGCGTCCATGGTCAGGAAACGGTCGAGCTTCGCGCCGAGGTCGCTAATGGCGCGGATGACGTCGCTGTTGTCCACCGACACCGAACCCGACGGCAGGGGAGCCAGCGCCGGAGCCAGGACGGCGGCATCGTCCACCACCGCCTTATAGGGATTGCCGTTCCGGCGTGCCTTCTGAAGCTCGGCCATGAAGGGTTTCGAACAATTCTTCATGCAGGCTCCGCCTCTTTCCGAATGGACGTCCGGGGCCTCGGCGCACGCCGGGCCATCTGGTCAGGACTGCCCGCCGGGACCGCTATCGGTCCGGCGGGCGACGATCGTCATAACAAACTTCACGCCCCTTTTCGCCTGCCGATTGGCACTGCGGCAACTCTTCACAACCCCGGCGCCGGGCCGTACTTGTGACCGGAAATCAGCCGAACAGCGCGTCGATGGCCGCCTGATCCAGCGGGGTGGGCGGATCGTCCGCCGCGGGGGGCGGCGGGGCTGCCGGCTTGGCCGCGGGCTTGGGCACCGGCTTCGCCGCGGAGGGCGGCTTGGGCACCGGCTTCTTGGCCGGGGCCGCCGGCGGCGGTGTCGCCGGAGCGGGGGCCGGGCTGTCGAACAGGCTGTCGATGTCGGCCTGGCTGGCCTGCGCCGGGACGGCAACCGGGGCGGCGGCCGGGGCCGGGCTGTCGAAAAGACTGTCGATGTCGGCCTGACTCGCCTTGGCTCCAGCCGCCGGGGCGGGTGCTGGAGCGGCGGCGGGCGACGGCGGTTGGGGAGCCTGCGGAGCCGCCATCGCCGGGCTGTCGAACATGCTGTCCACGTCGGCCTGACTGACGCCGTGACCGTCGAGCTGGGGGCCGTTCAACAGGTGGGCGTCCGGACGGGTGTCCGTGTTCTCCTGCGCGATCTGGAGGCCGGCGAGCTTCTCGACGCCCCAGATGTTGATCATCGCATTGACGCGCTGCTCGATGTAGCGCAGCGCGTTGACCACCTTGCTGGTGCGCTGGCCGGTCAGGTCCTGGAACGAGCAGGCGGTGAAGATGTTCGACACCTCCCCCTCGATCTCGGAGCACAGGCCGGGGTCGGCGCCTTCCGCCTTCAGCTTGCCCGACAGATCCATCAACCGCTCGGCGGCGTTCAGGATCTCGAAGGACGCGCGTTCCGTCGAAATGACGATGGCATCCAGTTCGTTCGTGGCGGAGGTGATCTTGTCCCCGCCGCCATCGGGCGGACGCAGGGCCGCGACCTCACGTCGCGCCTGCTCGATGGAGGCGGCCATCTCCATCAGCTCGCGCCGCAGCACCTCGACGTGCTGGGCGGCCTCCACCACCTCGTTCTGCTGATGCAAGGAGCCGCGGAACTCCAGCAGCATCTTGCGCACTTCCTCCGCCGCGGCCCCGAAGGCCCGGCGGTGGAAGCGGCGCAGGAAAGCGCGCCCTTTGGCCGTTCGGGCGACTGCTTCCTCGATCTGGTCGAACTCTTCCTCGGAAAGTTGCGGAAGCTGATCCAACCCAACCACTCCTTACCCTTACCCGCCGATGACAGCCTGGATCTTCTGCTTCAGGGTGTCGGCGTTGAAAGGCTTCACGATGTAGTTGTTCACACCGGCCTGCTTGGCGGCGATCACGTTCTCGGTCTTGCTTTCGGCGGTGACCATGATGAACGGGGTCGAGGCGAGCTTGGCGTCGGCGCGGATCTCCTTGAGGAGCTGCAGGCCGGTCATCGGCTCCATGTTCCAGTCGGAAATGATGAGCCCGAACTTGCTCTCGCGCAGCTTCTGCAGAGCCGAGACGCCGTCGCCGGCCTCGTCGATGTCCGTGTAGCCGATCTGGGTCAGGAGGTTCCGCACGATGCGCCGCATGGTGGCGTAATCATCGACGACAAGGATCTTCATCTACGCGTCTCCGCATTCTTCCGTTGCTAGGACCCGGCCCGGCGTTCAGCCCGCCCGGCGCTGCATGGCGTGCGCCGAGGTCTGGTCTGGTCCGGCTGTGATGCCCTAAGTCTGCCGAAAAGTCATCCCCTACAGACACAGTGAAGTACGCCCGTAAATATCGGGTTACCAAGACCGCCGAAATTCATTCGCGCTTCAAAAGCGACGTTGCATCGCTTCAAGGCACGGACGCGCTTCCGGCGGCGGTCCGAACGGGCATATCCCTGCGCTGGCTGGGGACCTTGCCAGATTTCCCCGATGAACGCACGGGCTGATTGGCCCCCGTACATTTTGCCGCTGGCAGGCCAGTTCCCGGAACGGGCCGTTTCCATCAGAGGGTGATGGAAGCAGTCGCCCGCCTCAACCATTGCGACGCAGCAGCATCCCCCTCGCCCGCAAGCAGCGGCTCCAGCGCCTCGCGCACCCGGACGTGATAGGCGTTCAGCCAGGCGATCTCCTCCCGCGTCATCAGCGCCGGTTCGACCAGATCGCGGTCGATGGGCGCCAGGGTCAGCACCTCGAACCCCAGCATGGGCCGTTCCGCCATGGGCAGGTCGAGCGGCTGGACGACGATCAGGTTCTCGATGCGGATGCCGTAGGCGCCGGTCTTGTAGTAGCCGGGCTCGTTCGACAGGATCATGCCGGGCTGGAGCGCCACGCCGTTGGGCGCCTTGGAGATTCGCTGGGGCCCCTCATGCACCGACAGATAGCTGCCCACCCCGTGGCCGGTGCCGTGGTCGTAATCCAGCCCCATCGCCCACAGCGGCATGCGGGCCAGCGCGTCGAGCTGCGACCCGGTGGTGCCGCGGGGGAATCGCGCCGTGCTGACGGCGATGTGCCCCTTCAGGACCAGCGTGAAGCGCTCCCGCATTTCCGGAGTCGGCGTGCCGATGGCGATGGTGCGCGTCACGTCGGTGGTGCCGTCCTGGTACTGGGCGCCGCTGTCCAGCAGGAACAGGCTGCCCGGCTCCAGCCGGCGGTCGGTCGCCTCCGACACGCGGTAATGGACGATGGCGCCGTTCGGCCCCGCTCCTGAAATGGTGTCGAAGCTGAGGCCGCGGAACCGCTCGTTGACACTGCGGAAGCCCAGCAGCCGGTCCGCCGCCATCATCTCCGTCACGGTGCCGGACGGCGCTTCCAGCGACAGCCAGTGCAGGAAACGGACGAGCGCGGCCCCGTCGCGGGCATGGGCGGCGCGGGTGCCGGCCAGTTCCGCTTCGTTCTTGCAGGCTTTCGGCAGGGCGCAAGGATCGGGGTCGCGCTCCACCTTGGCGCCGGCCAGGTGCAGCCGGTCGAAGATCCAGGCGGAGGTGCCGGCCGGGTCCGCCATCACCTTGCGCCCCTCGCGCCCAAGCCCGTCCAGCGCGGCGCCCAACTCCTCCGGCGCACGCACGGCGACCTGATTGCCGAGATGGGACTCCACCCCCGGCGCCAGCTTGCGGCGGTCGATGAACAGGTCCACCTGCCCGTCGTCCTTCAGAACCGCGAAGGACAGCGGCAGCGGCGTGCAGGGCACGTCCCCCCCGCGCAGGTTCAGCAGCCACGCGATGGAATCGGGCTGCGTCAGCACCACGGCGCCGACGCCGTTCCGCTTCAGGTCCCCGGCGATGCGGGCGCGCTTGTCGGCGGCGCTGTCGCCGGCGAAGGCGATGTCCTGCGCGACCACCGGGGCCAGCGGAGCCGGCGGCTGGCCGGTCCACACGCGGTCCACCGGGTTGTCCGGGCAGGGCACCAGCGACAGGCCGATGCGCTCCAACTGCTGGCGCGTGCGCTCCACCCAGCCGGCGGTGTGCAGCCACGGGTCGTAGCCGAGCCGCCCGCCGCGCGGCAGGGCGTCCGCCACCCAGCCGGTCAGCGGATCGTCCACCAGATGCCGGTATTCGTAGAGATCGCCCGGCACCTCGGCCTGGACCTGGAGGGTGTAGCGCCCGTCCACGAAGATGGCGGCGCGCTGCCGCCCCACCACGGCATGGCCCGCCGATCCCGTGAAGCCGGTCAACCACGCCAGCCGCTGGGCGCGCGGCGGCACATACTCGCCCTGATGCTCGTCGCCGCGCGGCACGATGAAGCCATCGAGGTCGGCGCGCGCCAGAACGCCGCGCAGGGCGGCGATCCGAGCGGCATAGTCCGGGGCCTCGGCGACGCGGCCGTCCGCCAACTCGGCCTTCAGAGCGCGGAGCTGACCGGCGAGATCCTCGGGAAGCCGCTCCCCGACCAGAACCATCCAGCCGTCGGGCTCCACCCCCTCCGGCGCCGCCAGGACCCCGGCAACGAGGCCGCGGATGTCCGCGGGGGTTTGAGGCACGCCCGCTTGGGCCAATAGCTGCGCCAGGGTTTCGTCGCCGCGGTAAGCGCTGGACACGGGGCCTGATCCTTATCCGGTAAAGCCGTCCGCGACAGGCTAGGCAGGGACGCCGCACCGCGCAAGCGCGGGAAAGGGCATAGGTGTACGAATGGTCGAGGTTTTCAGAGTCCCGAATCGTCGGGCAGGCCCAGCCGCTCCAGAACGCGCTTGCGCGCGGCGCCGCGGTCCACGTCGGGAACATGCAGCAGGCCGCCGATGCGGCGCAGCAGGTTGGCCTCCAGGTCGTTCAGCTCGCCGTCGGCGTAGACGACCTCCCACAGCATCTCGATGATCCACAGCCGCTTGTCCGGCGGGCAATGGGCGTTGATGACCGTGACGTAGCGGTAATAGGGCGAGGCGCCCTCCGTGTCGAACACGGCGGCGGACAGCAGGTCCTGCGCCTCCTCCTCGCTCAAATGGAAGTGGCGGCGGGTGACGTCGAGGATGCGCTCGCGCTCCACCGCGGAGATGGTGTTGTCGGTCCGCGCGGCCTCGACCAGAAGGGCGGCGGCGGCGGCCTCCAGCGAATGGCGGTCGTCGCCGGGATCGCCCCCCTGGAACAGCGCCCTGATACGGTTCAGCATCGGTCCTCCTCTGGTCGTCCATGCTTCCGGTTAAGGAGATGGCGACGGGAGGACCGAAAACCAGGGGACCTCAGCGCTTCGCGGTCTTCCGCTTCGGGCGCTTCACGACAAGGGTGGTCCATTCGCCGATCGGGATGCGGGAGACCAGATGCAGGCCCTGGGCGCGGTGCGCCTGGATGACGTGGCGCTCCTGCCGGTTCAGCAGCCCAGCCAGGACCGCCACTCCGCCGCGCTGGAGATGCCGCTTGAGCTGCGGCGCCATGCGGGCCAGCGGACGGGCCAGGATGTTGGCGGTGATGAGGCGGTAGGGCTTGTGCCGGCCCACCACGGCGGTGTTGTAGCCGTCGCCGCCCTGCGAGCGGATGCGGGCCTTCACCCCGTTGATGGCGGCGTTGACGCGGGTGACGCGCACCGCCTCCGGATCGATGTCCACGGCGGTGACGGGAACCCGCCAGCGCTTGGTCACCGCCAGCGCCAGGATGCCCGAACCGCAGCCCATGTCGAGCGCCCCGCCCCGCCCGCGGTGCGGCAGCGCCATGCGGCGGGCCAGCCGGTCCAGAGCCAGCAGGCACCCCTTGGTGGACCCATGTTCCCCCGTGCCGAAGGCGGTGGCGGCGTCCACCAGCAGCGGAATGCTGCCCGCCGGAACGATGCCCTCATGGTGGGAGCCATGGACGAAGAAGCGCCCGGCCTGGATCGGCGGAAAGCCCTGGTAGCTGTGCGACACCCAATCGATGAGGGGCAGTTCCTCGATGATCAGCTTCGGCTCGGGGATGCCCACGGCACCCGCCAGAACGGCGACGCGGGCGTTCAGCCGCGCCTCGTCCGGTTGCCCGTAGACCGTCGCCTCGACCAGCCAGTCGCCGCCCTCCTCCAGTTCGAAGGTGGACACCGCATCGGCATGGTCGCCAATCGCCTCGGCGAACGCGGGGGCGTGGGCTTCGGGAATGACGAGCGCGATGCGCCAGAGCTTGGTGGAGGACATTGGGAAAGGTCGCCGATGGTGGGTTGTCGTTGTCTCGTGAGAGACTTAACCACAGAGCCCCGGAGACACAAAGATTTCCTGCACCCGGACGTACGTCCCCTGTCGCCGCACCCCCTCACCGCCCCGACAGCCGGTCCGCGATGTCGTGCATCCCCTGTTCGCGCAGGATCGCCTGACGGTGGCGGACCAGCCGGCGGGCCAGCGCCTTCTCCACCTCGGCGCCGCCCAGCAAGCGTCCCTGCGGATCGCGCAGGTGGGTGGCGAGGTGGTCGGCCAACAGCGCCTCCTGCCTCGGGTCGCGGCGGTCGAGCGGCTGGGTGCCGTTCAGCGACTGCCGGATGCGGTCCAGCAGAACGGCGCGGCAGCAGGGCGCGCGGCCCTGGACGGTCAGCGTGCCGATATGGGCCAGGATGGGGCTCACCGGCTCGTCCTTCGGCTGCGGGTCGCGGCCAAGGAGCAGATCGGCCAGCGCGCACAGCCCCAGGGCGAGGTTCGGCTGCGCGCCCAGAAGCTCCTTCACCAGCTCGGCGGAGCCCAGCGCGTCGGCCATCACCCCGTCGAGAAGAACGAGATGCCGCGGCTCCACGTCGGGACCGAGCAGGTCCAGCAGCATCTCCAGCTTGCCCGCCAGGGAATTGCGGTCGGCCAGATGGATGGTGAGCTGGCTGAGGAAGGTGAAGTCGTGCCCCTCCTCCCCCACCGCGGCGGCGATGGCGCGGCTGGACCCGGACAGGTCGGCGGGGTCGAAGGCCGGCAGGCCCTTGCGCTCCACCTGGAAATCGCGGGCGCGGGCCATCGCCACATCGGCGAAGGCCCGCAATTCGCGCGCCCGCCCCGGCACCGGCACCCCATGCCGGTCCGCGTGGTGGCGGGCCACCGCCTGGATCGCCGCGCCCAGCAGCAGGCCCTGCTCGTCCAGCTTGCGCAGGTAGGTCCAGGAATGGAGAAGCTCGGTCGGTGTGATGTGGAACTTGTCGAGGAAGGGGCGCAGCAGCCGCCCGGTGACCGTCCGCGACTCGAAGCCGTAGAGGTCGCCGGGGGTCGTGCAATAGGGCGCGCCCTCCGCCGTTCCCCCCAGCGTCATGGGCTTGTCCTTCACCACCGGAACGGCCTTCTGGAAGATCACCGTTTCCAGCGACAGCCCCGCCAGCGTCCGGAATTTGAGGACCTTCGCCTCTTCCACGCCGCTGACCGCCAGCCAGCTTCGGGCGGAGGTCAGGGCCCGGCGCTCGTCGTCGAAGGTCCCCTCGATCGTCCACCGGCCTTCGCGGCGGATCTGGACTTCGAATGCGGTGTTGCTCATGCCGAACACGGGGGCGATTCCGTGGCTGTGGGTGCGATGCTTGCCCCCAGATGTAGCCCGCCGCCCCCGCTGGGGCTGTGACGACCGTCACCGTGGCGGGAAGCTGCGGCAATCGGTCACCCTGCTCTCTTGGCCCGCTCTCTTGGCCCGCCCTCTCAGCCCGCCTTTTCCGCCGGGACCACGAAGCTGTCCATCACCTTCTTGCTGCCGGCCTGATCGAAGTCGATCTCCAGCTTGTCCTGATCGACGGCGGTGACGGTGCCGTAGCCGAATTTCTGGTGGAACACCCGCGCCCCCTTCGGGAAGGGTGCGTTCGGGCGGGCGCGCGGCTCGACATGATAGGAGCCTCCATCCAGCGTGATGGTGCGCGGCGCCGGAGGCTGCTGGCGGCCCGCCGCCTGCTGGGCGCTGCGGAAGGCGGCGAAGCTCGGCGACTCGCGGAAGCTGCCACCGCCGCCGGCATAGAGACCGCTCGCCGCTTCCGCCTCCACGTCGCCGCCCGGAATCTCGTCCACGAAGCGGGAGGGGATGGCGCTGACCCAATTGCCGTAGAGCCGCCGGTTGGCCGCGTGGCTGATGTAGGCCCGCTTGCGCGCGCGGGTCAGCCCGACATAGGCGAGGCGGCGCTCCTCCTCCAGCCCGGCGATGCCGGTCTCGTCCAGGGCGCGCTGGTTGGGGAACACGCCCTCCTCCCAGCCGGGCAGGAAGACCATGTCGAACTCCAGCCCCTTGGCGCCGTGCAGGGTCATCACCGTGACCTGATCGACCCCGGCGGCCTCGGCGTTCTCCATGACCAGCGCGACATGCTCCAGGAAGCCCGACAGGTTCTCGAAGTCCGCCATGGCGGTGACGAGTTCCTTCAGGTTCTCCAGCCGGCCCGGCGCCTCGGGCGTCTTGTCCTGCTGCCACATGCGGGTGTAGCCGGATTCGTCCAGCACCATGCGCGCCAGATCGGTGTGCGGCACCGTCGTCATCATGGTCCGCCAGCGGAAGAAGTCCTGGAGCAACCCGCGGATGGTGCCGCGCACCTTCGGCTTCAGCTCGTCCGTCTCGGTCAGCGCCCACCCGGCCTCGGTCAGCGGAATCCCGCGCGCCCGCGCCGCCTGATAGAGGCACTGCATGGCCGCCGGGCCGACGCCGCGCTTGGGCACGTTGACGATGCGCTCGAACGCCAGATCGTCGTCGGGCGAATGCACGACGCGCAGATAGGCCAGCGCGTCGCGGATTTCCTGCCGCTCGTAGAAGCGCGGGCCGCCGATCACCCGGTAGGGAAGGCCCAGCGTGATGAAGCGCTCCTCGAACTCGCGGGTCTGGAAACCGGCGCGGACCAGCACGGCGATCTGGGAGAGCGGCACGCCCTGGCGCTGCAACGCCTCGATCTCGTCGCCGACCCAGCGGGCCTCCTCCTCGCCGTCCCAGACGCCGCGCACGCGCACCGGCTCCCCGCCGTCCGCCTGGGTCCACAGCGTCTTGCCGAGCCGCCCCTTGTTGTTGGCGATCAGCCCGGAGGCGGCGGACAGGATGTGCCCGGTGGAGCGGTAGTTCTGCTCCAGCTTGACGACCTTGGCGCCGGGGAAGTCGGACTCGAAGCGCAGGATGTTGCCGATCTCCGCACCACGCCAGGCGTAGATCGACTGATCCTCGTCGCCCACGCAGCAGATGTTCTTGTGCGCCTGGGAGAGTATCCGCAGCCACAGATACTGGGCCACGTTGGTGTCCTGGTACTCGTCCACCAGGATGTATTTGAACTTGCGGTGGTATTCCGTCAGCACGTCCGGATGCTTCTGGAAGATGGTGAGATTGTGCAGCAGCAGGTCGCCGAAATCGCAGGCGTTCAGCGTGCGCAGCCGCTCCTGGTACTGGCGGTAGAGCGCCACCACGCGGCCCCCGGCCACGTCGCCGCCGTCGCCCTCGCCCAGCCGGTCCGGCGTCAGGCCGCGGTCCTTCCAGCGCTCGATCACGCCCAGCACCTGCCGCGCCGGCCACTTCTTGGAGTCGATGTTCTCCGCCTCCAGAAGCTGCTTGATCAGGCGGATCTGGTCGTCGGTGTCGAGAATCGTGAAGTTGGACTTCAGCCCCACCAGCTCCGCGTGGCGGCGCAGGATGCGCGCGGCCAGCGCGTGGAAGGTGCCCAGCCACCAGCCCTCCGGCTCGATCCCCACCAGATGGGCGACCCGCTCCCGCATCTCGCGGGCGGCCTTGTTGGTGAAGGTCACCGCCAGGATCTGGAAGGCCGCGGCGCGGCGGGTCATCAGCAGATGCGCCAGCCGCGTCGTCAGCACCCGCGTCTTGCCCGTGCCGGCGCCGGCCAGCACCAGCACCGGACCGTCCAGAGCCTCCACCGCCTCGCGCTGAACGGGGTTCAGCCCGTCCAGATAGGCGAAACGCTGCACCGGCGCGGGGGCCGGGGCGCCCGCGTGACTGAGAGGGTCATGGCCCAGCGGATCGTCGTAGGCGTAGGGATCGGACATGCGGCACCGGAATTCCTGGCGGGCCACCCGCAACGGGAGGCACCCTTCATCGAAAAAAGGACACCGTATATAGCACGCCCCCCGGCGCATCGAACCCCTTCCCTTGACAGAGCAGCCGGGACAGAGCAGCCGGGACAGAACGGCCGGGGCCGCCCGCCGAAGGGCGTGTGGTAGCCCTACGGGTCGGCTTACGCGCCGCCTGAACTATGCTCCGGCCAATGACGCCCGTCTTATCACAATGGCCCGAAGTCTGATCGGCCATCCGTTCCTGTAATTTGATTCATTAACAGACAAATCACAGACTGAAGATCACGTCGATCCAACCGATTATTCAGAACACGACATCCGGAAGCGGTTCAATGAACGGCTTGTCTTATTTTGGCTTACGGCATATGCCCATTGCGAGACATGATTTTTCCTTTGGAGAAATTTTCCGTTCCGCAAATCCGGGGTAAGGTGCGTTCAAATCGTGGCACCCCCGAACCGAACGGACAGCCGCGCACTGCGGCTCCTCCCGCCGGACCGGATGTCCACGGAGGCGCCAGACGAACGACCGAATTGAAACAACCATGGGCGGGTAGGAACGATGGACCCCGTGAACGTTTTCCTGATCGACGCGAACAAGCTCTTCCGCGAAGGCATGAAGCGTCTGTTCGAGAGCACGCCCTTCAAGGTGATGGGCGAGGCCGGCAGCCTGCGTGAAGGCGTTCCCGCGGTCGAAGCGGCGGGCGTCCAGCCCGACCTGATCCTCATCGACCTCCTCAACGGCGGCGAGGACGAGGCGGAGCAGCTCCGCGTCCTGCGCGACAACCATCCGGGCATCCGTGTCGTCATCCTGACCACCGACCTGTGCACCCGCCGCCTGTCGGGCGCGCTGGGCGCCGGCGCCCACGGCTATCTGATGAAGGACATCGCCTGCGAGGCGCTGATGCAGTCGCTGAAGCTGGTGATGATGGGCGAGAAGGTTTTCCCCACCCACCTGGCCGAGCTGCTGATCAGCGGCCGCAGCGAGGAGCTGGCGACCGAGGTTCCCGCCCGCCGCAAGGGCCTGTCCCAGCGCGAGATCCAAATCCTGCGCTGCCTGCTGAGCGGCCACTCCAACAAGATGATCGCCAACCACCTCCGCATCACGGAGGCCACGGTGAAGGTCCATCTGAAAAGCCTGCTGCGCAAGATCAACGCCTCCAACCGCACCCAGGCGGCGATCTGGGCGCTGAACAACGGCATCGGCGACCAGCCGGCGGATGCCCCCGGAGTCAATGCCAACGTGGTCTGAGCCAACGCGGTCTGGGCCAACTCGGTCTGGGCCAACGTGGTCTGACCCCACATCCGGTCCATACGGTCCTGTTTCCCCGGCGTCCCGTGTTCATGGGGCCGCCTGGGGGCGCGGTTGGCGCGCCATAGGTGGTACGCCATAGGACCAAAGGCGCTCTTCCGCCTCGAAATGCCGATGGTTATTTCCGCAATACGTTCCGAATTTGGTTGGATCGCAGCCCCGATACGATGAGCATCATGGAAGCCAGCGCGGAAAAGCCGACCCTGAACGTCCTGCTCGCCGACGATCATCTGCTGTTCCGCGACGGGCTGCGGCGGCTGCTCGCCCAGTCGGACGGCACGATGCTGTTCCACGAGGCGGGAAACTTCGACGACGTCCGCCGCCTGTGCGACGGCACCATCCCCTTCGACCTGATCCTGCTGGATCTCGGGATGCCGGGCTGGAGCGGCTTCTCGCTGCTGGGCGCAATCCACCAGCGGCTTCCCAAGGCGCTTCTGGTCGTGGTGTCGGGGTCGGAAAAGCGGTCGGACCTGCTGGCCGCGCTGGAGAACGGGGCCGCCGGATTCATCCCGAAGTCGAGCAGCGCGAAGGTTCTGATGGGCGCTCTCCAGCTCGTGCTGGCCGGGGGCGTCTATCTGCCGGAACAGGCGATCCGCGGCGACCGCATGGCCGATGGCGCGCCATCCGCCGGCAACGGGGCGGGAGACGCCGACCCGCTGGCCAACCTGCCCGATGGGGCGGGCGACCCGTTGACCCCGCGCCAGCGCGACGTTCTGGCCCGCCTGCGCGACGGCAAGTCCAACAAGCAGATCGCGCATGAGCTGGGCCTGACCGAAGGCACGGTGAAGGTGCACGTCACCGCGATCCTGCGCCAGCTCGGCGTCCGCAACCGCACCCAGGCGGCGATCACCGCGAACGGGTTCTGATCCGCGCCCGCCTCTTCCCTCAGGCCCCTCCCCGCTCCACCGAGGCGGCCAGCGCGGCCAGCGCGCCGCGGATGGCCGATTCGTGCTTGGCGGGCAGAACCCGCTGGCCGGGGACGGTCACCACGGTCAGGGTGCGGCAACCGGTCAACCGCTGCTCCAGGAAGAACGCGCCCGGCACGCCGTCCGGCTCGTCTTTTCCCTGCACCAGCGTCACTGGCACGCGGATCGCGTCGAGGCCGGGCGCCATGGCCTGAAGTTCCGCCACGCTGCCGCGGACGGCGGGCGGCAGGATGCGGGCGGCGATGCGGCGGAACATGCCAGGCTTGGCCGTGTCCTCCGCCATCGGGTCGACCAGCAGAAGACCGCCGACCAGTTCCGGAAAATCCAGCGCGGCGCGCAGCACCGCCGGCACGCCACCGCCGCAACCCACCAGCAACGGCTTGCGCGCCCGCCTCAGCACCAGCAGAGGGCGCAACGCTGCCGCCTGAGCGCCGGAATCGCCGCCGCGCAGCCGCGACGCGCCGGCCACCGTTCCCGGATCGGACCGCTGCACCGCCACCCATTCCTGTCCCGCCGGGACGGCGCGCAGCAGGCGGGTCCAGGCCCGGGCCTCTCCGGAATTCGCATGGACCAGAACGACGCGCCGCCCCGCGGAGTCACCGGCGACGATGCAGCCCGGTCCGGCGTCTTCCCCGGCGTCCCGGAACGCGCCGCTGCTTGCGGCTGGCGCCTCGCCGGCCGATGGCGGCATGATGCCGAACGCAGCCCCCGCGGGCCGCCCGGCGCTGCTGTGTATGGTCAAGGCTCCGCTCCCCGTTTCCCGAACACGTCGCGGAGATCGTCTCCGCCAATTGATGGAGAGCGTAATGGAGGGCTTGCAGGCTGTCCCGTACCATAAAAAGGCCCGAAATGGCGCGAACGGTGGCCGGAAAGCCCGAAAATCGCAGGTTTTTTACCCTAATTATCGCGCGATCTTGCCATCTCCGGCGCCCATTCCCGGTGGCTGCGCGCAACAGGACCGGGTTGTCAGTGAATGGTGTTGCCTTCCGGAAGGGCCTCGACGGCGCGGTCGTCGCGCGGTTCGGTCGGGCGGTGCAGTTCCCGCATCAGGTCCCGCCAGTCCGGCGTCCCGCCGAGCTGCTGGATCAACTGGGTGGAGAAGGCGAAGACCGCCAGTTCCAGCGGGCCGTTGTCCTCCGCATGGGCGTTCACGGTCAGGCAGGATTCCGCCGCGCTGACGAAGATGGCCGACGCGACGGCCACCCCCGGCCCCGGTTCGGGCAACGGCACCGGCGCCGGGGCGGACCCGGTGGTGCGCAGAGCCGACAGGTTCTCCACCAGCAGGCGCGTGCGGATGGCGGTATCGATGGCCGCCCCCATGGTGTAGCCGGCCTCGGCCTCCGCCGCGGAGCGCAGCAGGCGCAAGCCCGCGATCACCCCATGGGCGACGTCCGCGGAATCGGCGCGCTTGACCGCCGCGGCGATGGCGGTGCCAAGGATGGCGGTGACCACGGGCGCCATGCTTTCGGCGTCGTCGCCCGTGATGGCGGCGTCGGTGGTTTCATCGTGGTTCTGGACCTCGTTCATGCGGCCTCCGATCCGGTGATACCCTGGATGGCGTGCGGCGTGGACCCCGATTCCTTCCGGAACCGCATTTTTTCTCAAAGACCTCCCTTCCGATCTGTGGCTTTCGTGAAGGGCATTCAAGCCGCCGGAAGCCGGAAGGGGATGAATCTTTCGATGCGCCACTTTCGCCGCTCCCTCCTCTGGGCGAAGCCGCCCGCCATCCCCACATCTGCGGACAAAAGGAGAAACACCCGATGCCCTTCCTCAGCCTTCTTCTCAACATCCTGTGGGTGGTGACCGGCGGCATCTGGATGGCCGCGGGATGGCTTCTCGCGGCCGTGCTGATGGTCGTCACCATCGTCGGCATCCCGTGGGCGCGGTCGGCGTTCACGATCGCCTGGTACACTCTGTTGCCTTTTGGACAAACCGCCGTCCGCCGGGATGAGTTCCGTGGCCGCGAGGACATCGGGACCGGCTTCCTGGGCACGCTGGGCAACATCCTGTGGTTCGTGCTGGCTGGCTGGTGGCTGGCGCTGGGCCATCTGGTGGCCGCGGTCGGTCTCGCCATCACCATCATCGGCCTGCCCTTCGCCTGGGCGCATCTGAAGCTGGCGCTGCTGGCCCTGTGGCCGGTCGGCACCGAGATCGTGACGGTTGACGAGGCGGAATCCCGCCGCCGCATGATGGGCCGCGCAACCTTCTGATGGGCTGATGGGCCGTGCCGAAGTCACCATAGGGAAGTCACCATAGGGACGGGGCGGCGAACGGCGGAGAAGATGCTGCGTTGGGATCGGCGGCGGAGCGCCTTGCCCCGAGTTGGCGCCCTACCCCTTCATCCCCTTCAACATGACCGACGCCCGCCAGAAGCCGAGATCCGCCCCGTCCACGAAATGGAGATGCCGGTCGGCGGCGAGGTCGCCGACGAGACAGGTCACCGTGGAGGCCGCTGCCCGCGCCGTGCCGTAGCGGATGCGCCCGGCCCGCGCGTGGGCGCCCAGCATGGCCTCGATGGCCGTGGCTTCGGCCTCCGTCACGTCCAGGACGAAGCGCGGCCCACCCGCCGATTTGCGAAAATCCGACCGTTCGGCCATGCTGCGGCGGTAGCGATCCGGATCGAAGCCCGCCGTCCGCCAGCCGGCCCGCAGCATCAGGACGAGAAGGGCCGACTGCCCCAGCGCCGACAGGGCGCAGGCCAGCCGCCGCCCGCGCGGGCGCGTCCGCGTCTCCAGCCACAGGGACCGCCAGGAGGGCGGCCAGCGCACCCCCAGACGCTCCCCCGTGCCGAGCGGAGCCGCCGCGGCGGTGGACACGATCCGCTCGATGTCGGCCTGGACGCGGGCCAGCACCGCCAGCGCTTCCCCGCCACCCGTGGATTTGGAATTGGAGCCCAGGGCGTCGGAACCCAGCGGATCCACGATCACGCACAGGATCACGCCGCGCCCGCTGCCCACCGGGTTCCAGCGGCAGGACACGCCGTCCAGCCCGGCCAGCGGGCCGGGCCGCGGCTCCAGCCGCCAGCGCGGATCGGCCTTCACCCAGGCGTCCGCCACGGCGACCCCGCGGCCCAGGAACAGGCCGAAGGCGTTGCCGCCGCCGAAATCCTGCAAGGCCACCAGCACCTCCAGCCCCTCGTCCAGCAGCGCCCGCACGGGCACCAGGCCGACCCGCAACGGCACGCCCATCTCCGTTCCGGCCCAATGGGCGAGCGCCGCCAGCGCCTCCTCCGCGGCCGGACGGCGGCCCGGCGGAACGGCGGCGATGGCGCCGTCGCCGCCGAACTGGCAGGCGGCGGGCTGCGGCGGCTCCCGCACCGCCTCCGACAGAGCGGCGACCACCGCGGCGGCCACGAAATTCACGTCGCGGTGACGCCCCTCCGCCGCCAGCCGGGTGCTCGCCACCACGTCGGCGACGGCCAGCGACCAGTCTCCGTCCAGCGCGGCGTAATGGGTGGGATCGGCGGCTTCGGCGGTGAAATCGCGGATGGACGGCAGGTGCATCGCTTTTCCTCACGCCATGAGGGTTGGGGGGCCGCTCCAGAATATGCCCCCGGCGGCGGCGGAGCGGCGCGCAAAAGGCGGTAGGCACACGGTCCGTGAACCCATCCGCATTGGACCCATCCCGCGTTGTCGGCCCAAACGGTCCGTTCCATCGTGCCCCGGTCCAACCCGAAGAGGAACGGCATGGGATACGCGAGCGATTGGAAATCCGCCAAGACGGCCTTCGAAACCGCCACCGGCAAGAAGAAGCCGAGCGCCAAGTTCATGGGCGTCTTCCACAAGTCCGGATTGGAGGACGTGACCAAGGCGCTCGACACCGCCCTGGCCAAGGGCGACGCCAAGGCGCTGGAAAAGGCGCTGCTCGACTATGTGAAGAGCGCCACCTCCTATCAGGCGACGCTTGAGAAGTCGGCCAAGGCCGAAGGGGCGGCGGCCATCGCGCCGGAGTTGAAGAAGCTGGCGCAGGCGCTGGACGACATCGGGCGCCGCGCCGGCGTGGCCGTCAACGAGCGCATCGCCGAGATGCGCGAGGAAGCCGAGGCGGAAGCCGCCAAGGCCGCGCAGGAACAGGGCAAGGCCGCCCTCGCCATCGCCGATAAGGCCGTGGTGCAGATCGACGGACTGCTGAAGACCACCAACGCCGACATCAAGCTGCTGGAACAGGCCGCCGCCGCCGCCGACCTCGCGCTGCGCAAGGTGCTGGAGGCGCAGGGCTCGGGCAACGCCAAGGAGGCGAAGACCCAGGCCGCCGCCGTGCAGGCCGCCGCCAAGACGGTGGATGCGCAGGCCAGGAAGGTCGCCGGAAACGCCGCCCAGGCTGCGAAGCTGTTCGCACAGGCCAAGGCCGCCGTCGCCAAGATGAAGCTCGATCCCAAGCAGCAGGGCGGACGGAACCCGGCCCAGGGCGCCTTCGACCGGGCCGACGCCGTCGTCATGAAGCTGGACCAGTTGAAGGACGAAGCCGCCGAGGCCGCCGCCGAGGCCGCCGACACCGTCAAGGAGGCGTCCCAGGCGCTGAAGGGCGCGCTGGATCTGCGCGCCACCTATCTGGCGAGCTGCCGGAAGCTGGCCAAGCGCGCGCGGGACGCCGCCGTCCTCTACGACAGCGTCGCCCGCGACGTCGGCGGGCAGGCCGACCGCGCCCAGCAGGAACAGATGGTCGCCGCCAGCGCGAAGGACGACGGCGACCGGGCGGCCTCCATCAAGACGGCCACCTTCTACATCACCCAGGTCCGCCAGCAGGCCGCCCAGGCGAAGAAGGAAATCCTGGCCGCCGCCAACGAGATCACCGGCACCCGCAAATCCTTCCCGGCCATGGTCACCGAAAAGGACCCCGACTTCGGCCCGCTGCTCGGCGAGGCGAAGGAGTTTCTGGACGGCCTGAAGGAATCGCACGCCGACCTGACAAAGGCCGAAACCAAGGTCGACAAGGTCGAAACCGCCCTGAAGAAGCTCGGGTGAATGACGGTCGGACGGGAGGGGGCACGTCAAGCCCCCTCCCGTCCCGCGTCAGGTAAACACCCCGGCCGTCACATCATCACTTCGGTCAGGCTGTCCATCAGTTCCCGCTGGTGCTCGATCAGCGTCAACTCCTCGCCCATGAAGTCGCGCATCGAGATCACGCCGACGACATGGCCGTCGCGGACGACGGGCAGATGACGCAGCCCGTTGTCGGTCATCCGGCGCAGCGCCTCGCCCACGGTGATGTCGGGGGCCGCGGTGACCGGACACGGGGTCATCACATCCGACAGCCGGGTGTTGTCCGGGTCCAGCCCGTCGGCCACCACGCGGTCGGTCAGGTCGCGCTCGGTGAAGATGCCCTCGATCTGTTCGTCGACGGAGGAGGTGACCACGACGGACGCCACATGAGCGGCTTTCATCTGTTTTGCGGCATCCCGCACCGACGCCCCCGCCGGAAGACTGACGACGCGGCGGCGGTTCAGAAGTTCCCCGATGTTGCGGTGCATCATGGCTTTCTTCCTCCGTATGCGGATGCTTTGGAAGACTGCGGCGGCCATATTGTTGCTCGGCTGCCGCGCTGCGTTTCGCCGCCCGTCCGCGCTTCCTTTAACCGTTCATTTGCATTTGCGAAGAAAATATCGCATTTGCGAAATGCCGATAAGAGCGAAGACTGTCCAAAGATCGATTCATCAAGTGCTGCATAAGGTAATCATTTTCCCGCTACAGGACGAGCAAAGCCACGGAAAAACAACGTCATGGTTGCCATGACGACGCAACATGCGACAAAACCGCTCACCATTGGCCGGTGGTGGCGATACTGGCATGAAAAATCACACCTACGGCTCCAGCGGATACCCCTTAACCATTATTAAAGGAAATAGGTCCGAAACTCCGGACAATTGCAGTTCTGTCACAGATGTTGTCTGGAAGGGGCCTGGGCCGCCATGTCGTGGTTGTCGAAATTGAGCGGACGAGGCAAAGCCGCCGCTGCCGCGGCGTCCGCCAAAGAGCGCCCTTCCAATCCTCCGACCATCCGAATCGATCGGCATGAATATCTGCCGGAGGAATTCGTCCTCGGCTCTTTCCGCATCCGCCCGTATGACGGGGATCTGATCGCCAAGCAGCAGTTCGACTTCCGCATCGTCTTCCAGCTCGGCGAAGAAACCTTTGAATTCGCCTGCCGAGGCGTCGTCGTGAAGATGGACGAGCAGGTCGGCCTTGTCGCCCGCTATCACCAGCCGTCGCCCTTTTACGAGCGTAAGTTGATCGATTACCTGAAGCTCTGGAAGGGGTTGTAGCACCCGGCCGGCAAATCCCGGACAAGCCGAAGGCCCGCCGAACAAAAACGGCGGGCCTTCTTCTTTGACCGCTTTATGGACGGGCCTCGGGTCAGGCGGCTTCCAGCGCCTTGCGGGTGTGCAGGGCGATCATCCGCTCCTCGTCGGTCGGGATGACGTAGACGGGGATGCGGCTGGCCGGGGCGGAGATCAGCGGGCCGTTCGCCTCGTTGGCCGCCGGGTCCAGCACCACGCCCAGCCAGGCCAGCTTGTCGCCCACCCGCGCCCGCACCGGGGCGGAACGCTCGCCGATGCCGGCGGTGAAGACCAGCGCGTCGATGCCGCCCATCGAGGCGGCGAGCGCGCCCGTCTCCTTGGCGATGCGGAAGCAGAACAGCTCCACCGCCTCCTGGGCGTGGGGATCGGCGCTGTCCAGCAGGGCCCGCATGTCGTTGGACAGGCCCGACACGCCGAGAAGGCCCGACTTGTTGTAGAGCATCTTCTCGATGGCGTCGGCGCCCATGCCCTTCTGGCGCATCAGGTAGATCAGCACGCCGGGGTCGATGTTGCCGCAACGGGTGCCCATGGGCAGACCGTCCAGCGCCGTGAAGCCCATGGTGCTGTCCACGCTGCGCCCGGCGTGGATGGCGCACATGCTGGCGCCGCTGCCCAGATGGGCGACGACCACCCGACCACCCGCCAGATCCGGAGCCAGTTCGGGCAGGCGGCGGGCGATGTACTCGTAGGACAGGCCGTGAAAGCCGTAACGGCGGATACCTTCGTCCGTCAGTTCCCGCGGGATGGCGAACATCTGCGCCTGCCAGGGCTGGCCGCGGTGGAAGGCGGTGTCGAAGCAGGCGATCTGCGGAAGCTCCGGATGCGCCTCCGCCAGCGCGCGGATGGCCGCCAGATTGTGCGGCTGGTGCAGCGGCGCCAGGGGGATGAAGCCCTCCAACTCCTCCATCACCGCCGGGGTCAGCAGCACCGGGGCGGCGTGGCGGGTGCCGCCATGCACGACCCGGTGGCCGGCGGCCAGCAGCTTCGCCCCTTCCAGCCGCTCCTCGATCCAGCCCAGCAGGAAGGACAGCAGGGCCGTGCGGTCGGACGGCTCGCCCGCCGCCCAGGACCGCGCGGCCAGCGGACGCCTGGCGGCGTCCTTGGCCTCGAACTTCGGCTCGGTGCCGATGCCGGAGATCTGGCCGTTGATCGCCGCCTGCACGGCCCCCGCCCCGGCTTCCCGGAAGACCGAAAACTTCAGGCTGGATGAGCCGGCGTTGATGACCAGGATGGCGTCGCCGCCGCCGGGATTCTGGCTGCTCATGACGGATGCCTCTCTCACTCGGCCGCGGCGGCGGCGCCCCGGCGGCGGGCGGCGGCGGCCAGGACGGCCACGGCGCAGGACGCCAGACGGGTGCGGACGTTGTCGGCACGGCTGGTCAGGATGATTGGCACGCGCGCACCCAGCACGATGCCGGCGGCGTCGGAGTTCGCCAGGAAGGAGAGCTGCTTGGCCAGCATGTTGCCGGCCTCCAGATCCGGAACCAGCAGGATGTCGGCCTGCCCGGCGACCTCGGAGGTGATGCCCTTGGTGCGGGCCGCCTCCAGGCTGATGGCGTTGTCGAAGGCCAGCGGGCCGTCCAGGATGCCGCCCTTGATCTGGCCGCGGTCGGCCATCTTGCAGAGGGCCGCGGCCTCCAGCGTCGAGGCGATCTTCGGATTCACCGTCTCCACCGCCGACAGGATGGCGACGCGCGGCGTCTCCACGCCCAGGACCTTGGCGAGGTCGATGGCGTTCTGGACGATGTCCACCTTGTCTTCCAGCGTCGGGTAGATGTTGATCGCCGCGTCGGTGATCAGCAGCGTGCGCGGATAGGTCGGCACGTTCATCACGAAGACGTGGCTGAGGCGGCGGCCCGTGCGCAGGCCGGTTTCCTTGCGGACCACCTCGGCCATCAGCTCGTCGGTGTGCAGGCTGCCCTTCATCACCGCCTCGCACTCGCCGGAGCGGGCCAGACGGACGCCGGTTTCGGCGGAAGCGTGGGAGTGCGGCACGTCCACGATGCGGTAGCGGCCGATGTCCAGCCCGTAGGTTTCGGCGAGCGACAGGATCTTGGAGGCCGGGCCGACCAGCACCGGGTCGATCAGATTGGCCTCGGCGGCCTCGACCGCGCCCTTCAGCGAGCTTTCGTCGCACGGATGGACGACGGCGGTCGGCACCGGGGGCAGCGATTCGGTCTTGCCCAGCAGCTCGTCATGGCCGTCGTGGCGGATGACCTGGACCTTCGGCAGTTCGTGCGCGGCGCGGCGGACCTTCTTGGTCGGGGCGATCACCTCGGCGAGGCCGGAGACGACCTCCTTGCCGTCCTGGTTGCGCGCGACGCAATCGAAGACGACGATGTTCTTCTCGGCGTGCTTCTCCTTGGCGGTGACCGTCACGGTGATGACGTCGCCCAGGCCGACCGGGCGCTTGAAGCGCAGGTCCTGGCCCAGATAGATCGTGCCCGGCCCCGGCAGCAGCGTGCCCAGAACGGCGGAGATCAGCGAGCCCGACCACATGCCGTGGCCGATCACCTTGTGGAACCGGCTGTCCGCCGCGTATTCCTCGTCGAGGTGCGCCGGATTGATGTCGCCGGACACGGTGGCGAACAGCTCGATGTCGGACATGGTCAGCCGCCGCGACAGGCTCGCCTGCTGGCCGATCTGGATTTCCTCAAAGGTGACGTTCTCGATCATGGCGGATGAGCCGTTCTTGCCGAAGTCGGGGGTGGCGGGCGCGGTAACACGGTCCATTGGAGAAGCTCCTCAATCGGATAGCGGCTCGGAATCGCGAGACCCCTGGGCCGAATCCTCCCGGCCTGCGGATCGCCCTGTCGTCCGCGGCCTTGTTTGTTGGACCCTTGGATCAGCCGGCCCGGAAAGGGCCGCCCGCCAAGGGCCGGTTCGCGGTGCCCTGAATAGCGCGGCACCGTGAAAGAGATGTGACAGGGCGGACCGTTTCGCGGCTCTGTTGCGGTGCAACAATGTCGCACCCCCACCGCCTCGGGTCCTGCCGTCCCGTCGCACCCCACGCCGCCGGTCGGTCCCGGCCGGCGGAAGTTCCGTTCGGCCATGGTCTTACGACGGCCCAGGACCCCGCCCCATGACCTATATCAAACGATTGGGGTGAGGGAAATCCGTCTACTTTCTGGCAACATACTCCGCTCGCGCAGGATTGTATCACTGAGCAGGCGCAACATGGCAAGACCTTGCGTGCGCCGGCCCCGGATCGGCCTATCGTTGGGGGATCGTTGGGATTTTCGCGAACAAGCGATGAAGGCGCCCGGCCATCCCTGCCGATTCCGCAGCGCACACGCCCGCCCCGCGCATGGCGAAGGCTGTGGGCGAAGGCTGCGGGCGAAGGCTGCGCTCAGGCGCTCGCCACCGACGGGGCAGATTCCTCGGGCAACGGGTTGTGGCGGTCGCCGACCATCAGGACGGCGATGGAAAAGACGGTGCCCTTGCCCACGCGCGACCGCACATCGACCTGATGGCCCAGGATCTGCGCCGTGCGCCGGACGATGGACAGCCCCAGCCCCAGCCCGCGCCCGCCGTCCGGCTGATCGGGACTGCAACGGTAGAAATCGTCGAAGATGAGCTTGAGCTGGTCGGCGGAAATGCCCGGCCCGGTGTCCCACACCTCGACCAGCGCATGCCCGTTGCGGCGCCGGCAGCCCAGCAGGATGGTCCCGGTCCCGGCGTAGCGCAGCGCGTTGACCAGCAGGTTGCGCACCATACGCTCCAGCAACACCTGATCGCTGAGCACGCAGGCGGAGGTCGGCACCATCCGGAAGGTCATGCCCTTGCTGGCCGCCTGCTCCGCGAACTCGCGGTTCAGCCGGTCGGCAATGCCCTGCAGGGGAAAGACCGTGGGGCGCGGCTTGACGTTGCCGGCCTCCAGCGCCGAGGTGTCCAGCAGCGTGTTCAGCAGCGTGTTGCCGGAGGAAATCGCTTCCCCCAGCTTGTCGGAAACCTCCTTCTGCTTGGGGTCGGCCAGGCGGGCGGACAGGATGTGGTGGAACAGGCTCATCGCCTGGAAGGGTTGGCGCAGGTCGTGGCTGGCCGCAGCCAGGAAGCGCGACTTGGCCTGGTTGGCCCGCTCCGCCTCGGCATGGGCCTCGGCCAGCGCCTCGCGGATGCGCACCCCTTCGGACATGTCGATGGCGGCGCAGATCACGCCCGACACCATATCGGCATCATCCCTCAGCGGTTCGACGATCAGGTCGAAAATCTGCTCCGCGCCGCGCTCCGCCCCGATGCGGACCTCTTGCCGTGCGCCGGTCCCGGTGTCCAGCACGGTCCGCTTCACCGCGTCCAACTGCGCCGCGTCGCCCGGCGTGTGGAGTTCGGCGTTGGTCCTCCCGATGAAGCTTTCCGCCCTCCGCCCGGTTTGCGGGTTGTACATCCACATGTAGCGCAGGTTGCGGTCCAGGCTGAAGACGGCGACCCGCGAATGGCGCAGCGCCATGCGGAACCGCTCCTCGCTGTCGCGCAGCGCGCGGGCCATGGCGGCGCGGGCGCGGGCCTCGGTCACCAGAAGGGACTTGGCCTGCGCCTCCCGCCGGGTGTAGGCGGCCAGCGCGCTGGTCAGCAGCAGCCCCATCACCAGCACGCTCCAGGCCGGATGATCCACCGACGCCAGCCTCGGTTCAGGCGGAACCGCCAGCGCCAGGGTCCAGCGCTGGCCGCCGACCACCAGTTCGCGTTCCAGCACCGTCTCCCCGTCCTTGAGGATGGCACTGAAGGGGGCGCCCTCCCGGCTTGCGGAATCGTCGGTCAGGTCGCGGGAAACCAGAATCCGTCCGCCCTCCCCTGCCGGCCCGTCGAGCAGATGCACGGCCCCGCGCAGCCCGTTCACGCGGTCGCCCGCCTCCTCCAGAAGGCGGGCGATGCCGACGACCGAGGCGACGTAGCCGGCCACATCCGCGCAGCGGCCGGCCTCGTCCAGCCCGTCCACGGAGCGGCGGTAGACGGGAAGATACAGGCCGATGCTGCGCCCCGCCTCCCCCCACGGGCGCGGCGGCAGTGCCTCCGTCGCCGCCACGTCGCCGGTCGCGCAGGCCCGCGCCAGAACCTCGGCCCGGCCGGGCAGGGAAAGGATGTTGACGCCCTGCCTGAAGACGCCGCCCCGCTCCGGCTCCACCAGCGCGTTGACGAACAGGTCCTCCTGAAAGGACGCCGGCGGTGCGCCGGCAACACCGCCGCCCGCCCCGTCCGCGTCCTGTATGGAGAAGTCCTGGCGGCCGGCGGCGCGCATCTCCGCCTCCAGCGCGGAAACCTCCGCCGGCGCGACCCGCCACACCCAGGCGACCGTCCACAAGCCGGGATAGAGCGGCATCATGGGCCGGACCGCCGTCGCGAATCGGTCGCGAGCAACCGGGTGGGGGTCCGAAAAGGCCGCGCGCAGCGTGCGCAGCAGCAGCATATGGCTGCCGATCCGCTCCGTCAGGGCGTCGTGGAACTGGGCGAACTGCTGTTCATGCTGCGCGCGTTCCGCCTCGCGGTTGGCCGCGAGCATTTGGAAAAAGGCGCCAAAGGTCAGCGTCAGTCCCGCGACGACCAGCACCGGCACCGCAAGCGACCCCCGCCTCCTTCTGTCAAGCAGCGCCATTCACCCGCTCCCAACGGCGGTTTCACCGAAATCGTCACATCGTCCGACTATAGCAAGCAGTCACACATGTCGATAATGGAAAAGCCCTTATCCTCCCAAATGGATAGTCTGTTCCGGCAGATATAGGGAGCCAGCCGATCATTGATTATCATTTTCATGCGGATGGCGTCCCTTTCGATGTCAATTCTGCAATACAGCGCGCGGCGTGATGCCCCGTTGCCGCCTGCGGCCCCAATCGATTTCAGGACTATCGCTCTCAAGAGCATCACTCTCAAGACTTCAGCCGTTCGCGACCGAGAAGCCGCGCCACGGCCCCCCGCAGAGCCATCGGCGCCACCGGCTTGTGCAGCAGGGGATAGCCGGACAGCCGCGCCTCGCGCAGGCGCGTGGGGTCGGTGTCGCCGGTCAGGATCAGGCCGGGCAGCGCGGCGTCCAGCGCCTTGCCGATCTGGCGGATGGCGACGATCCCGTTCACCGCTCCCTTCAGCCGCAGATCGGAAATGACGAGGTCCGGGGCCTGCGGGCCGGGACCCAGCCGCGCCAGCGCGGCGTCCACCGAATCCGCGGCGATCACCGCGCAGCCCCATTGGCCGAGCAGCGCGTCCAGCGCCCCCAGCACCATCGGGTCGTCCTCGATGACCAGCACGCGGGCGCGGCTGACGTCCTCGCCGGAGACGGAGGGGCTGCCGGCGTCCGCGGGGGCCGGCGGCTCGTCCGCGCCGTCCACCGCACATGGCACCAGCACCGCCAGCATGGAGCCGCGGCCCGGTACCGAATCCACCTCCAGCCGGTGCCCCAGCCGGCGCGCGAGCCCACAGGCCAGCCGCAGCCCGAGGTCGATCGCCGACGGATCGCCGGACCCGTCCGGGTGCTGCAATTCCTCCCGCAGGGTGTGCAACTGTTCGGGCAGCAGGCCGCGCCCGGTGGACCACAGCTCGATCCGCAGGTCCGGCCCCTGGCGGCGGCAACCGAGCACGACCCGCCCCCGCTCCGTGTGGCGCAAGGTGTTGGCGACGAAGCCCTGGAGGATGCGCTCCAGAAGCGAGGGATCGGTGGCGACCCGCACCGAGCAGGGCAGCACCGAGAAGCGCAGCCCCCGCCCATCGAAGCGTGGGGCCGCGTCCAACGCGACCCGCGTCAGGATGCCGTTGACCACCGGCGTGCCGATGTCCGGCTGCACCAGCCCGGCCTCCAGCCGCACGAGGTCGAAATGCCCGTCCACCATGCCGCGCAGCGACTGCACCGCGTTGCCCATGGCGTTCAGCAGGTCGTGCGCCGCCGGGTCGTTCGGGGCGCTTCCCCGCCCCGCCCCGCTCCCCCCGTCGCCGCCCGCCCCTTCCAGCCGCCCTTCCAGCGCCCCCAGCAGCAGGGACAGGGCGGCCAGGGGCTGGCGCAGGTCGTGGCTGGCCGCGGCGA
>JAEYPE010000175.1 GCA_023411035.1 Pseudomonadota bacterium
ACTTCAGCATGACCGTGCATTTCATCGGCGCCGGACCGGGCGCGCCCGACCTGCTGACCCTGCGCGGGCGCGACCTGATCGCGTCCTGCCCGGTCTGCCTCTACGCCGGTTCGCTGGTGCCGAAGGAGATCATCGCCCACGCCCCGCCGGGCGCGAGGATCGTGGATACCGCCCCGATGACGCTCGACGAGATCGTGGCCGAGTTCAAGGCGGCGCATGAGGCCGGACAGGACGTGGCGCGCCTGCATTCCGGCGACCTGTCGGTCTTCAGCGCGCTCGGCGAGCAGACGCGGGCGCTGCGGGAGCTGGGCATCCCCTACGACATCACGCCAGGCGTGCCGGCCTTCGCAGCGGCATCGGCGGCTCTGGGACGGGAGCTGACCCTGCCGGAGGTCAGCCAGACGCTGATTTTGACACGGACGGAGGGCCGCGCCTCCGCCATGCCCGCGAACGAGACGCTGGAGGTGCTGGGACGGTCGGGCGCGACGCTGGCCATCCACCTGTCGATCCACGTCATCGACCGGGTGGTGGAGCGGCTGACCCCGCTCTACGGCGCGGATTGTCCGGCGGCGGTGGTCTACCGGGCGACCTGGCCGGACGAGCGGGTGTTGCGCGGCACGCTGGCCGATATCGTCGCCAAGGTCGCCGAATCGCCGATGGAGCGCACCGCCCTGATCCTGGTCGGCCCGGCGCTTGGGGTGGAGGATTTCCGGTGCAGCGCGCTCTACGACGGCTCGCATGTGCGCCGCTACCGGGGGCTGGGGGAGTGAGAAGGCCACTTACTCCCTCTCCCCTCTGGGGAGAGGGTAGGGGTGAGGGGGTCCGGCGGTTGCCGAACTTTCCAGTCCCCCTTGATCCCCCTCACCCTAACCCTCTCCACAGAGGGGAGAGGGGACTAGGGGGCGCCCCAGCCGGACGCACCGACGATGTTGCCCTGGCGGTCGGTGACCAGCACCTCCACCGCCACGGGGGCGCCCTCCAGCACGTCGAGCGCCGTGCGCTGGGCCAGCGCCGCCACGCGGTCGGCCAGCGGCAGACCGGCGGCCTTCGCGATGCTCAGGACCTGCGCGGCGGTGTTGGCGCGGCGGGCCTCCGCCACGCTGTCCGGGGCGGCGCCCAGTTCGGCCATGCGGTCGGCCAGCCAGTCCAGATCGACGCTGCCGCGCTTGGAATGCAGATCCAGCAGGCCGCGCGCCAGCTTGCCGAACTTGGCGAAGCCGCCGCACAGCGTCAGGCGCGGGATCGGGTTGCGCCGCAGATACTTCAGCGTGCCGCCCGCGAAATCGCCCATGTCGAGCAGGGCATGGTCCGGCAGGCCGTAGCGCGCGACGACCGCCTTTTCCGAGGTGTCTCCGGTGCAGGCCGCGACATGGCTCAGCCCCGCCGCCCGCGCGACATCGACGCCACGCTGGATGGAGGCGATCCAGGCCGCGCAGGAATAGGGCACGACGATTCCCGTCGTTCCCAGGATCGACAGGCCGCCGAGGATGCCCAGACGCGGGTTCATGGTGCGGCGGGCCAGCGCCTCCCCATTCTCGACGGACACTTCGACCACGATGTCGGGGGCCTCGCCGGCCAGTGCGGCGGCCTCTTCCACCGCCTTGCGGATCATGGCGCGCGGGACCGGGTTGATGGCGGGTTCGCCGACCGGAACCGGCAGGCCGGGGCGGGTCACCGTGCCCACCCCCTCGCCCGCGCGGAAGACGACGCCCTGGCCGGGTCCGGCGCGGCTGACGCGGGCGCGGATCAGCGCGCCGTGGGTGACGTCCGGGTCGTCGCCCGCGTCCTTCACCACCCCCGCCACCGCCCAGCCGTCCCCGCGTTCGGTCCAGGCGAGCGCGAAGGCTGGCGTCTGGCCGCCGGGCAGGGTTACCGTCACCGGATCGGGAAAGTCGCCGGAGAACAGCGCCCCGCAGGCCGCGCGCGCGGCGGCGGTGGCGCAGGTGCCCGTCGTCCAGCCCCGCCGCAGCGCCTTGCCGTCGCCGTGCTCCACACCGCCTTCCACACCGTTTTCCGTCGCTGAGTGCTCGTCCATGACCGCAGAGCCGTCGCCCGACTCCCTTTCTCTTCCTCTGGAACTGGCCGATTTCCAGCCCGGCAGCGTGTGGCTGGCGGGGGCCGGTCCCGGAGATCCCGGCCTGCTGACCCTGCTCGCCCTGCAAGGTCTAAGGCAAGCCGACGTGATCGTCCATGACGCGCTGGTCGGTGAACGGATCATGGCGCTCGCCTCGCCCTCGGCAAGGCTGGAATTCGCGGGCAAGCGCGGCGGGCGGCCCTCCGCCCACCAGGACGACATCACCAACCGGCTGATCGAGCTGGCGCAGGAAGGGCACCGCGTGCTGCGGCTGAAGGGCGGCGACCCCTTCGTCTTCGGGCGCGGCGGGGAGGAGGCGCAGGCTCTGGCCGAGCAGGGCATTCCCTTCCGCATCATCCCCGGCATCACGGCGGGCATCGCCGGTCCGGCCTATGCCGGGATTCCGGCGACCCACCGCACGGCGAACCAGGCGGTGATCCTGGCGACCGGCCACAGTTGCGCGGGCGGGCCGGACTGGAAGGCGCTGGCCGCGACGGGCGCGCCGCTGATCCTCTACATGGCGTGGAAGGGCCTGCCCGGCATCGCGGCGGCGCTGATGGAGGGAGGGCTGTCCGCAGAAACGCCGGTCGGCGTGGTGACCGACGCGACGACCGAGCGGCAGAGCGTGCTGGTCACCACGCTCGGCACCTGCGTGGCCGATCTGGAGGCGAGCGGGCTGGTGCCGCCAGCCATCATCGTGATCGGCGAGGTGGTGCGGCTGCGCCCCGCGCTGGACTGGCTGCCGAAGCAGGCCCCCCATGGCTGATGCGGCGCCGCGCGGGCTGATCGTCGGGGCGCCGGCCTCGGGCACCGGCAAGACCACAGTCACGCTGGGGCTGCTGGTGGCGCTGAAGGCGCGCGGCCTGCGGGTGGGGGCGGTGAAGGCGGGACCGGACTACATCGACCCGGCCTTCCATCAGGCGGCGACCGGGCGGCCCAGCGTCAACCTCGACAACTGGGCGATGGGGCCGGACCTTCTGGATTCGCTGGCCCGCCGCGCCGGGGAGGGCACCGACCTTCTGGTCTGCGAGGCTCTGATGGGCCTGTTCGACGGGGTGGCGGGCGTCGGGGCGACCGGTACCGGGGCCACGTCCGAACTGGCCGCGCGCACCGGCTGGCCGGTGATCCTGGTGGTGAACGCCAAGGGCCAGTCGCAGTCCGCCGCCGCGCTGGTGAAGGGCTTCGCCACCTACCGCGAGGACGTGCGGATCGGCGGGGTGATCCTGAACAACATCGCCAGCCCACGCCACCTCGCATTGGCCGGCGGGGCCATCGAGGCGCTGGGCATTCCCGTTCTCGGCTCCCTGCCCCGCACCCCCGACGTGATCCTGCCCGAACGCCATCTCGGTCTGATCCAGGCGGAGGAGACGGCTGACCTTCAGGAGCGTCTGGCGGCGCTGGGCCGCTTCATCGCGCAGCATGTCGATCTGGACCGGGTGGCGGCGCTCGCCGCCCCCTCCCGCGCGCCGGAAGGGCGTTTCGCCCCCGCCCTTCCGCCGCTGGGCCAGCGCATCGCCATCGCACGGGACGCCGCCTTCACCTTCGTCTATCCGCATTTGCTGGAGGGCTGGCGCGCGGCGGGCACCGAGGTGACCCACTTCTCTCCCCTGGCGGACGAGCCGCCGCCGGACGATGCCGACGCCGTGTACCTGCCCGGCGGCTATCCGGAACTGCACGCCGCACGCCTCGCCGCCGCGGGGCGTTTCCGGGACGGCATGCACCGCTTCGCCGCGCTGGGGCGTACGGTCTATGGCGAATGCGGCGGCTACATGGCGCTGGGCGAGTCGCTGGAGGACGCGGCAGGCACCACCCACCCGATGCTGGGGCTGCTGGGGGTGCGGACCTCCTTCGCCAAGCGTAAGCTGCATCTGGGCTACCGCCGCGCCGTCCTGCTGGCCGACACGCCGCTGGGCCGGGCGGGCACGGCGCTGCGCGGGCACGAGTTCCATTACGCTTCCATCCTCGACCGGGGAACGGACGAGCCGCTGGTCACCGCCACGGCGGCGGACGGGTCGGACCTCGGGCCGCTCGGCGGGCGGCGGGGCAGCGTCTTCGCCTCCTTCTTCCATGTGATAGCGGCGGACCCCGACCGGGAGCGACCATGAGCGACCACGCCTTTTCCCCGGAGGAGCGGGACGCGCTCTACAAGGCGATCTTCTCCCGCCGCGACGTGCGCGGGCAGTTCGCCCCCGATCCGGTGCCGGACGATGTGCTGACCCGCGTCCTGACCGCCGCGCACCACGCGCCGTCCGTCGGCTTCATGCAACCCTGGAACTTCATCGTCGTCCGCGACCCGGCGGTGAAGGCCCGCGTGCACGCCGACTTCTCCCAGGCCAACGAGGAGGCCGCCGCCCTCTTCACCGGAGAGCGCAAGGCCCTCTACAGCCGCCTGAAGCTGGAAGGCATCCGGGAGGCGCCGGTGAACCTGTGCATCACCTGCGACCGGGAACGCTCCGGCCCGGTGGTGCTGGGGCGGACGCACATCCCCACGATGGACCTCTATTCCTGCGTCTGCGCGGTGCAGAACCTGTGGCTGGCGGCGCGGGCGGAGGGGCTGGGCGTCGGCTGGGTCAGCATCCTGCACGAGGACAAGCTGCGCGAGGCGCTGGGCATTCCGGAGCGGATCGTGCCCATCGCCTATCTGTGCCTGGGCTACGTCTCCCACTTCCATGAAACGCCGGAACTGGAGAAGGCCGGCTGGCGAAACCGGCTTCCCCTGGAGGATCTCGTCTTCCGCGACCGTTGGGGCGGGAAGGCGTAGGAGCCGTCGTCAGGCTCCGAAGCCACCGTCGATGGTCTGGAACGAGCCGGTGATCATCGCGCCGTGCGGACCGGCGATGAAGGCGGTCAGTTCGGCGATCTCGCTGGCGTGGGCGTAGCGCTTGATGGCCATGAAGCCGCGCATGGCCTCGGCCATCGGGCCGTCGGCGGGGTTCATGTCGCTGTCGGTCGGCCCCGGCTGGATGGCGTTGACTGTGATCCCGCGATCCCCGAAGTCGCGCGCCAACCCGCGCACCATGCCTTGGACCGCCGATTTGGTGAGCGCATAGGCCGCCCCGCCCGCGAAGGGCATCCGGTCACCGTTGACCGACCCGATGACGATGATGCGCCCCGGCCCCGTCATGTGGCGCGCCGCCTCGACCGCGGCGTGATAGGGCGCGCGCACGTTGACGTCGATCATGCGGTCCACGGCGTCGGGGTCGAGGGTCAGCGGATCGCCGACCATCCCGATCCCGGCGTTGACCACCAGCACGTCCAGAGCGCCCCGTGCAGCCACCGTGGCGACCAGCGCGTCGCGGTCGGCGCTGTCGGTGCGGATCGCCTCCGCCCCGGTTTCGGCGGCCAGCGCGGCGGCGGCGTCCGCCGATCCGGCGTAGGTGAAGGCGACCCGCCCACCACCCGCCGCGAAGCGCTGGACGATGGCCTTGCCGATGCCCCGGCTGCCGCCCAGCACGAGGATGTTCTTTCCCGTAAAGTCGGTCATGGTTGGTTCCTTGAATTAATGTAGTGGTCGCTATATAAAAACGTGACAGGGCATCGCGCAAGGAATTTTTATAGTGACCGCTACAAAAAAATCGGAGCCACGCGGGCGGCGGCGTTCCTTCGATATGGACGAAGCGGTGGAAACGGCAATGAGGCTGTTCCACGCCCGCGGTTACGACGCGGTCGGCGTGGCCGAGCTGGGAGCCGAACTGGGCATCAAGCCGCCGAGCTTCTACGCGGCCTTCGGCAGCAAGGCCGGGCTGTTCGAACGGGCCCTCCGGCGCTATGCGGCGGGAGAAGCCAACGTCTTCGAGCGGGCGCGGGCGGCGGGCGGCGGCGTGGCCGACGTGATCGGGCGCACGTTGGCGCTCGCGGCGGAGCTTTACTCCGGCCAGTGCGGGACGGCGGGTTGCCTGGTGCTCGACGGGGCGCGCAACAGCGCCGACCCGGAGGCACGGGCCCTGGCCGACGCGCTCAAGCAGGAAGGCCGCAAGGCGATCCGCGACTTCATCGCCACCGAGGCGCCGGACCGCGCCGACGCGCTGGCCGATCTGGTGGCGGTCACCATGATGGGACTGTCGGCAGCGGCCCGCGACGGCGCGGACAGGTCGGCTCTGGAAAAGGTGGCCGCCATGGTGGACCGGGCCTTCCGCCGGGAACTTTCGGGCGCCTGATGATTTTTCGGCCACGCTTCCCTTGCGGCGTCCGGGATGCGCGGACGGGAAGCTGGCCTGAAAGCTGGCCTGAAAGCTGGACGAAAAAAAGGCCGAAGCGTTGGCTCCGGCCTTGAGTCTAGGGAGGAAACGCCCCGAGAATGGGCAGGCGGAGAATAGGGGCACCCCCCTTGATCTGGTATTACCAATGCGGCATGGGTGCGGTGCAGCACCCGCATATGCCGTAATCTTCCTGTAATTTTTGCGGTCTTTGTGCTTCCCGGGACCTTTGCGCAGGGGATGGCCCCATCACGAAACAGGGCGTTTTGTCATCCTCGGGACCGCTTCACCGCCGCCGCATGAACGCGCATAATCCCGCGCGGATTTGGCGATGCGGCCCGCGGCGGACAAGGCAGCGGCGGGCGGTGGATGGGGAATGGCGGCATGGGATTCGGCAGGGGCGCCTGGTTGCGCCCGGTTTTCGCGCTGGCGCTCGGGGTTCTGGCATGTGGAACCGCACGGGCGGAACCCGTCCGCTTCACCATCCTCTACGCCCACAGCACGACGGAACTGGAGGACGTCCAGGGGCGCGGCGGCATCGCCCGGCTCGCCACGCTGGTCCGGCGGGAGCGCGCGGCGCGCGGCACCGTTCTGGTTCTGCACGGCGGGCAGTCGCTGGCCCCCTCCGTCCTGTCCTTCTACGACCAGGGCGCCCACGTCATCGATCTGCTGAACGGAGTCGGCATCGACGCCATGGCGGCGCTGAACCGGGAATTTCATCACGGCGACGACGTGCTGATGACCCGCGCCTTCGAAGCGAACTTCCCCATCCTCACCACCAACGCGGTGGATCGCCAGACCCGCAAGCCGCTGGACGGGCTGGAGGACCGGGCGATGCTGAACGCCGGCCCCGTGCGCGTCGGCGTTCTGGCCGCCGTGCCCGCCCGGACGGGAGAGATCACCCGGTCGCTGCGGACCGACTTCCTGCCGCCGGGTCCGGTTTTGGCCCGGAAGGCGAAAGACATGCGCAGCGCGGGGGCCGATCTGGTGGTGGCGCTGACCGGCGATTCCGGCGGCACCCACCGGGAGGTGATCGCCTCCGGTGCCGCCGACATCGTGCTCTACCAGGACCGCGGGCGGGTGGTCGCCGTGGATTATGACGGCAAGACCCTGAACGCGACGGTGGAACCGCAGGCCGCCTGGGTCCTCGCCCTGGACATCTCCGTCGAGAAGACGGCCAGGGACGGCGCCATGCACACCGTGTGGAGCAGCGGCGTGCGCGCCATCGACACCGCCGCCGTGCCGCCCGACGAGGCCCTGGACGCGCGGGCCAAGTCCTACCGCGCGCGGATGGACAGCATGCTGGGCATCCAGGTGGGCCGGCTGGATTTGCCCATCGACACACGGCGCGAGGCGGCGCGAGGCGGCGAGAACGCCTTCGCCAACACCGTCACCGATTCGCTGCGCGAGGCGATGGATGCGGATGTCGCGCTGATCAACGGCGGCTCCTTCCGCGGCGACCGCGCCTATGCGGCGGGCATGGTGTGGACGCGCCGGGACATCCAGACCGAGTTCCCCTTCCACGACACCGCCGTGCTGATCGAGGTCACCGGACAGCAGTTGCGCGACGCGCTGGAGTTCGGCTTTTCCGGCATCGAGCAGTTGCAGGGCCGTTTCCCCCACCTGTCCAACGCCCGCGTCGTCGTCGATGCGGCCCGTCCGCCCGGCCAGCGGGTGGTGTCACTGACGGTGGGCGGCAAGCCGGTGGAGCCCACGGCCCGCTTCCGGCTGGCAACCGGCAGCTATCTCGCCAACGGCGGTGACGGCTATGGGATGCTGTCCACGGCCCCGCGGCTGGTGGACGACCGGGACGCCGATTTCGTCTCGACCATCCTGGCCAGCCGGATCGCCCGCACGGGCAGCTTCGCCCCGCAGCTCGACGGCCGCCTGACGGTCCGGCGGTAACCGCAAGATGAACGCCACGGCCACGCCGCCCCCCACCGACAGCACCGGCAGTTCCGGCGCCGCTCCCCTGCCCCGGCGGCGTCGCCCGCGCGTCGGCATCGTCCTGCGCATCACCATCGGCCTGAGCGTCATGATGATGCTGGTCCTGCTGATCGGCGGCGTGTCGCTGTCCTCCTTCCGGCTGTTCCGGGAGGAGGTGTCGGACCTGTCCACCACCTCCCTGCCGAAGGTCATCGCCAGCGCGGAGTTGCGCGGCTCGCTCCAGAAACTGGTCGCCCGGCTGCCCGTCCTGGCGGGGGCGGCCACCACCCCGCAGCGCCGCGCCATCTATGACGAACTCATCACCGAACTGGAGTCCCTGAGGAAGCTGGCAGGCCGCATGCAGGACCTCAGCCAGCAAGGCGACCGGGGCGGCGAAGGCGACGAGGGGCGGCTTCTGGAACAGGTCCAGTCCACCCTGCTGATCCTGGCCGCGACGGTGGCCGACCTGAACGCGGAGGTCGGACGGCAGATCGAGGCCGGCGCCCGTCAGGCGGAGGCGATCCGCGCGCTGGCGCAGCTTGCCGACGCGCTGGAACGATTGCCGGGGGCGGAGCCCCGCACAGGTCTCCTGCCCACGGCGCCCCCCGGCGAGGCGGGGTTGCTGGGCGCCTGGGCGGTGCGGGCCGGCGCGCTGATGGCGCGGGCCGCCGGGGCGATGCAGATGGACCATCTGAACCGGCTGCGGGTGGAGCGCCGCAACGCCGAGCAGGCGCTGGCCGAGCTGGGCCGCATCGCCGCCGCCACGCCCGAGCCGGAGGGCTCCGCCATGGAGCGCATCCGGGCCGACCTCGCCATGATCCTGGTGACGCCGGACGGGCTGTTCGACAGTTCCACCGAGCGGCTTCAGGCGCGCAACCGCGCCCAGGCGCTGTCCAACCAGTCGCGCGTTCTGGTGGAGACGGTGGACCGCTTCACGCTGGCCCTGTTCGACGCCATCCACGACCAGTCCACCGACCGCACCGGCGACCTTGCGGCGATGATCCAGGAACGCTCGCGCACGGTGATGATGCTGGGCGGCGCGTCCTTCCTGCTCGCCATCCTGGTCTATCTGTTCTTCCGCCGCTTCCTGACCTCGCGGCTGGTGGCGCTGAACGGCGCGGTGCTGGCCCGCCTGTCCGGCAGCGACGCCACGGTCCCGGTGGAAGGCAACGACGAGATCACCGACATCGCCGCCTCCGTCCGCTATTTCATCGACGAGATCGACCGGCGGCAGATGGATCTGGCCGACAACGAGCGGCGCTTCCGCGACCTTGTCGAAGGCTCCATCCAGGGCATCATCATCCACCGCGACTTCCGCCCGCTCTACGTCAACGACGCCTTCCTCCAGATGTTGGGCAGCAGCCTGGACCGGGCGCTCCAGGTGCGTTCGGTGCTCGACTTCATCGCCGAGGACAGCCGGCCACGGGTGGAGGACGATTACCGCCACATCGTCGCCACCGGCCTGCCCAGCGACCGGCGGCGCCTGCGCGCCCGCCGGCTGGACGGGGCGGAGCGCTGGGTCGAGCTGACCAGCCGCCGCATCGACTGGAAGGGGGAAACCGCCGTCCAGTCCGTCGTCGTGGACGTGACCCGCGAGGTGGAGGCGGAGGCCGCGCTCCGCCGGTCGCGCGATTCGGCGGAACAGGCCCTTCGCGAGTTGAAGGAGACCCAGGCCAGCCTGATCCAGGCGGAAAAGATGGCCTCGCTCGGCCAACTCGTCGCCGGGGTGGCGCACGAGGTCAACACGCCCATCGGCATCACCATCACCGGCGCCTCGCAGCTTGCCGTCCAGTTCGAGGAACTGACCCGGCAACTCGCCGCCGGCGCCATCAAGAAGTCGGAGTTCCAGCGCTTCCTGGCCGACGGCGGGGAGATGGCGCGGCTGATCCTGTCCAACAGCATGCGCGCCGCCGATCTGGTGCAGAGCTTCAAGATGGTCGCCGTGGACCAGTCGAGCGACGAGCGACGCCGGTTCGAGCTGAAGGGCTACATCGGCGAGTTGCTGCGCAGCCTGCGCCCCTCCTACAAGGACATGGCCACGCTGGACATCGACGTGGAGAGCCCCGAGGAGCTGGAACTGGACGGCTATCCCGGCGCCCTGTCGCAGATCCTGAGCAACCTCGTCATCAACGCGCTGACCCACGCCTTCACGCCGCACCATCATGGACGGCTGACCATCGCCGCCCGCCTGCTGCCGCAGGATCAGGTGGAACTGACGGTGGCGGACAACGGGATCGGCATCCCGTCGAGCATCCTGCCGAAGGTGTTCGACCCCTTCTTCACTACCCGCCGCGGCAGCGGGGGCAGCGGGCTGGGGCTGCACATCGTCTACAACCTCGTCACCGGCACGCTGCGCGGCACCATCACGGTGCAGAGCATCCCCGGCGAGGGCACCCGTTTCATCCTGCGCTTCCCCCGCGTCACGCCGATGGCGGCTTCGGCGGGCGGTGTCGACAAGGCCGAGGTGGCGTGATCCCGCGCGCCCCGGAGGAGCCCTCAGCGCACCTCGCCCTCGAACCAGTGGCGGCCCTTGCGGTCCTCCACCTCGATCACCCAGACGTCGGGGTCGTAGCGGGTCTGGCGGGCGATGTAGGCGTCGGCGGTGGCCTCGTCCACCGGCTCGGCGCCGGTGCCGCGCGACCAGCGCAGCCTTTCCTCCTCGCGGACCTGGACCAGCACGCTGAAGGTCCGGTCCAGCCGGTTCAATTTCAGGATGACGGTGCCGCGGCTGGGGTCGCCCTTGCGCAGAACCATCATCGTGACGCCCTGCGCGTCGGCGGCGCGGATGTGCGCCATCACCCAGAGATGCGTCGGCAGCCGGTCGTCCATGGAAATCCTCGATTGCGAAAGCCCTGGGGGCTCGCCTTCGGCAAGGCCCCGGTGTAGACAACGGGCATGGCGACACTCCTGGACGTTCTCGACGCCGCCGTCAACCACCACATGGCCGGACGCCTTGCCGAGGCGGCGCAGGATTACCGCGTCGTGCTGGCGGTCGAGCCGGAGCAAGCCGACGCCCTGCACCTGCTGGGCGTGGCGGAGGCGCAGCGCGGCGCCCACGCGGCGGCGGCGGCGCTGATCGTCCGGTCGCTGCGGCTTCGTCCCGACGCGGCTCAGCCCTGGGCCAACCTCGGCGGCGCCCTGCGCGCCCTGGGCGAGGCGGAGCAGGCGGACGCCGCGCTGACCCGCGCACTGGCCCTGGACCCGGCGCTGGCGGACGCCCTGACGAACCTGGGTTCGGTGCGCCACACGCTGGCCGACTATCCGTCCGCGCTGGAGTGGCTGGAGCGCGCGGCGAGGCTGCGGCCCGGCCATCCGGACACGCTGTTCAACCGGGGCGTCGTGCTGCGCGACGCGCGCCGTTTCGCGGAATCCGACGCCTGCCTGGGAGCCCTGCTGGATTCCTGGCCCAACCATGCCGAGGCGCATCTGGCGCGCGCCGTCAGCCGGCTGTTGCGGGGCGATCTGCGGGCCGGCTGGGAGGAGTTCGAGTGGCGCCCGCGCCGCCTGCCCGCTCCACCCTGGGCCGGGGAGCCGCTGGAGGGCCGGCGTATCCTTCTGCACGCCGAGCAGGGATTCGGCGACACCATCCAGTTCGCCCGTTACGCCCCGCTGGTGGCCCGCGCCGGGGGGCGGGTAATCCTGGACGTGCATCCGCTGCAACACCGCCTGCTGCGCTCGCTGGGGCCGGACATCCAGGTGCTGGTGCGCGGCCCGGCCCCGGCGCCGCACGACGTCCATTGCCCGCTGATGAGCCTGCCGCGCGCCTTCGGCACCGATCTGGCGAGCATCCCCGCCCCTCCTTCCTACCTCTCCGCCGAGCCCGACGAGGTGGCGCGCTGGAGCCGCCGGATCGCCCAGATCGAAACGGGGATGAAAGAGGGGCTGCGCGTTGGCCTCGTCTGGGCGGGCAACCCGAAGCACCGCAACGACCGCAACCGCTCCATCCCCGCGGACCGGCTGGCCCCGCTGACGGATGTGCCGGGCCTGCGCCTGTTCAGCCTTCAGACCGGGGACGCGCAGGCGGCCCGGCCCGCCGCCCTGCCCGACCTGACCGCCGGTATCCGCGACTTCGCCGACAGCGCGGCCATCCTGGCGAATCTGGACCTCGTGATCGCGGTGGACACGGCGACGATCCATCTGGCGGGCGCGCTCGGCGTGCCGGCCTGGCTGCTGCTGCCCTATGCGCCGGACTGGCGCTGGCTGCTCGACCGCGCCGACAGCCCCTGGTACCCGTCGCTGCGCCTGTTCCGCCAACCGCGCCCCGGCGACTGGGACAGCGTGCTGCGCGCCGTCGCGGCGGCGCTGGAGCGGTTCGCCGCCGCTCGGGTGGCGCCACGGAAACGGTCGTAGCGACCCGTCCCCGTTCCGGACCCACACCCCGTCATCCGGTCGTCCGTGAGGGAAGGGGAGCTTTCTTCCCTCCCCTGCCCGGGGCGCTAGGCCAATTTTTCCCAGCAAGCGGCAAAAAGGGGACCGGCGCGGATTCTCCGCATCCATATCCATACAAATCAGCGCGTTAGCCGTGGCCGGGCAGTTGGCATCGACTTTGCTTATCCAGAAGCGACGATCCTTGCCCTTTCCGTGTGGAGATCCCTGGCCATGAGCATCTTCGGTTCGATGACCACCGCCGTCCTCGGCCTGAGCGCGCAGTCGAAGGCCCTCGGTCACATCTCTGACAACATCGCCAACGCGTCCACCGTCGGCTACAAGCGGGTCAACACGGCCTTCGAGACGCTGGTGCTCCAGTCCAACGAGCGGTTGCACGCTCCGGGCGGCGTGACGGCGGCGCCCGTCTTCATGAACAACATTCAGGGCAACCTGACCCAGGTCCAGAGCGCGACCAACGCCGCCATCCAGGGCCAGGGCTTCTTCAGCGTGTCCAAGCTCAGCCGCGGCCTGACCGGTCCCGGCCAGCAGGGCGAGACGGTGCAGACCCAGACCGGCACGCTGAACGCCGACAACGTCTATTACACCCGCGTCGGCGACTTCGAGCTGGACAAGAACCGCTATCTGGTGAACAGCGCCGGCTTCGCGCTGAACGGCTGGATCGTGGACGACGCCACCGGGCAATTGTCCAAGGACGTGGTGCAGCCGCTCCAGGTCAACACCATGACCGACAAGCCGCAGGCGACCAACAGCATCACGCTGGGCGCCAACCTGCCGGCCACCCCGACACCGGGCGAACCGATTCCGTCCTCCAGCATCCAGGTCTACGACACCCAGGGCAACGCGCGGACCGTCCAGTTCAACTGGCGCCAGGACGGGGCCAACAACTGGCGGCTGGGCATCGACGCGCCGGGCAGTTCCATGCAGCCGGTTTCCGGCAACTTCCCCGGCGGCGCCGCGGACATGAAGACCGGCGGCGCGGTGGCCGGCGTGACCCCTGTGGCCCAGGTCAGCAACGTGCTGGTGAGCGGCACGACCTCCATTCCAAAGTCCTCGGTGACCATCAGCGGTCGCACCAACTATTATCCGGACGGCACTTCGCAAGACAATCTGCGGGTCGGCGACACCTACAGCCTGACGGTGAACGGCGCCGTGGTGGCCAGTGTCAAGCTGGGCTCGCCCCCGCTGGCCGCCGACGAAAAGGACATCGCCGGCTACACCGCTTTTACCGACATTGCGAACGATCTGGCCAGCCAAATCAACGCCATGACGCCGGCCCCCTACAACGCGGAAATCGACACGTCCGATCCGCGCAAGATCCTGGTTCGGACGATTGACGGTTCGCCGGTGCAGGTCAGCGGCACCTTCACCAACTCCAGCCCGCAGCTCAGCACGATCAGCGGCCCATCCACCAATACGGCCGGCACGGACGGCGGCAACCAGCAGAGCACCTTCACCTTCTCCAACGCCACCGTGGACGTCGGCGACGAGTTCCGGATCACCGTGGCCGGGGAGGAGTTCCGGGTGCGGGTGACCACCAGCAACGACACGGGCATTACGACGACGGGCGTGTCCAACATCAGCATCGCCAATGTGATCGCCGGTGGCGGCGTCGACGCCATCGTGGACCGCATGTCCCAGCTCATCAACACGAAGGTTCCGGCCATCGGCGTCGACGCATTCATCGGCACGGCGGCCGGCGGTGCCGCCGCGGGCAGTTCCGCGAACCAGCTCGTTCTCGACGGCACCACGGCTGTGCCCAGTTTCACCGCGTCCTATGGCATCACCAACGCGGATTCCCGCAAGAACGACCTCAAGTCCACGAGCCCGGCCACCTATTCCGCCGCGACGCCATCGCCCTTGCAGGCCCCTGGGCCCGGCGTGATGGAAAGCACCCTGCTCACCTTCCCCAGCGCAGCCACCCTTCATGTGCCCGACCAATATTCGGTCACGGTTCTGGACCAGACCTTCACAACGACCATCAAGTACAACAACATCAACAATCTGAAGGACATGGAAGGGGTCTTGAACGACCTCCGGGACCAGATCAACAACGCCGGTCTGCCTGTCACCGCGACCGTCACCGCGACTGGCGGTCTGCAGCTCGACGGCACGGTGGCGAACACGCCCTTGAACATCAGCGGCAACAAACTGGCGATCGAGGGGACGGACAACGTCCGCATCGGCGACACCTACACGATCAGCGTGGACAACGTTCCCTACACCGTATCGGTGACGGCGGACAACGTGCTGACCATGGGCGACTATGGCGGCATCGCCGACGCGCTGGCGGCGAAGATCAACTCGGCCCGGCCCCAGGCCCCGGTGATCGCGACCGTCGTCAATTCCGAGCTGAAGCTGACCGCCCGCACCCCCGGTACGCCGTTCAAGGTCAACCAGGAATACACGTCCGGCGCCTCCTCCAACAATCAGGTGAACGGCCCGACCAAGAGCGAGCCGACGGAAACCCGCGGCCAGCGGCAGGAATTCTCCTTCCCGCAGACCCAGATCGACATCGGCGACACTTATTCGGTAACGATCGACGGTACGCCGATCTCGCTGAAGGTGGACAAGTCCAACTACGGCAGCCTTGAGGACATCACCGGTGTGCTTCAGCAGTTGGCCAACCAGATCAACTCGGCCAACCTGAACGTGACCGCGACGGCCACGGGTGGGCGGCTGACGGTCACGCACAACACCGCCTCCACCGGCCGCTTCGAGGCCAAGGCCAGCATCGACAACGCGACCGGCAGCTCCGGCACGCTGAACATCGGCGCCGGCGGCACCGCCAACGTCGAGGGTGTGCGCCAGAAGCAGTCGGTGACGCTGACCGGATCGCCCGGCGACAAGGACGCGGAATACACGGTCACCGTCAACGGTTCGCCCATAACCTACCGCACCACCGGCGCCGAAACGTCGATGGAGACCATCGCGGCCAACCTCGCGAACCTCATCAACAAGAACACCTCCCTGCCGGTGACGGCCAGCGCCGAGGGCGCGGTGCTGAATCTGGTCGCCAAGACCCAAACCGGCGCCGCATCCGACCAATTCACGCTGGAAACCTATGCCACCGGCGGCACCACGCCGGCCCACATCCAGATGACCTTCGGCACCGACCCGGACAATGTCGGCACCATCACCAGCATCAGCACGGCGAAGGTCGGCAGCGGCACGGCGGTGACCTCGGCCAACCAGTCGGTGGGGGCGGACGCCAACATCACCTTCACGGTGGACTATGGCTTCGGCCCGCAGCAGATCACGCTGAACGTCGGCCAGATCGGCAAGTCGGGCGGCGTGACCCAGTACGCGGGCAGCGAGATCAACGTCACCCAGCTCGTGCAGGACGGCGCATCCCGCGGCCAGTTCAAGGAGGTGGTCTACGGCGACAACGGCGACGTGATCGTGAATTACGACAACGGCCGCAGCCGCATCATCGGCCGCATCCCGGTGGTCACCTTCAACAACCCCAACGCGCTCCAGCGCGAGGCGGGCGGCGTCTACATCGAGACGGAGGACGGCGGGCGTCCGAACTTCAACGATCCGGACACCAACGGCGCCGGTGCGGTGATCGCCAACAGCGTGGAATCGTCCAACGTGGACATCGCGGACGAGTTCACCAAGCTGATCGTGACGCAGCGCACCTACTCCGCCAACACCAAGATCGTCACGACCTCCGACGAGATGCTTCAGGAAGTTCTCGGCCTGAAGCGCTAAGCGCGGTCCCGATCCGGCGGGCGGCCGCGTGATCCGCGGCCCGCCCGGCCAACCGCCGACCGCCTTCCACGCAGACGAAAGGTCCAACGGCCATGTCCCTCTTCGGCGCCCTCGGCAGCGCGACGGCCAGCCTCCGTGCGGTCCAGGCCCAGGTGAAGCTGGTCTCGGACAACGTCGCCCGCTCCGACGACCCAAACCGCACCCGGCACACCGTGTCGAACGTGCTGGATTCCAATGGGTTCGTCCTCACCGCCCAGTACCGCCGCGAGGTCGATTCCGCCCTGCTCAGCCAGGTGCAGGACCTGACCGCGCGCGAGGGCTCGTCGGCCACCAAATCGTCCTACATGCAGAAGCTGGGCGACCTGCTGCGCACGACCAGCGGCAAGCCACAGCTCAACGAATACGCCGAAGCCTTCCAGACCGCCTGGAAGACGCTGGAAACCTCTCCGGAGAGCGAGGTCGCGCAGTACCAGCTCGTCCAGGCCGCCGACACCTTCTCGCGCGAGATCGTCCGCGTCTCCCAGGGCGTGGAGGATATGGACCGCGAAATCCAGAGCGACATCGGCAACTCGGTCAACGAGGTGAACCGGCTGCTGAAAGAGATCGACGGCATCAACAACAACATCGTTTCGCTGCAGGGCTACGGCTCCGCCGGCAACGAGGTGGCCGACAAGCGCGATGGACTGATCCGGGAACTGAGCAACTACATCGGCGTGCGCACGGTCGCCCGCCCGGACGGCCGCGTGGCGGTCTTCACCCCCACGGGCCTTGCCCTTGTGGACAGCCAGGCGGCAAATCTTTCCTATGACGGCGGCAATATCAACCTGGTGACCGGCAATCAAGTCACCAACGTCAACCAGCACCTGAAGGAAGGCAAGGTTGCCGCGCTGATGGGCCTGCGCGCCGACGGCTCCGCCGCCACCCCGCCGCAGGCGGCCAGCGCCGACCCCACCACCGAGGTGATCCGCAAGCTGCGCTCGCAGCTCGACGCCTATGCGCAGATGTTCACCGGCTCGACCAAGCCGGGCGAGCCCACCAGCTTCCGCGACGCCTACGATCAGGCCAAGACGGCGGCGGGCGAGGAACCGACCCAGTTCTTCATGGGCAACGACCGCTTCACCATCCGGGTGAACGAGAACCTGCTGGACAACAGCAAGAAGATCAAGGGAGCCGCCATCAAGGACGTGGTCACCGCGCTCAGCGCCACGGGCCGCACCTTCCAGGCCGACGGGCTGAAGCTGGAGGGCGCGTCCTTCAGCAGCATCACCAGCAACATCACCGGCGGCTGGATGTCCGCGGCCAAGACCGCGCTCGACAAGACCGCGCTCGACAAGGACGCCCGCCAAATCCTGGAGGAGCGCTACAGCGCGACGACCGGCGTCAACATCGACGAGGAAATCGCGAATCTGCAACAGCTCCAGACCTCCTACGCCGCGTCGGCACGGGTCATGCAAGTGGCCAATACGATGTTTGACGCGCTGGAGGCGATCGTCCGATGAGCTCCGTCACTCAAGTCAGCAGCTACGCCAAGTATCTGGGCTTGGTCCGCAACCTGACCAACGGCCAGAACAGGGTGGACACGCTCTCGCAGCAGTTGACCACCGGCAAGAAATCCACCGACCTGAACGCCTACGGGCCCGAGACGCAGAAGCTGCTGGCCCTGCGCGCGGAGCTGACGCAGCGCGAGGCCTACGTCCAGAACATCGACACCGCCTCGCCGCGCGTGAAGGCGACCGACACGGTGCTGAACAGCCTGGAGAAGCTGGCCTCGGACTGGCAGAGCAGCAACCTGATGCCGTTCCAGCCTGGCCCGCCCAGCGTCACCTCCGCCTTCAACGCCAACCCGGAGGCGTTGAAGCTGTCGGTCAACACCGACCTGTCCATCTTCAACCAGAACGCCCGCTACACCGTGACCTCCATCCCGTCGAAGGACGGCGTCAACGGGTCCTTCGATGTGACGGTGACGGACGGGCTGGGCGGCAAGACCACCCGCACCATCAATCTGAAGACCGTGCCGCCCAGCGACGGCGGCGGCTACAACTTCAAGATTTCCGGCGGTCCCGGCGACGGTGCGGTTCTGAACCTGAACTTCGACCAGCTCACCGCGGCGTCCAGCAGCAGCTTCACGGTGAACTGGCCGCAGGCCAACGACATGCGCGACCGTGTCGAAGGCGCGCTGCGCGACATCCAGCAGCTTCTGAACGAGCAGTTCGGCGACCGCTATCTGTTCGCCGGGTCCCGCTACGGCACGGAGCCGGTGGGCGATCTGCTGGCCCAGCCGCAGTCCACCCGCGTGACGCTGAACGGGTCGATGGTCAACACCGACGATTATTTCGAGGTGTCGATCGACGGCAAGCCCTTCGGCTATCAGGTCCAGCCGGGCGATCCGAAGACCGTCACCTTCGTCGCCAACACGCTGAACAGCCTGATCCAGTCGGCCAACCCGAAGCTGCCGATCACCGCCGCGGCATCGAACGGCGTCATCTCGCTGATCGGCGAGGAGCCGGGGCGGAGCTTCGACGTGAAGGCGCGCGTCGAGAATTCGATGAACATCGACAACTCGGTCACGTCGCCCACCACCACCCAGGCGGCCACCCTGCCGCCGCCCGATGGCACCGGGCTGAAGCAGATCGACAGTTTCTCGCTGACCGGCAAAGGCGTGGACATCGGCGACACCTTCGAAATCAACATCACCGTCGGCGACCCTGACGACCCGTACAATCGGAAATATTACCAGGACCATCCGGACGAGCCGGAGGACCTGCCGGTCTATCAGCAATACACGGTCCGCTACACGGTCACGGAGAAGGACTACAACAACGGCGTCACCGACGTGTCGAAGGTGGCCGACATGCTGCGCGCCGAATTCAACAAGACCAGCCCCGTGCCGCCTGTGACCATCGACGGCGCCGGCAACGGGTCCACCATCCAGTTGACCAGCAACACCACGATGGACCCGAACCATCCGTCGCGCGTGCAGCAATTCACCACGTCGGTGCGGGCGGTGAACGGCCAGATCGAGAACACCATCTCCGTGGCAAATCTGCCGTCGCAGGCGGACGCCCTGACCGACCTGCCCTATGTGGACCCGCCGGAGTTGCCCTACTACGATTCCGAGTACATGTCGAACCGGAAGAACAGCAAGGCGTGGGACAAGGCGGCGGTCACCATCGACGACGGCCAGACGCTGACCTACGGGGTCACCAGCGACGACCGCGCCTTCCAGAAGCTGATCGCCGCCTTCCGCATGGCCCACGTCGCCGCATCCAATCCCGGCAAGTATGAGGAATACATCACCAAGTCGCGGGAGTTGATGGCCCAGGCCAAGGACGAGGTGCGGTCGGTCCATTCCAAGGTGGCCTCCGACCTCGCCACGCTGGAAGAGAAGAAAACCGCCCACACCAGCGCATCGGCCACGGTGGTGGAGCGCATCGCGGGCATCGAGGGTATCGACGAGACCGAGGTGGCGGCCCGCCTGCGCACCTCCATGAACGCCCTGGAGGCCGCCTATACGGTCGCCGGCCAGCGCCAGAAGCTGTCACTGCTGAACTACATCGCCTGATACGGTCGGGAAATGATCACTGCCATCATTTTCCAACCGTGAAGCCCGGCAGATCAACGCTTTCGCGTTGACCGATAGGGTCATACCGATGGCACCTTCAGGTGCGGTCGGTATGAGGCCGGAGCGCTCCCGGCCCAGCCGGACAAAGGACCGGCCCGTGGACCACCCCGCCAAAACGAAGCCGGCGCCCCGAAGGGCGCCGGCTTTTCGTTTCGCGGCTCTTTTGATTCGACCAGTTTGATTCGACCAAGCGGAGCGTCAGATCGAAATACGGAGCGGCTGGCGCGGCGGCTGGCCGTCCGTCGCCGGAACTGGCGGGGCCATCGCGGGACGCGCCGCGGCCTGCGGGGCGGCGGCCGGCGCCTGGACAGACTGGCCCTGGGCGGGAGCGTCGGGGCGGGCGGTCAGGCCGCTGGCCACCGAACGGTTGATGCTGATGAGCATTTCCAGCTTCGACACGTCCAGGTCGATCAGCCGGGCGACCGTCTCACGGTCCACCAGCAGCGACAGGGCGGCGATGTTGGTCCGCACCTCCGGCGGATGGCCGCAATCCTCTTCGGTCATGGCGGCCTGGAAGATCGTCCACAGGCGCTGGTTCAATTGCAGGGCGGCGCGGAGAGCGTCCTCGTTCACGGGACTGCGCCCGGCGTCGATCAGGCGGCGTGACGCCTCCGCCAAAGCCCAAGCCTCCACGTCACGGGGATTATCCGAGGTCGGCTTGTTCGCGTATGTCGGTGTCGGCTTCATTCCAAACCCTCGGGACAGGCCGCCGGACAGCACTTTTCTGAATCACGTCCGGACCATACTGATTGTCAGCGATCCTTCAATCCTTGTCAACTTTACGGACCTGTTCCGGATGATTTGCAAGGATTTGTCACGACTTCGCGGCCTTCCGGCGCTACAGGCCCCAGCAGTTCCCCCACCGCCTGTTCGACCGCATCCACGGGTATGCCGTCCATCAGGCCGGCGGCCTGCGGATCGGCCTTCTGGCGGGCCAGAAGCTCCGAACGCGGGACTCGGCTGATGACGGTGCGCGCCGCCACGCCCCACGGGCCGTAGGTTTCCGGAAAGCCCGGCCCGAACAGCCCGACGGTCGGCGTGCCGGCGGCGGCGGCGATGTGCATCAGCCCGGAATCGTTGCCGACATAGAGCGCCGCCCGGCGCACGCAGGCCGCCGCGGCCATGGGGTCGGTGCGCCCGGTCAGGTCGATGCCCCGGCTGCCCAGCGCGTCCAGCACGGGCCGGGCGCGCTCCCGCTCCGGCCCGGCGGCCAGAACGGCCACGCGCAGGCCGGACAGCGGCCCGCCGGGGCCGGTCAGCCGCGTTGCAAGGTCTGCGAAGCGGTCCGCCGGCCATTCCTTGCCGGTCCAGTTCGCGGTAGGGCCGATCGCCAGGAACGGTTCCGCACCGCCGGGCAGCAGCCGGTCGGCCACGGCCTCGGCCGCCGCCTCGATCCACACGCGGGGGGATGGCGGCCGGGCCAGGCCCACCACCCCCCCCATCTCCACCACCATGTGGAGT
>JAEYPE010000217.1 GCA_023411035.1 Pseudomonadota bacterium
GTGCACCGGCGCCGCGGCGACGGGCGGCGGCGGGGGGCGCTTCATCACGATGGGCGGGCAGCCGGGGCCGGCGGCGCCCAGCAGGGCGGCCTGGATCTCGCACTCGCTGGGGTTCGGGCCGAGCGGAGAGGACGGCGTTTGCGCCAGGACGGGAACCGCCAGGACGACCAGCCCCGCCGCCAGGGTCCCGATGGTTGGGTTTCTTCTCACTCGCACCCCCTTATTGTCGAATGCCCGATGGTGGGACGTCAAATTCCGCGTGGACACGCATGCGTGCCTCTGTACGATCCCGATTCGATGTTTCGTTTGCGGCAGTTGGGAGGAAACAAGAATGAAGTCGATGAAGGCGCTGTTCGCCGGCCTGGCGCTGGCGGCCATGCTTCTGCCGGGTGCGATCGCCAAGGATGCGGCGGCGGCGGACTACAAGGCGGAATACAAGCTGTCCACCGTGCTGGGCAAGCCGTTTCCCTGGGGCATCGGCGGCGACCGCTGGGCCGAGCTGGTCCGGGAGAAAACCAACGGGCGCATCAATGTGAAGATGTATCCGGGCTCGGCGCTGGTGAACGGCGACCAGACCAAGGAATTCACCGCGCTGCGCCAGGGCGTGATCGACATGGCGGTGGGCTCCACCATCAACTGGTCGCCGCAGGTGAAGGAACTGAACCTCTTCTCGCTGCCCTTCCTGATGCCCGACCACAAGGCCATGGACGCGCTGACCCAGGGGCCGGTCGGCAAGCAGCTTTTCGACCTGCTCGCCACCAAGGACGTGGTGCCGCTGGCCTGGGGCGAGAACGGCTTCCGCGAGGTTTCCAACTCCAAGCGCGCCATCCGCAAGCCGGAGGATCTGAAGGGCCTGAAGATCCGCGTCGTCGGATCGCCGCTCTACCTCGACACCTTCACCGCGCTGGGCGCCAACCCGACGCAGATGAGCTGGGCCGACGCGCAGCCCGCCCTGTCCACCGGCGCCGTGGACGGGCAGGAGAACCCGGTCGCCGTCTTCACGGCGGCCAAGCTGTCCACGCTGGGGCAGAAGCACCTGACCCTGTGGGGCTACGTCGCCGACCCGCTGATCTTCGTGGTCAACAAGGAGGTCTGGAACGGCTGGTCCAAGGAAGACCAGGAGGCGGTGCGCGCCGCCGCCGTCCAGGCCGCCGCGGAAGAGGTCGCCATCGCCCGCAAGGGCATCACCGCCCAGGACGACAGCCTGCTGAAGGACCTCGCCGGCCAGGGCGTGGAGGTCGTGCAGCTCACGCCCGAGCAGCAGAAGGCGTTCCAGGCGGCCACCCGCGCCGTCTACGACAAGTGGGTCAAGACCATCGGCCCCGATCTCGTGAAGGCCGCCGAGACGTCCATCGCAAACCGGAACTGAGCGTCCCGCGCGCCCGTCCGCTCCTTCCGGGGGGCGGCGGGCGCGCGGCCATCCGTCCCCGTCAGGGCCCGTCCCCGTCCAGAGAACCCGCTCATGACCGAAGACCCCGAACTGACGCCGCGCGAGGAACCGCGCCCGCGCGTTCCCATCCGGATCGAGGAGGCGCTGGCGGCGCTGGCCATCGCGGCGATGGGGACGATCACCTTCGCCAATGTGGTGACGCGCTATCTGACCGACATCTCGCTGGCCTTCACGGAGGAATACGCCATCGCCCTGATGGTCGTGATGACCATGCTGGGGGCGTCGGTCGCGGTCGTGCGCAACCATCACATCCGCATCACCTATTTCGTGGACCGCCTGCGCCCCGCCATGCGCCGCCGGGCGGAGCTGTTCGCCATCGCCGTGACGGCGCTGGTCTTCCTGGGGCTGGCGGGCTACGGCTCGCTGATGGTCTGGGACGAATACCGGTTCGAGGAGACCTCCCCCGGCCTGGGCGTGCCGCAGTGGATCTATTCGATCTGGCTGCCGGTTCTGTCGGTCGTGATCGTGCTGCGGGCGCTGGGCCGAGGCATCCGCGTCGCGCGGGGGGACGGGCGATGATCACCGCGCTGCTGTTCGGCGGATTCTTCGCCCTGCTGGTGGCCGGCGTGCCGATCGGGCCGGCGCTGGCGCTGGCCGGGGCGGTGGTGATCGGAATCGCCGGGCTGGGCATCATGTCCTTGCCGACCACCGTCTACACCGGCATGGCGAAGTACCCGCTGCTCGCCATCCCCATGTTCGTGCTGACCGGCCTGATCTTCGAGCGGTCGGGCGTGGCGGAGCGGCTGGTGAAGTTCGCGCTGGCCCTGATCGGCAAGCGGCAGGGCGCCCTGCCGGCGGTCGCCATCGTCGTGGCGATGTTCATGGGCGGCATCTCCGGCTCCGGCCCGGCGACCTCCGCCGCGGTGGGCGCGGTGATGACCGCGGCCATGCTGCGCGAAGGCTACCCGCGCGCCTTCACCGCCAGCGTCATCGGCGCCGCGGCGGCGACCGACATCCTGATCCCGCCCTCCATCGCCTTCATCATCTACAGCGTGATGGTGCCGCAGGCGTCGGTGCCGGCCCTGTTTGCGGCGGGCATGATCCCCGGCATCCTGGCGGGTCTGGCCCTGGTCATCCCGGCGGTCTGGATGTCGCGCCGCCACGGCTTCGGCGAGGTCGCGCGGGAAGGCGAGAAGCGCCCGTCGATCTGGACGGCCTTCCGGGAGGCGATCTGGGGCCTGATGGCGCCGGTGGTCATCCTGGGCGGCATGCGCGCCGGCCTGTTCACCCCGACCGAGGCGGCGGTGGTGGCGGCGGTCTACGGCCTGTTCGTCGGCTTCGTCATCTACCGGACGCTGACCCTGCGCACGGTGTACGAGGTGCTGGTGGAATCGGCGGAGATTTCCGCGATCATCCTGATGGTGGTGGCGCTGGCCGGCGTCTTCGCCTGGGCGACCGGGACGCTGGGCGTGATCGACCCCATCGCCCGCGGCATCGTCGATCTGGGCATCGGGCAGTATGGCGTGCTGGCCCTGCTGATCGCGGCGCTGGTGGTGATCGGGATGTTCCTGGACGGGGTGTCCACCTTCCTGATCCTGCTGCCGATCCTGGTGCCCATCGCCAACCACTTCAATTGGGATCTGGTGTGGTTCGGCGTGATCCTGACCATGAAGCTGGCGATCGGCCAGTTCTCCCCGCCCATGGCCGTCAACCTGATGGTGACCTGCAAGATCGCCGGCACGACCATGGAGGCGACGGTGCGCTGGGTCGGCTGGCTGATCCTGGCGATGTTCCTGGCGCTGGCGGCGGTGGTGGTCTTCCCCGGACTGGCGCTCTGGCTGCCGCACAGCCTGGGGTACTGAGCGTCATGGATGCGGGGGCGCGTCCGCGCCCTCGCGTCATCCCTTCCGGCGGGTCGCCAGCAGGATGCCCGCCGCGATCAGGCCGATGCCGGCGGCGTGGTAGAGGTGGGGCTGCTCGCCCAGGAACAGGATGGCGAGGATGCTGCCGAAGACCGGCATCAGATGGATGCACATCCCCGCCGTGTTGGCGCCCACCAGGGCCACCGCGCGGTTGAAGCAAAGATAGGACGCGATCGACGGGAACAGCGCCACGTAGGCGACCGACCCCAGCGCCGTCGGGGTGAGCGGCATGGGATTCCCGCCGAAGCTCTCCCACAGGTAGAAGGGCAGCAGCATCGCCGCCCCGCCCGCGAAGGTCGCGGCGATGAAGCTGAGGCCGTGCACCGACGGGCGGCGGCGCAGCAGGGCGGTGTAGGCGGCGTAGGCGAGCACCGCCGCCAGCACCCACAGGTCCCCGGCGTTGAGTTGCAGCCCGACCAGCACCGCCGGGTCGCCCCGCGCGATCAGCGTCAGGGCGCCGGCCAGCGACACGGCGATGCCCAGCCCTTGCAGCGGCGTCACCCGGTCGCCGAACAGGGCCAGGCTCATCAGCACGATCAGCACCGGCATGGAGGACTGCATCATCACGGCGTTCAGCGCCGTGGTGGTGTGCAGCCCGACATAGAGGAAGGTGTTGAAGACCCCGATCCCCAGCCCGGACAGCAGCAGGATGACCGGCCACTGTCCGGCCAGCGCCCGCGCGTCGCGCCGCAGGTGCGGCCACGCGAAGGGCAGCACCAGCAGCACCCCCAGCGTCCAGCGCCAGAAGGCCAGCCCGACCGGCGGCACCTCGCTCGCCACCGCGCGGCCCAGGACGGCGTTGCTGGACCAGAACAGCGGCGGCAACATCATCAGGAGCCACGCCTGATCGAACAGGCTGCGTCGGGCGGGGGCGGCGTTTTCGCTCACGGCTGGGTGCTCATCGGGCTGGACGCTTCAGGCTGGGTGCGCGCCGCGGCTCAGCCGCGCCGGCGGGGGGAGGCGAAGGGGGAACGGGCGCCTTCATCGCGCGACCCTTCGCCGCGCGGGAAACCCTCGCTGCGGAATGCGGTCTCGCGGCGCGGTCCGTCCCGGCGCGGGCCGTCGCCCTTCGGGCCGCGCCCTTCGCCACGGGGACCATCGCCGCGGGCCTCGCGCGGGGGCTTCGGCGGCTGGCGCATTTCCGCTTCCAGCTCGCCGATGCGTTTCACCAGCGCTTCGCGGATCGCCGGGGCCGCATGGGACTTCAGGGTGGCGAGCTGATCCTTCAACTGCTGGAGCTGAAGCTGCTTTTGCTCCCGCGTGCGCTTGATGGCGACGTTGTCGGAATGCTGGCCGTCGAAGGCGCGCATGGAAAGGTCCTCGTTGCAGAAAATAAGACGCCCGCCGTGGCGTCCCAGCGGACGCCCGGTCGGGCTGGGCGGAATATTGGAAAGGCACCGGCGCCAAAGCAAGCCGGGAGTTTGCTCCGCCTGTGCGATAAAGCGGTTGACGAAGGCGGGCCGGATCGAATGGCAGCGGCTACGGGGCGGCGGGGGACCTGCCGCGGAACAGCGAAACCGCCTCGTCCAGATAGCGCGACAGGGCGGCGGCGGCCTCATCCGGCCCCGTGCGCCGCGACCCTTGGACGCGGGCGTCCCGCGCGGCGGCGGTCAGGGCGGCGGGATCGGCGGCCAGGGCGGCCAGCCGCTCCACGAAGGCGGCGTAGTCGGGATGGGTGAAGCGCGGACCGACGACGCTGGCGACATCGCCGGTGGGAAGCGACAGCGGCACCGCACCGGCGGCCAGGGCCTCGGCGGCGCTGGCGCCCCCGCCGGTCCGCCGGGGATTCAGATAGGCGTCGCAGACCGCCAGCAGGGCGCCCATGTCCGACACATAGCCCAGATGGCGCAGCCGCCCGGCGTGGCGCGACGCGGCCAGCCGCCGGGGCAGGGCGTCGGCATGGCCGGCGAAGACGGCGACCGCCCGCGGCACACGGTCGAACAGCGCCTCCAGCATGGCGAGGAAGGCGCCGTCCGCCTCATCGTCCAGCCGGTTGCCGACCACCGCGCAGACGAAGGCCCCCTCATCCAGCCCGAAGGCGGCGCGCGGCCCGGCCTCGCGCGGCGCCGCTCCGGCCAGCGAATGCAGGAAGCGGAAGGGCCGCCAGGACCGGGCCAGCGGGCCTTCCACGGGTGCCGCTCCGCCGCCGAAGTCCAGCACGATGTCGGCCAGCGACAGGGTGGCCCCGGTGGTGGTCGGGATGCACAGGGTGGGGCGCGTCCCGGCCATCAGGTCCGCCACGACGCTCGATCCGCCGAGCGACAGCACCGCGTCCGGGTCGAGCGCCGCGATCGCCTCCATGAACCAGCCGATCTTGCCGGGGCTGACGCAGGGCTCGACGGAGGACAGCATCCGATAGGCGCGCCCGTCCGCCTCGACCATCTGCTTTCCGGTGAAGGCGGGCTCCACCGACGCCGCGAAGGAGGGCACGAACAGGCTGTGGATCTCGGACGGCATGATGTTGGTGTTGAGGATCACCACCTCCCGCCCGCAGCGGTCCTCCAGCAGGGCGGCGTAGGACAGCAGGTCCCGCGACGGCTGGTGGCGCAGCGACAGGAACTGGTTGATCACCAGCACGACCCGCCCGGTGTCCGCGCCCCCGGCCCGGCGGGCGGGCGGGACGACGGCCTGACGGCGGCGGATCTCCCCGACGATGCGGCGGTAGAAGGGGAACTGCCGCTCTTCGAAAAAGCCGGGGCGGCTGGCCGGGTTCATGCGCATCAGGAAGATCTGGCGGCCGATGCAGCAGTGGATGTGCAGCAACCCCTCCAGCCCCGACCGGGCGATGTCCCCCTCCACCGCGTCCAGCAACTCGTCGTAATAGCGCAGATCGCCCGAGACGGCGGCCATGGCCGACAGAAGCAGGATGGTGTCCGCCCCCCGCGCCAGCCGGGGCAACTCCCGCGCGGCCCGCGCCCGTTCGGCGTTGGGCCGGTCAAGGAACGCCTCGCAGAGGGTTTCGATGACCTTCAGATCCTGCCCGCCCGTCACCGGCCGGCGCAGCGCGGCGGCAAGGTTGGCGAGGGTATCGGGGATGGGGGAAGGGGGCATCCCATACTCATAAAAAAAAACGCGGCCCGGAGGCCGCGTTTTTCTATCGGGTGCTGTCGCCGATTACCACTTGGAAGCGCGATGCGCCGGCTTTCCGCCCTGCGAATCGCGACGGCCGTGGCCGTGCGCGTGGTCGGCACGGCCGCCGCCATGCTCGTTCCGGCTCGGGCGACCACCCTGCGGGCGGGCCGGGTTGCCGGCAGGCTTGCCGCCCTCGCCGCCGTTGGCGTTGCGGACCCACGGTTTCTTGCCGTAGCCGCCGTTGCCGCCGCCGGGACGGCCCGAACGGCCCGCCGGGCGGTTGCCGCCGCCGGTCTGGAACGGACGCTGCGGCTCCAGACCCGGAACGACATGGATGTCGAGACGGGCGCCGGTGTAGCGCTCGATACGGAACAGGGCGTCGCGGTCGGCGCGGGCGGCGAAGGAGATCGCCACGCCCGAGGCGCCCGCGCGGCCCGTGCGGCCGATGCGGTGGACATAATCCTCCGCCGAGCGCGGCAGGTCGAAGTTGATGACGTGGGTGATGTCGCGCACGTCGATGCCGCGCGCCGCCACGTCGGTCGCCACCAGCAGGCGGACCTGGCCGGTGCGCAGGCGCTGGAGCGTGCGGTTGCGCTTGAACTGGTCCATGTCGCCGTGCAGGGCGGCGGCGGCGTGGCCGGCGTCGCTCAGCTCCTCGGCCAGCGCATCGGCGTCGCGCTTGGTGGCGGCGAAGATGATCGCCTTGCCGACTTCCGGCTGGTCCGCGAAGTGCTTCAGCAGGCGGCGCTTGTGGTCCATGTCGTCGGCGTGGTGCAGGCGCTGCTCGACGTTGATCGCGGTGGTCGAGCTTTCCACGGCGACGCGCACCGGGTCACGCAGCAGCTTGCCGGCGAGCTGGGCCATGCGGCGGTCCAGCGTGGCGGTGAACAGCAGCGTCTGGCGGTTGTCCGGGCAGCACTTGGCGATGGTTTCCACATCGTCCAGGAAGCCCATGTCCAGCATGCGGTCCGCCTCGTCCAGGATCAGCACCTCGACGGCGCTGAGGTCGATGCGGTTGCGCGACACATGGTCGAGCAGACGGCCGGGGGTGGCGACCATCACGTCCACCGCGCGGGACAGCAGGCGGAGCTGGTCGCGGTAGGGCATGCCGCCGACCACGTCCACGATGTTGTACTTCATGAACTTGGCGTACTTGCGCGCCGCGTCGGTGACCTGCTTCGCCAGCTCGCGGGTCGGGGCCAGCACCAGCACGCGGGGAGCGGCCACGCCCAGGCGCGGCAGTTCGATGGTGCGGGTCAGCGCCGGCAGCATGAAGGCGGCGGTCTTGCCCGTGCCCGTCTCGGCGGTCGCCAGGATGTCGCGGCCTTCCAGGGCCGGCGGGATCGCCTCCGCCTGGACCGGGGTCGGGGTGTTGTATTCGAACGCTTCCAGCGCCTTCACGACCAGCGGGTGGACGCCCAGCCCGGCGAAAGCGTTGGGGGTGGCGGTGTCAGTGGTGGTGTCGGTCGCGGTTTCGTCGGCGACGGGGGTCTCGGCAACGAGAGCGTCGGCGGCGGTCATTTCGATGGACGACAAGTAGGGAAACCTTTCCTCAGGACCAAGACGGCGCACGCCCGCTGCACCCGGATGGTGAGCGGTGGAACGCCGGCGTTTTCGCCGGGAGGAGGTCGGAAGAGGGAGAGGCGTCTGTCCGAAGCAACGGGTGGCCGGGTCCCAAGGAAGGCCATTCCGCAATATCAAAGCGCGTCTCGCTCAAGAGACGCGCGAGCCTCCAGCGATCAAGGCGCTTTACATAGTGGGTTGCGCTGCACAATCCAAGAAGATTCTTTCACTCCGCCGGTCGAAACGTGTCCGCAGGAGGTGGAACCTGCCGTGCGCGCAGCGCATCGCGGATCTCCTCCAGCAGCACCTCCTGGCGGGGCGGCGCCTTCGGTTTGGAATCCTGAAGGAAGCGCAGGCGGTTGACTTGCCGCACGATCAGGAACAGCGCCGCCGCCACGATGAAGAAGTTGATCAGGGCGTTGATGAAGCGGCCATAGTTGACGGTCGCAGCCCCCGCCGCCTCCGCCGCGGCCAGGCTGGCGTAATGGCCCTCGGACAGGTTCAGGAAGTAATTGGAAAAGTCGATCCCGCCCATGATCCAGCCGATGGGCGGCATCAGCACGTCCTTGACCAGCGAGTTGACGATGCCGGTGAAGGCCGCGCCGATGATGATGCCGACGGCCAGTTCCACGACGTTGCCGCGGCTGATGAAGGTCCTGAATTCCTGCAACATGGCTGCGCTCCCGCTTTTTCCGTCAGAACGGCAAAGCCCAGCCGAAGTTTCCGATGCCGCAAAAGAAAAGGGCCGGACCCTGCGGTCCGGCCCCTTCCGGAGCGTTGGCGAAAGCGGCGTTACGCCACCTTGCCGTGGCAGTGCTTGTACTTCTGGCCGGAACCGCAGGGGCAGGGAGCGTTGCGCGGCGTGTTCGCCCAGGCGGCCGGGTCGGAGGCGCCGGACACCGCCGGAGCGGCCTCCCGCCGGACCATCCCGGCGGGCAGCGGCGCGTTGGCGGGCGGATAGCCCTCTCCGGCACCGGCTTCGGCCATCGCCAGGGCCGGGTCGTCGCGGCCCTCGTGCATCTCCTGCGGCGGACGGGCGTAGAGGTCTTCCGGCTGCGGAGCCATGCGGATTTCCACATGCATCAGCACGGCGGTCACCTGCTCGCGCAGCGTCGACAGCATGGTCTCGAACAGTTCGAACGCTTCGCGCTTGTACTCGTTCAGCGGGTCCTTCTGCGCGTAGGCGCGCAGGCTGATGCCCTGGCGAAGATGGTCGAGCTGGAGCAGGTGATCCTTCCATTCCTGGTCCAGGATCTGCAACAGCAGGCTCTTCTCCACATGGCGCATCGTTTCGGCGCCGTAATTTTCCACCTTGTCCGCGTATTTGCGGTCGGCAGCCTCGCGGACGCGCTCCTCGATCTCCGGCTCGGCGATGCCCTCTTCCTTGGCCCACTCGGAAACCGGCAGGTCCATGCCCAGAAGGCGGTTCACCTCCTCGTGCAGGCCGGCGATGTCCCAGGCTTCCGAATAGGAGTTCGGCGGGATCGCCTTGTTGACCATGTTGGAGATGACCTGATGGCGCATCTCCAGAATGGTCTCGGCGATGTCCTCCGTGTCCATGATCTCGCGGCGCTGCTCGTAGACGACCTTGCGCTGGTCGTTCATCACGTTGTCGAACTTGAGCAGGTTCTTACGGACTTCGAAGTGATGGGCCTCGACCTTGGTCTGGGCCTTTTCCAGCGCCTTGTTGATCCAGGGGTGGATGATCGCCTCCCCCTCCTTCAGGCCCAGGCGCTGGAGCATGCCGTCCATGCGCTCCGACCCGAAGATGCGCATCAGGTCGTCTTCCAGCGACAGGAAGAACTTCGACGCGCCCGGATCGCCCTGACGGCCCGAACGGCCGCGGAGCTGGTTGTCGATGCGGCGGCTCTCGTGCCGCTCCGTGCCGACGACGTAAAGGCCGCCGGCCTGCTTCACCAGTTCGCGCGCCTCGGCCACCTCGGCCTCGATCTGCTTGACCTTGGCGTCGCGCTCCGGACCTTCCGGCAGGTCGGCCAGTTCGGTCGCGATGCGCATCTCGACGTTGCCGCCGAGCTGGATGTCGGTGCCGCGGCCCGCCATGTTGGTGGCGACCGTGACGGCGCCCGGACGGCCCGCCTGGGCGACGATGTAGGCCTCCTGCTCGTGGTGGCGGGCGTTCAGCACGTTGTGCGGGATGCCGCGCTTCTTCAGCAGGTTGGAAATCAGTTCCGACTTCTCGATGGAGGTGGTGCCGACCAGCACCGGCTGCTGGCGCTTGCGGGCGTCCTCGATCAGGTCGATGATCGCGTCATACTTCTCCGACGCCTTCCGATAGACCTCGTCGTCCATGTCCTTGCGCTGGACCGGCAGATTCGTCGGCATGTCCACGACCTCCAGGCCGTAGATCTCCGCGAACTCCGCCGCTTCGGTCATCGCCGTGCCGGTCATGCCGGCCAGCTTCGGGTAGATGCGGAAGTAGTTCTGGAAGGTGATGGAGGCCAGCGTCTGGTTCTCGCGCTGGATCGTCACCTTCTCCTTCGCCTCCAGCGCCTGGTGCAGCCCTTCCGAATAGCGGCGGCCTTCCATCATGCGACCGGTGAACTCGTCGATGATGATGACCTTGTCGTCCTTGACGATGTAGTCCTTGTCGCGCTGGAACAGGGTGTACGCACGCAGCGCCTGCTGGGCGTGGTGGACCAGCGCCACGTTCTGGATGTCGTACAGCCCGCCCGACTTCAGCAGCCCGGCCTGCTCCAGAAGCTGTTCCATATGTTCCTGCCCGGCTTCGGACAGGCTGACGGTGCGGTTCTTCTCGTCCAGCTCGTAGTCGTCCCGCGTGAGTTGCGGGATGAGACGGTCCACCTGCACGTACATTTCCGACGAATCGGTGGACGGGCCGGAGATGATGAGCGGGGTGCGCGCCTCGTCGATCAGGATCGAGTCGACCTCGTCCACGATCGCGTAGTTGAAGGGCCGCTGGACCATGTCCTCCAGCCGGAACTTCATGTTGTCGCGCAGATAGTCGAAGCCGAACTCGTTGTTCGTGCCGTAGGTGATGTCGGCGGCGTAGGCGGCGCGGCGCTCCTCGTCGTCCAGGCCGTGGACGATGCAGCCGGTGGTCAGGCCGAGGAAGCCGTAGATGCGGCCCATCCAGGCGCTGTCGCGCGAGGCCAGATAGTCGTTCACGGTGACGACGTGGACGCCCTTGCCTTCCAGCGCGTTCAGGTAGACGGCCAGCGTGGCGACCAGCGTCTTGCCTTCGCCGGTGCGCATCTCGGTGATCTTGCCCTGGTGCAGGACCATGCCGCCCATGAGCTGCACGTCGTAGTGCCGCTGCCCCAGCACGCGCTTGCCGGCCTCGCGCACGGTGGCGAAGGCGTCGGGCAGGATGGCGTCGAGCGTCTCGCCCTGCGACAGCCTGCCGCGCAGCCAATCCGTGCGGGCGCGCAGTTCGTCGTCGGAGAGCTTCTCAAGCTCGGGCTCCAGCGCGTTGATCTGCTGGACGGTTTTTTGCAGCGCCTTGACCGTGCGCGTGTTGGCGGTGCCGAAAATCTTGCGGGCGAGAGCACCGAACATGAAAACCTCGAGGGTGAAACGTCGTGAAGCCGGCTTTTTGACCGGTCTCACATAGGCCCGAAGCAAGTTTCTGTCAACGAGACCCGCCCCATTGAACGGCGCATCGCGCGCGGTAGCAGACCTGCACGGCGAACGGCAAGGCTTGCGGCCCGCCATGGAAGCATCATCGTTCCGGCGCCATATCGCCTTGAACGCGGTTGAGAGAAGGCGCCACGGCTGCGCATCACGACCGCTTGCCCCGCGCCGCGAAGCCATGCTTAATCCCCCGCGGATTCGGGCGCGGGGCCGGACAGCCAGCGCAGCGGCCGCCCGTCATAAAGAAGCCTGTGACAAGACACATCCGCCGGAAGGAAGAGACCTCATGGTGAATCGAGTGTTCCGCGCCGCCCTGCTGTCGATGGCCGCCTGCGGCGTCGCGCTGGCCGCACACGCCCAGACCCCGGCCCCGGCCACGCCCGCTCCGGCTCCCGCCGCGCAGGCCGCTCCGGCGCAGGCCGAAGCCGACCCGGTGGTGGCGCGCGTCAACGGCGAGGCGGTCCGCCGCTCCGACGTCCAGCGCATGGTCGCCCAGCTTCCGCCGCAGGTGCAGCAGATGCCGCTGGAGATGATCTACCCGGCGGTGATCGAGCAGCTCATCAACTCCAAGCTCGTCGCGGAGGCCGGCTACAAGGCCAACCTCGCCGCCACGCCGGAGGTCAAGGACGAGATCAAGCGCGCCGAGGAGCGCGCCGTCCAGCGCGCCTTCATCCAGAAGGAAGTCCAGGCCCGCATCACCCCGGCCAAGCTGGACGAGGCCTACAAGGAATTCCTGAAGCAGAACCCGCCGCAGGAAGAGGTGAAGGCCAGCCACATCCTCGTGGAGAATGAGGCCGAGGCCAAGGCCATCATCGACCAGCTCAAGAAGGGCGGCGACTTCGCCAAGCTTGCCAAGGAGAAGTCGAAGGACCCGGTGGCGGCGGAGCAGGGCGGCGACCTCGGCTACTTCACCAAGGACACGATGGTCGAGCCCTTCGCCGACGCCGCCTTCGCCATGCAGAAGGGCGAGATCAGCAAGGAGCCGGTGAAGACCCAGTTCGGCTGGCACGTCATCAAGGTCGAGGACAAGCGTACCCAGCCGCAGCCGACCCTGGACGAGGTGAAGCCGCAGCTTGAGCAGCAGCTCAGCAAGGACATCGTGAACGGCGTGGTCGAGGATCTGCGCAAGGCCGCCAAGGTCGAGACCTTCCAGCTCGACGGCTCGCCGATGCCGAAGGAAGAGCCGGCCAAGGCCGAAGAGCCGAAGAAGAACTGACCTCCGGCACCGGTTGCCCCCACCCCGGCCCTCCTTCGCTGACGCAGGGGAGGGAGTTCGATCCCCTCCCCTGCGAAGCGGGGGAGGGTTAGGGAGGGGGCAAGCGCCGACACCCCCCAAGCACTCTCCCAACACTCCCGCACATCAGGACCGCGAGCCCGCATCATGGCCACGACCGTCTCCCCCCTGGCACCCGCCGGCTTCCCGACGCTCCCGCCCGTGGCGGGCGTGCGCATCGCCACCGCCAACAGCGGCATCCGATACAAGGGCCGCGACGACCTGATGCTGGCCGTGCTCGACGCGGGCACCGCGGTGGCCGGCGTGCTGACCAAATCGCTGACCTGCTCCGCCCCGGTGATCTGGTGCCGTGACAGCCTGGCCCGCGGCTCGGCCCGCGCGGTGGTGGTCAACGCCGGCAACGCCAACGCCTTCACCGGCAAGGCCGGCGACGCGACCGTGCAGGCGACCGTCGAGGCCGCCGCCGGGATCGCCGGCTGCGCCCCCGACGAGGTCTATGTCGCCTCCACCGGCGTGATCGGCATCCCGCTGGCCCCCGACGCCATCGCCAAGGTCCTGCCGGGCATGGCCGCCGGGCTGAAGGACGACTCGGCGGCGCTGGAAGCCGGTGCCCGCGCCATCATGACCACCGACACCTTCGCCAAGGGCTCGACCCGGACGGCGACCATCGGCGGCACGACGGTGACGATCAGCGGCTTCGCCAAGGGTTCCGGCATGATCGCGCCGGACATGGCGACCATGCTGGGCTTCATCTTCACCGACGCGGCCATCGCCGCCCCGGCCTTGCAGTCCATGCTGTCGGAGTTCACGGAGCGCAGCTTCAACGCCATCACCGTGGACGGCGACACCTCGACCAGCGATACGCTGCTGCTGTTCGCCACCGGCAAGGCCGGCAACGCCCCGGTGGCCGACGCCCAGGCGCCGGAGCTGGCCGGGTTCCGCAAGGCCCTGGAAGAGGTGATGCTCGACCTCGCGCTCCAGATCGTGCGCGACGGCGAGGGGGCGACCAAGTTCGTCTCCATCACGCTGGTCGGCGCCGAGAGCGACGCCGCGGCCAAGCGCATCGCCCTGACCGTCGCCAATTCCCCCCTGGTGAAGACCGCCCTGGCCGGTGAGGACGCCAACTGGGGCCGCATCGTCGCCGCCATCGGACGGGCCGGCGAGCGGGCCGACCGCGACCTCATCAAGATCACCATCGGCGGCACGCTGATCTGCGCGGAGGGCATGGAGGTTCCGGGCTACGACGAGGCGCCGGTCGCCGCCCACATGAAGGGCCAGGAGATCGACGTGCACATCGACCTGGGCATCGGCACCGGCAAGGCCCGCGTCTGGACCTGCGACCTGACCCACGGCTACATCGACATCAACGGCTCCTACCGGAGCTGAGGCCGGAGCTGAGGCCGGAGCGGAGCCCATGAACGGCGCGCCCCTGCCCGACCGCCTCGACACGGCGCGGCTGACGCTCCGCCCCTTCCGTGCGGAGGATGTGGAGCGCTTCGTCCCGCTGCTCGGGGAATGGGAGGTGGCGCGCTGGCTCGCCCGCGTGCCCCACCCCTACGGGCTGGACGACGGGCGCGTCTGGATCGCCCTGACCGCCCGCAACCGGGCGGAGCGCGCCGCGCTCGACCTGCTGGCGGTGCGCCGGGACGACGGGCAGCCGGTCGGCGGCATCGGCGTGATCCTGGAGGACGGCGAGGTCGGCTACTGGCTGGGCCTGCCGCACCAGGGGATCGGCTATGGGACGGAGATGCTGCGGGCCGTCGTCCCCGCCGCCTTCGCGTTGGGCCTTCCCCGCCTGTGGGCGCGGATCGCGCCGGACAACCACCGCTCCCGCCGCGTGCTGGAGAAGGCCGGCTTCACGCCGCTCGACGGTACCGACCATTATGAACTGACCGCCGGACGTTGGCGGTTCCCGACGCTGGAGAGCCCCTGATGCCGGCCTGCTTCGATCCCTCCTCCACCCCGGCCCCCGGCTCCCTGCCGACCCTGCTGGTCGTCGCGGTGGCTCTGGTGGACGCCGATGGCCGCGTCCTGCTGGCCCAGCGCCCGCCCGGCAAGTCGCTGGCCGGGTTGTGGGAGTTCCCCGGCGGCAAGGTCGATGAGGGCGAGACGCCGGAAGCGGCCCTGGTCCGCGAGTTGAAGGAGGAACTGGGCATCGACACGGCGGCGAGCTGCCTCGCCCCCTTCACCTTCGCCTCGCACAGTTACGAGAGATTTCACCTGCTGATGCCGCTGTTCGTCTGCCGCGTCTGGGAGGGGGACGTGGTGGCGCAGGAAGGACAGAAGCTCGCCTGGGTCTACCCGAACCGGATGGGCGACTACCCCATGCCCCCCGCCGACGTGCCGCTGGTGGCGATGCTGCGCGACCTGTTGTAGTCGAGGGCGGTGCGCGACACCCGCCAGCCTCACGGCATCGGCGTGGTCCCTCGCAGCCACAGGCCGGTACGGTGCCGCTTGCGCGACAGGCACGCACTACGGCGCCGGGGTGATTTTTCGGAGGATTCGCAAGGTGTCGCGGCCGATTTTAGCACGCGTCGTGTGCGATGGTGGTGCGTCACACGGTGGGTTCGACGCCCCACCAGGAGCGATTTTCCGAACCAGATCGAAGTCTTGGGGAATTGGTGGAGCCGAGGAGGATCGAACTCCCGACCTACGCATTGCGAACGCGTCGCTCTCCCAGCTGAGCTACGGCCCCACACACCGTCACCGGCGTGCGGCGGATAATGGTGATGCGAAGGGAACCTGTCAAGCCTTCTGAACGCGCCCGATCGCAGGCATCGGCGGTCGCGCGGAAGGGGGTGGGGCCGGGGCATTCCGTACGATCCTGCGCGGCACTGGACAGCACTCGCCGCTTATGCTTAGGGTGCCCCGCAAAATTGGACAATAAAGGGACGGGCCGGGCATGATTGCGCTGTACCTGCTGATCGACACCGTTCTCAGCCTCTATGTCTGGCTGCTCATCGCGTCGGCGGTGCTGAGCTGGCTGGTGGCCTTCAACGTCGTCAACACGCGCAACCGCGCGGTCTACGTCATCGGCGACTTCCTGTACCGGATCACGGAGCCGGCGCTGCGCCCGATCCGGCGGGTCATCCCGAATTTCGGCGGCATGGACGTGTCGCCGATCGTGCTGATCCTGCTGATCTTCTTCATCCGCAACCTGATGGCCGAATACTGGCCGCGCTTCTGATGGCAGGCCCTTTCGAAGCGGTGGCCGACGGCGTCAGGCTGGCTCTGCGGGTGACGCCCAAGGCGTCGCGCAACGCCATCGCCGGGCTGGCCGCCACCGCTTCCGGAGGAACGGCGCTGAAGGTGACGGTGACCGCCGTGCCGGAGAACGGCAAGGCGAACGAAGCGGTGGTGAAACTGCTGGCCAAGGCGTGGAAACTGCCGAAGACCAGCCTGACTGTGGTGGCCGGCGCCACCGACCGGAACAAGATTGTCCACGTGGCCGGCGATCCGGCCGATCTGATGCGCCGGCTGACGGCGCTGGTGGAAATGTCGAGCGGTGGCCCGGTGAACAGAAATGGTGGGAACAGCGATGGCTGAGGCGAAGATCATCGACGGCAAGGCGTTCGCCGCGGGGCTGCGCGCCCGCGTGGCGGAGGGTGTGGCCGCGCTCAAGGCCAGCCACGGGGTCACCCCCGGCCTCGCCGTCGTGCTGGTGGGCGAGGACCCGGCGAGCCAGGTCTATGTCCGGTCCAAGGAAAAGGCGCTGGCCGACCTCGGCATGAACAGCTTCGACCACCACATGCCGGCGGACCTCGGCGAGGCGGAGCTTCTGGCCCTGATCGACCGGCTGAACGCCGACCCGGCGGTGCACGGCATCCTGGTCCAGCTTCCGCTGCCCAGGCACATCGACACCCAGAAGGTGCTGGCCCGCATCGTCCCGGAAAAGGACGCGGACGGCTTCCACGTCGTCAACGCCGGCCTGCTGGCGACCGGCGGCCCCGGCGCCATCGTGCCCTGCACCCCGCTGGGCAGCCTGCTGCTGATCCGCGACACGCTGGGCGCCGACCTGAAGGGCAAGCGGGCGCTGGTGCTGGGCCGTTCCAACATCGTCGGCAAGCCGATGGCGCAGCTTCTGCTCCAGCAGGACTGCACGGTCACCGTCGCCCATTCCCGCACCCAGGATCTGCCCGGCGAATGCCGGCGCGCCGACATCCTGGTCGCCGCGGTGGGCCGTCCGGAGATGGTGCGCGGCGACTGGATCAAGCCGGGCGCCGTGGTCATCGACGTGGGCATCAACCGCGTGCCGCACCCGACCGAGCCGGGCAAGACGAAGCTGGTCGGCGACGTGGCCTATGACGAGGCCGTGAAGGTCGCGGGCGCCATCACCCCGGTGCCGGGCGGCGTCGGGCCGATGACCATCGCCTGCCTGATGCTGAACACGCTGGCCGCCGCCTGCCGCGCCGCCGGTGCGCCGGTCCCGGCCGAGGCTCTTGCATGATCACCGTCCACGCCCGGGTGGGCGGGCGCGTGGTCGAGCAGCCGCTCGCCCTCGGCGACCCGTTACCGCCCAACACGGTGTGGATCGACCTTCTCCGACCCGACGAGGCGGAGCGCGCGCATGTGGGGGCCGCCACCGGCTGCGACCTGCCGACGCGCGAGGAGATGAAGGAAATCGAGGCGTCGAGCCAGCTCTACACGGAGGGGGAGGCCGTCTACCTCACCGCCTCCGTGATCGCGCGGGCCGATACGCCCATGCCGGAGCAGGGCGAGGTTACCTTCGTCCTGACCCCACGGCACATGATCACGGTGCGCTTCACCGAGCCGCGCTCCGTCGCCACCTTCGCCGCGCGCACCGGCCGCCAGCCGGAGCTTCTGGCCAGCGCGGAAGACGCGCTGCTGGGCATCCTGGATGCGGTGATCGACCGGGTGGCCGACGTGCTGGAGCTGATCGGCGCCCGCATCGACGGGCTTTCCTCGCGCATCTTCACCGACTCGCTGGACGCCAAGGGGTTCGGGCGGGCGGCGAAGAAGCCGGACGAGTTGCAGGACGTGCTGCGCGGCATCGGGCGGGCCGGCGACCTGACGCACAAGGTCCGCGACAGCCTCGCCGGGCTGGACCGGCTGGTGGCCTTCCTGACCTCCGTCGCCGCCGGGCGGCTCACCAAGGAGCAGAAGGCCGCGCTGAAGACCCTGACGCGCGACCTGCGGTCGCTGAACGAGCATGCGGGCTTCCTGGCGCACGAGGCGAATTTCCTGCTCGACGCCACGCTGGGCCTGATCAACATCGAGCAGAACGCGATCATCAAGATCTTCTCGGTCGTGTCCGTGGCGCTGATGCCGCCGACGCTGATCGCGTCCGCCTACGGCATGAACTTCCACAACATGCCCGAGTTGAACTGGGACTTCGGCTATCCCATGGCGATCGTGCTGATGGTGCTGTCCGCCGTCGTGCCGCTCTGGTACTTCCGCCGCCGCGGGTGGCTTTAACGAAAAGAAGGGAACCGCCGATGATCGTCCTGTCCGATGCTGCGCTCGACGCGCTTCTCGCCCAGGACGTTCCCTACGGCGACCTGACCACCGATACGCTGGGCATCGCCGCCGCCCCGGCGCGCATCCTCTTCAAGGCGCGCGGCGCCATGGTGCTGGCCGGGACGGAGGAAGCCGCCCGCCTGATCCAAAAGGCCGGCGGCACGGTCGGCGGCTTCGAGCCCAGCGGCACGGCGGTGGAGGCCGGGACGCCGTTCCTGGAAGCGCACGGGTCCGCGGGCGCCCTGCACCGGGGCTGGAAGGTGGCGCAGACCCTGGTCGAATACGCCTCCGGCATCGCCAGCCGCGCCCGCCGCATCGTAGACGCTGTCCCCGGCGTGACCGTCGCCTGCACCCGCAAGAACTTCCCCGGCGCCAAGGATCTGTCGGTCAAGGCGGTGCTGGCCGGCGGGGCGGTGATGCACCGGTTGGGCCTGTCGGAAACGATCCTGGTCTTCGCCGAGCACCGCGCCTTCCTGTCCGGCCCGCCGGAGGCGTGGATCGCCGACCTGCGCCGAAGGGCGCCGGAAAAGAAGATCGTGGTGGAGGTCGAGATGGTGGCGGACGCCATCGCCTTCGCCCACGCCGGGGCCGATGTACTGCAACTGGAAAAGCGTACGCCCGAGGAGGCCCGCGCCGTGGTCGAGGCGACGCGCGGCCTGCCGCGCCCGCCCGTGGTCGCCGCGGCGGGCGGCGTGACGGAGGACAACGCGGCGGCCTACGCCGCCGCCGGTTGCCCTCTGCTGGTCACCACCGCTCCCTTCTTCGGGCGCCCGGCGGATGTGAAGGTGATTCTGGAGCCGGCGTAGGCTTCCACGCCGTCAGCGGTCGTGGCGCGGGGCGATCTGGTCCACCCGGTGGGCGAAATCGACGTCGGCCTGGGTCAGGCCGTCGGCGTTGCGGGTGCACAGGATGATTTCCACCCGGCCCATGTCGTTGAACCATTCCGGATGGTGGTTCATCCGCTCCGCCAGCAGGGCGACCTGGCTCATGAAGCCCCAGGCGGTGGAGAAGTCGGAAAAATGGTAAGTCTTGCGGATCGCGTCGCGCTCAAGCACTTCCGCCCAGCCATGCAGTTCCTTCAGCGCGGTCTGCCGCTTGGCGCCCACCAGCTTGTCCGACATGGTTTCCCCCTGTTCGATGGTTTGGCGGACCGGATCATGCGTGATCGATCCCGCCTTCCGGTTTACCGCCGCTTGGCCTGGGCGGCAAGCGGCGCTACCTTCCACCGTATGATGCGCAAACCGGCACACACCCACACCGTTCCCCCCTCCACCCCCGACCTCGAGCGGATGGCCGAGGACGCGCTGGAGACCATCCCGAGGGAGCTTCTGGCCCCCATCGGCAATCTGGCGATCCAGGTCGAGGATTTCCCCGACGAGGAGACCGAGCGCGAGATGGAGCTGGAAAGCCCCTTCGACCTGCTGGGCCTCTACCGGGGGGTCGATATGACGCGGCAGAGCGTCCTGGACCTGCGCAACGGCCCGGACATGATCTTCCTCTATCGCCGCCCGATCCTGGATTACTGGTGCGAGACGGGCGAGGATTTGTTCGCCATCGTCCGCCATGTCCTGATCCACGAGATCGGCCACCATTTCGGCCTGTCGGACGAGGACATGGAACGCATCGAGTCCATGGAAGGGTGAGTCACCCGTCCAGGGCATCCGGCACGCGGCGGCGCAGCGCGGGCACCAGCTCCGCGTCGAACCAGGGGTTCTTCTTCAGCCAGGCGGTGTTGCGCCAGCTCGGGTGGGGCAGGGGCAGGACGTCCGGCAGATAGTCCCGCCACGCCGCCACCGTGTCGGTCATCGTCCGGCGGCGGCGGTCGCCCAGATAGTAAGCCTGCGCGTAGCTGCCGACCAGCAGGGTCAGCCGCACCCCGGACAGGGCGGCGCGCAGCGGCGGGTGCCAGAGGGGCGCGCATTCCGGACGCGGCGGGTAATCCCCACCCTTCGGCGCCGTGCCGGGATAGCAGAGGCCCATGGGCACGATGGCGATCCGGCTCTCGTCGTAGAAGGCCGCGCGGTCCATGGCGAGCCACTGGCGCAGCCGGTCGCCGGACGGGTCGTTCCAGGGGATGCCGGTGGCGTGCACCCGCGCGCCCGGCGCCTGCCCGACGATCAGCAGGCGGGCGGACGGGCTGCCGCGCAGCACCGGGCGGCAGCCGTGCGGCAGAGCCGCCGCGCACAGCCGGCAGGCGCGGGCTTGCTCGAACAGTCCCTTCAGATCGCCGGTCAAAGGCTTGCTGGTCAAAGGCTCAGCAACTCGTCCACGAAGGCCGGGACCACCTCGGTCGCCGGTCCGTTGACGGCGTGGGCGAACAGGCTGGCGCCTGCGGAGGGTTCCAGGTTCAGTTCCACCGTCAGTGCCCCGGCATTGTGGGCTTCCGCCACGAAACCGGCGGCGGGATAGACGTTGCCGGACGTGCCGATGGACACGAACAGGTCGCAGGCGCCCAGCGCGCGGTAGATGCGCTGCATCTGATAGGGCATCTCCCCGAACCACACCACGTCCGGGCGCATGCCGCCCTTGCGGGTGCAGGACGGGCAGACGTCCTCCACCGACAGGTCGCCGGTCCAGTGCTCCACCTTGTTGCGGCAATGGCGGCAGAAGACCGCCGTCAGTTCCCCGTGCATGTGGATCAGCGCCTGCGATCCGGCGCGCTCGTGCAGGTCGTCGATGTTCTGGGTGACCAGCAACAGGTCGCCCTTCCAGCGCCGCTCCAGCTCCGCCAGCGCGGCGTGGGCGGCGTTCGGCTGCACCGCGGGGTCGAGCAGGCCGCGCCGCCGGTCGTTGTAGAAGCGGTGCACCAACGCCGGGTCGCGGGCGAATCCCTCGGGCGTCGCGACATCCTCCAAATCGACCTTGGCCCAGATGCCGTCGGCGCAGCGGAAGGTGTCCAGGCCGGATTCCTTGGAAATGCCGGCCCCGGTCAGGATCACGATGGAATCGGTGGGCTTCAGATGGTTGGCGATGGTCATGGCGCTCTGGCGGGTTCGGGGAACGGCTGCTAGATCTCGGGTCCGGAAACCAAAGACGCAAGCAAAAGACCCAAACAAAAGACGAAGGAAACCGGGATGGTCAAGGTCCTGTTCGTGTGCACGGGCAACATCTGCCGGTCGCCCACCGCGGAAGGTGTGTTCCGCCATCTGGTTCGGCAAGCCGGGCTGGAAGGCCGCATCCACACCGATTCGGCGGGCACCCACGGTTATCATGTGGGGGAGGCGCCCGACCCGCGCAGCCAGCGCGCCGCCAAGGCCCGTGGGGTGGACCTGTCGGACCTGCGCGCCCGCAAGGTGACCACGGCGGATTTCACCGCGTTCGATTATGTTCTGGCGATGGACGGCGGGCACTTGACGCAACTGCGGCGCATGGCCCCGCCGGACAGCGCCGCCACGGTCGCCCTGTTCCTGGACTACGCCCCCGGCGCACCGAAGCGCGAGGTGCCCGACCCCTATTACGGCGAGGGCCTGCATTTCACGGAGGTGCTTGACCTCTGCGAGGCCGGGGCCCAGGGGCTGCTGGAGGCGATCCGGCGGGACCGGCTGTGATCCTCAGCGCCAGAGGGGCTTGTTCGCCTCGGTCACGGCGTCGTAGCGGGTGATGCCGATGTCCCGCAATTCCCGGTCGGACAGGGAGAGCAGGGCGTCGCGCTGGCGGCTCTGCTCCCGGATATGGGCGATCCAGGCCAGCAGCGCGCGAAGGGGATGGCGGGCCGGTGACGACGGGGCGGTGCGGGGGAGCGCGTGCAGGGTCATGGTGGCCTCCGGCGGGTCCGATGGAACACCAGCATCGGGCCGCCTCCGCAGTTCCGGCAAACGGGACCTTTTCACCGCCGGATGAGTGAAATTCACCCGAACCGGATACCGCCCCCGCTCACCGTCCCTGGGCGAACTCCGTGCGCATCCAGGCGCGGAAGGCGGCGACCTCGGGGCGGCGCAGGCTGTCGCGGGCGGTGACCAGCCACCAGGCGTTTTTGGCGCGCAGACGGGGTCCCATCACCTCCACCAGTTGGCCGGACGCCAGTTCCGCATCGACGGTCGGGCGCCGCCCGATGGTGACGCCCAGCCCGCGCACGGCCGCGTCCACCGCCATGTGGATCGCGTCCAGCCGCAGCCCGCGCTTCAACCCGTCGCCCAGCGCCGCGGGTGGAAGTCCCGCCGCCTCGGCCCAGGCGGTCCAGTCCTCCGACACGTCGGCGACATGCAGCAGCGGGGCGGCGGCGAGGTCGGCGGGGGAGGCGATGCGCGCGGCCAGGGCGGGGGCCGCCACCGGCACGAGATCCTCCTCCAGCAGCTTCAGCGCGGCCAGACCGGGCCAGTTGCCGCGGCCCAGCCGGATGCCGGCGTCGATGCCGTCACGGGGGAACTCCACCACCCGGTGGGCGGTGTCCAACTCCACCGTGATGGTCGGGTGGCGCTCGCGGAAGGCGGGCAGGCGGGGGATCAGCCAGCGCAGGGCGAAGGTCGGGGCGGCGCTGACCGACAGCCGCCCGCTGGGCGTGCGGCCCGGCACGCTTTCCGTCGCCAGCGCCAGCGATTGCAGCGCGTCGCGCACGCGGGGCAGATAGGCTTGCCCGGCGGGTGTCAGCGACAGGCTGCGGTTGCCGCGCAGGAACAACTCCACCCCCAGCCACTCCTCCAGCGTCTGGATGCCGTGGCTGACCGCGCTGGGGGTCAGGCGCAGTTCCTCCGCCGCCGCCTTGAAGCTCTGGTGGCGGCCGGCGGCCTCGAACAGGCGCAGGGTGTTGAGGGGTGGAAGACGGTAGGCCATCGCCCGACAGTCTCCGACAGGCCGCAAGGGGGCGCAAACAAAAAGCCCCGCCGGAGGGGCGGGGCTTTTCGAAAGTCCGGGGTGCCGCAGGGCTCAGAGCGCGCCGTCGACCCACGAGTACAGGGCGGTCTTCGGCAGGGCGCCGATCTTGGTGGCGGCGACGTTGCCGTTCTTGAACAGCATCAGCGTCGGAATGCCACGCACGCCGTACTTGGTCGGGGTGTTGGGGTTGTCGTCGATGTTCAGCTTGGCGACGGTGACCTTGCCGCCATATTCCTTGGCGAGGTCGTCGAGAGCCGGAGCAATCGACTTGCAGGGGCCGCACCACTCCGCCCAGAAATCGACCAGGACCGGACCTTCAGCCTTCAGCACGTCCTGCTCGAAGCTGCTGTCGGTGACCTTGATGGGATCGCTCATGTGACCTCTATGCCTGGGTTCAGGGGCACCGCCGCGCCGATTTTCCACCGGCGGCGGACCCATCCCTCATCGGTGGAATTTGGCAAAATGTATGACCGAGGCCCCTCGCCGGTCAAGCCGGGCCGCGAATGCGGCCTCGTCAACCCAATCCGCCGCCCCGTGCAACGCGGCAGAGGGTGAAAAGTTCCGGAGAAGAACCATCGCGCGCGCTTCACTCCGGCACTTCCATCAGCGCCGGGGTATCCGTCCACAGCAGGACGCAGCGCACCGCCTTGTCCGGGTAGATGGCGCGCAGCGCCGCGCGGTAGGCGTCCATCTGGCGGACATAGACGGGCGGCACGTCCTCCACCCGGACGGGCGGTGGGCGGTTGGTCTTGTAATCGACGATCCACACCGCGTCGTCCTCGATCACCAGACGGTCCACCCGGCCCGACAGGGCGCGCCCGGTCACCAGACCGACCACCTCCACCTCCGCGCGGGAGTTGGGGCCGAACAGGCGGGCGAAGCGCGGGTCCGTCAGGACGCGGATCGTTTCACGGGCGATCTCATCCTGCCGCTCCGCCGTCAACTCATGCGCGGGCCGGGCGAGGTAGCGGCGGGCGGCGGCCTCCCGCGCGTCGGGCGGCAGGTCCGGCAGGGTCTGCATCAGCCGGTGGATCAGCAGGCCGCGCTTGAAGCGCGCCCCGTCGTCCTCGCCGAGCGGGGAGCGCATCGCCGGCTCGTCCCCGTCCGGACGGGAGGGGGTGAGGGGGCGCGACGGCTCCGGCTCCTCCGGCGCGCGGGCGGTCACCCAGGGGGGCGCGGCCTGCGCCGTCAGAACGCGGCCCGCCTCCGCACCGTCCGGCTTGGGAACGGCGGTCTGCGGATCGGCCAGACGCCAGCCGTCGCCGGTCCAGCCGTCCGGGCAGAGGGTGGAGAAGTCGAAGGGGTGCGGCACGCCGATCTCCCCCATCGCGGCCTCCACCAGCTTGTACCAGCAGGCGTCGGACGGCTCCTTCTTCCCCTGGTACCCGCAGACGTACAGCCGGTCCTCCGCGCGGGTCAGGGCGACGTACAGCAGGCGCCTGTACTCCTGGTCGCGGCGGCGGTTGGCGCGGGCGCGGGCCTCGGCGCACAGCGCGTCCTCCTGGCCGCGGCGGGCGGCGAAGAGGGGGACGGCGCAGCCCTCGTCCGGCCAGAGGATCGGCGGGCTCTGGGTCGGCGTGCCCAGCGTGTCGGGCAGGAAGACGATGGGCGCCTGAAGCCCCTTGGAGCCGTGCACCGTCATGATGCGTACGCGCCCGCCGCCCTGTTCCAGCTCGCGCTTGATCTCCGCCTCGCTGGCCGCCAGCCAGGCCAGGAAGTTTTGCAGCGAGGGCGGTTCCGTCTTCTCGAAGGCCAGGCATACGGCCAGGAACTCGTCCAGCGGGTCCTGCGCGTCGGGGCCGAGCCGCTTCAGGATGGCGCGGCGTCCCGACCCGTCCTCGTCCGCCGGGCAGGGGGCGGCCAGCAATCCGGCGAAGAGTTCATAGGGCGCCAGGAAGTCGGTGCGGGCCAACTGGGCGCCCAGATAGCGGCGGGCCGGGCGGTAGGCCGGATCGTCCTCCGCCTTCGCCACCAGCGCCCGCCACAGCGTGCCGCGCCGCCCGTGGGCGAGGTCGAAAAGCTGCTCCTCCGTCAGCCCGATCAGCGGCCCCTTCAGGACGGTGGCCAGCGTCAGGTCGTCTTCCGGCAACAGCAGGAATTCGCAAAGCGCCATCAGGTCCATGACCGCCAACTGCTCGGTCAGCACCATGCGGTCCACGCCGGCCACCGGGACGGCGCGGTCCTTCAGCGCGCGCACCAGCTCCGTCACGAAGGCGGTGCGGCGGCGGACCAGCACCATCACGTCGCCGGGCTGGATCGGGCGGCCCCGCGACTCGAGCGACTCGCCGCTCTGCGTCCAACCGCGGATGGTGTCGGCGATGACCGCGGCCAGCCGGGCCGACGGCGAATCGGCGGCCTCGCGCTCCACCGGGGGCGCCCAGGCGGGCGGGTCCGCGGCCTCCGCCGGCTTCACCGGAGGCCACAGCTCCACCAGCCCGGCATGGCCGCGGCGGAAGGCGCGGTGGCGGATCACCGGACTCGTTTCGGAGGCGACGCCATCCTTCGCCGTGTCCAGCCGGAACACCGCGTCCACGGTTTGCAGCACGGTGGCGGTGGAGCGGAAGGAGATGTCCAGATCGACGGCGTGCCAGTCGCGCTCGGCGGCCTTGGCGCGGGTCTGGAAATGGCGGCGCATACGGGCGAATTCGGCGGGGTCGGCGCGCTGGAAGCTGAAGATCGACTGCTTCTCGTCGCCCACGGCGAAGACGGTGCGCGTCACCTCCCCGCCGTCGCGGGCGCTGAGGCCGGCGAAAAACTCTTCGGCGATGGAGGAGACGACCTGCCACTGTTCCGGGTTGGTGTCCTGGGCCTCGTCGATCAGGATGTGGTCCAGTCCGCCGTCCAGCTTGAACAGCACCCAGGGCACGGCGGGCACGCCGTCCTTGCCGCGCAGCAGGGCGTTGGCCGACAGGATCAGGTCGTCGTAATCGAGCAGCGCCTTGGCCTTCTTCTTCGCCTCGTAGGCGCGCAGCAGCGACTCGGCCAGGGTCAGCAGGGCGGTGGTGGAGGCGGCGACGCCCGCCGACTTCACCCGTTTCATCAGCGAAACGAGCCGCTCCGCCTCACGCTCCAGCGCCGTCAGGGCGGCGGGGAAGGCGGTTGCCGGCTTCTTGGTGATCAGGGTCTTGCGCGGGCTGCCCTCCGCCGTCAGGAAGTGGCGGGCGTAGATCTGGAAGGCGCGCACGCGGCTTTCCGCGGCGTCCAGCCAGCCCTGGATGCCGATGCCGCGCTCCTCGTCCGTCTTGCTGCCGGTGGACAGCGCCCGGCAGGCGTCCCGCAGGCCCGGCACGTCGAAGGCGTCGTCGGCGCAGGCGTCGCGCAGGATCGCGGCCTCGGTGATGCCGGGCGGCACGCCCAGCGCGTCGTGAACCGCGTCCACGGCGCCATCCAACCCCTTGAACCGCTCGAACAGACGCTGGATTCGTCCGCGCTCGTTGGCGAGTTCGGCCAGGATGTCCGCGAACTCCTCCGCGTTCAGGTCGGCGGTCAGCCGGGCCATGGCCTTGCCGAGAGCGCTGTCGGGGGCGGCGCGCCCGGCGTGCAGCACCTCGTCCCGCGCCTCGGTCAGCAGGCCGGCGGCTGTGCGCTCGTCCATCACTTCGAAATGCGGGGCGAGACCGGCTTCCAGCGGGAAGCGGCGCAGCAGCGACTGGCAGAAGGCGTGGATCGTCTGGATCTTCATGCCGCCCGGACAGTCCACCACCTGGGCGAACAGCCGCCGGGCGATGGTGCGGGTTTCCGCGCTCGGGCGCTCGCCGCACAGGTCGGCGAGCCGGTCTTCCAGCGCCTCGTCGGGCAGGGTGGCCCAGATGCCCAGCGTGCGGTTGATGCGGATGGACATTTCCGCCGCCGCCGCCTTGGTGAAGGTCAGGCAGAGGATGCGCGCGGGCGTGGTGCCGGCGAGCATCAGCCGCAGCACGCGGTCGGTCAGCACCTTCGTCTTGCCGGACCCGGCGGACGCCCCCACCCACACCGACGACAGCGGATCGGAGGCGAGCCGTTGCGCCACGTTGGGGTCCAGCGGCAGGTCGCGGACGGGGAAGTCGAGGACGGTCATGGGCGGGTCGTGGGGTGCGGGGTGCTGGTGAGGTGCTTTGCCCCCTCCCTCCCCATGCTGCGCAGGGGAGGGTAAGGGAGGGGGCAACGGTTCCTGTCGCTCACCCTTCACCCCCATCGCCGCCCGCCGACCATTCCTGCACCCGCGCGAGGTGGGCGTAGTCGGTGTAGCGCGGGGCCATGGCGGGGCGGGGGCAGGAGCGGTAGGGGGTGGCGGGGTCGTCGAAATGGCGGATCAACTCCTCCAGACCGGCGCGGGCCTCGGCGGCCAGCGTCGCCGGGTCGCCCTTCACCGCCTTCTCCTCGCCCGGCGGATCGCCGCCGGACAGGCGCCAGAAGGCCAGCTCCGCCACCCGGTTCGCGGCGACTCCGGAGAAGCCGCCGGCCTCGGCGATGGCGGCCTCCAGCGGCAATTGCGGGGCGAAGCCAAGCTCGATCTCGCGGGTGGAGGGCGGGGTGCCGGTCTTGTAGTCGATCAGGATCAGCCCCTCGCCGCCCGAATCGATGCGGTCGGCCTTGGCGGTCAGCAGGAAGGGGCCGGCGGGGCCGGTCAGGGGCAGTTCGCCCGACACCTCGGTGGCGAGCGGCTTCACGGTGCGGCGGCGGTCGCGCTCCTGCCCGATGAACCACTCGGCGATCCGCTCGAACCGCGGCCACCAGAAGGCCCAGACGTCCGGATGGCTGTGCAGCAGCGGACCGAAGGACTCGCGCCCGATCGCCAGCAGCCGGTGCAGCGCGTCCTCGGGCAGAGGACCGGAATGCTCGCGCACGAAGGCGTCGAGCGCCGCGTGGATGAACTGGCCGCGGTCGGCTGCACCGGGGTCGGCGGCGATGGGGTCCAGCTTGCGCAGGCGCAGCACATGCTCGGCGTAGATGGCGTAGGGGTCGCGCATCCACTTCTCGATCTTGGTGACCGACAGCTTGCGCGGGCGGGCGGCGACGGGCGGGCGCGGCTCCGGCGGGGCAACGGGGCGCACGGCGTCCGGCTCGTCCAGCCCGCGCGCCCAGGCCGCCCAGGGTTCCCCGGCCAGCTCGATCCGCCCGTCGAGGTTCAGGGCGCGCAGCACCGTCTCCAGCCGCAGCAGCCAGCGCGAGGGGACGGTCGGCGTGCCGTCCACCCGCTCCGCACGGGTCAGCACCACCTCCTCCGCGCCGCAGGCGTGGGTGAAGTCGTGGGCGGACAGGCCGACCATGCGTTCCGGGCTGGGCAGGCCGAAATCGCGGCGCATCGGGCGCGACATCCAGGGGTCGGCACCGGGATCGGGCGGCCACGTCCCCTCGTTCAGCCCGCCCAGGATCAGCAGGTCGAAATGCTGAAGCCGCGCCTCCATGGGGCCGAGGATGTAGAGTCGCGGATGCAGGCCGAAGCGTGGGCGCACCGGGCGCATCGCCATCAGCGCGTCGAGCAGCGCCGGATAGTCGGTGCCCGGAACGGCGGGGAAGCCGTCCGTCGCCTCCAGCAGTTCGTGGACGAAGGTGGCGGCCTCCTCGCCGTCGTCCTGCCGCCAGAGGAATTCAGCGCCCTCAGCATCGGTGCGGGAGGCCAGCTTTTCCGCGAAGGCGATGTGCGCCCGAACGAGGTCGCTGAGCGTCGCCTCGCTGAACAGCACCTCCATGAAGGGGGCGGCGAGCGCTTCCAGATTCTCCAGCCAGCCGAGCAGAAAGGCCTGCTGGTCCGGGTTGTCGAAGCGGTCGGCGGCCTTCAGCGCGGCGATCAGCCCGGCGAAGCCCTCCGCCGGGCGGGGGCCGCGCAGCACGGTGCGCTCCAGCGCGCGGGCGGCGCGGCGGAACTCCGCCGGGTCGTGCCCGCCGGCGGCCAGCGGGTGCTTGGCGAGTGCCAGAAGGGCCAGCGGGTGGGCGCGGCTGGCGGCCAGCTCGGCGGTCAGCCGCAGATAGGTGCCGACCGCCGTGTGGACCAGCGGCTGGCCCGCCGAGTCGTTCACCGCAATGCCCCAGCGCGTCAGCGCCATGGCGACCCGGCGCGCCAGATTGCGGTCAGGGGAAACCAGCGCCGCCGTCTTGCCCGGCGTTTCCAGCGCGTGCCGCATCAGAAGCGCGATGACCGACGCCTCCTCCTCGGCGGTCGGGGCGTCGATGCGGGTCAGGCCGTCCAGGGCCGACTCGTCTAGCCCGTCCAGCTCCCGCCAGCTTTCCGTGGTGGCGGCGGGGCGCATGGCCTCCGCGAGCAGGCGGGCTCGGGCGGCGCGTGGCTCCTCCGCGTCGTTCCAGCGGCGGACGGCGGCGCGGGTGACCGACAGCCGGTCCAGCAGATGGGCCAAGCCGTATTGCGGGTGCGATTCGTCGCGGCGGATGGCGTCCCAACTGGCCTCGTCGGCCTCCAGGTCCAGGCCGGGCAGCACGACGGCCCCCTGCGGCAGGGCGGCGACCACCGCCAGCAGGTCGGCGGAAGCCGGGATGGAGCCGGTGGAGCCGGCGGCGATGACCAGCCCCTGCGGCGGCTCCGCCCGCCAGAGCGCCGCCTGCGTCTCCAGCACGAGGTTCCGACGCTGCGCCGGGTCGGTCAGCTCGCTGGCGCCGAGGATGGCGGGCCAGTGCTCCGTGACGATCTTCAGGAACTCCAGCGTCACCTGCCAGTGCTGGGCGTAATCCTCCGGCACCAGGGAGGCCAGCCGGTCGAAGGCGACATTTTCCGTCCACACCGCGTCGATCAGCCGCCCCAGGTCGGCGCCCAGCCGCACCGCCTGCGCGGTGGTGGCCGACACGCCGGTCGCCTGGAGGATCAGCCGGGCCAGCATCATCTGGCGCTTCAGCCCGCTGATCGGGTCGGGCAGTTCCAGCGGGACGCCGGGCAGTTCCTCCGCCGTCGTCAGGCTGAGGGAGGCGGCGTCCAGTTCGCCCAGCGGGCTCATGCGCGGCAGCAGCATCGGCTGCCCGCCGGAGCGGCGCAGGAACGCCTCCCGCAGCGAGCGGCAGGAGCGGCGCGTGGGCAGCAGGACGGTGACCCCGGCGAGCGCCAGCGGATCGTTCCCCACGCGGTCCAGGATGCCCGCGGCAAGCTGGTCCACGAAGGACACGCCGGTGGGAATCGAATAAACCTTCGGCGCCGCGCTGCTCGTCATCGTCGTCCCGGTGGTGCAATCGTCGGGAAACGACACCACAAAGGCACAAAGAACACAAAGATTTTCACAAAGACCGCCTCAAATCCGCAGCCGCTCCGGCAACGGATCGATGCCCCTTCGTGACGATCTTTTTTGTCCTTTGTGTCTTTGTGGTGAAAAGTTCCTGTTCGAACCTTGTCAGGTGGTGACCACCGACACGTCGCTCATCGACAGCAACTCCTCCGTCTCGGCCAGCGCGTCGGGGGTGCCGATGTGGAACCACAGCCCGTCATGGGCGAGGCCGTAGAGGCGCCCGGCCTCCTGCGCGCGGTCCCAGACGCGGTTGGTGGAGAAGGCGCCGTCGGGGGTATCCTGCGCGAACAGCTCCGGCTTCACGATCTGGACGCCGGCATAGACGAAGGGGGCGATCTCCATCTCGCTGCGCCGGGTCAGCCGGCCCAGCGGGTCCATGTGGTAATCGCCGCGCCCCTCGTAGCCCACCGCCTTGGTGGTCGCCATCAGCAGGAGAAGCGCGTCCATCTCCGCCGGATTCCAGAGGCGGGCCAGCCGCCCCAGCGCGGGCGAGGGGCCGTCCAGCCACAGGATGTCGGCGTTGACCACGTAGACCGGATCGCTGCCCAGAAGGGGCAGGGCCTTCTTAACGCCGCCGCCGGTTTCCAGCAGCGTGTCCTCCGGCGACAGGGTGATGGCCGGGCTGGTCCGCGCCGCCAGATGCGCGGCGATCATTTCGCCCTTGTAATGACTGTTCACCACGGCGGAGGTCACGCCGGCCTCCTCCAGCCGGTCCAACGCGTGGTCGAGCATCGGCTTGCCCATCACCGGGATCAGGGGCTTCGGGCGCTCCAGGGTCAGCGGGCGCATCCGCAGGCCCAGCCCGGCGGCCATGACCATAGCTTTCTTGGGGGGGGGCGTGGGGGCGGTTGTCACAGGCGTCTTCTTGGTACGGCTTTTCTTCGAGACAGGCGACATAATCAATCCGGCTCCGGAACGACAAGCTCCGCGCGGGTTCCCGGCGGCAGATGACGGGCGAACCAGTCGGCGACCGGGGCCAGTTCGGGCTTGGCGAGCTGGCCTTCCAGAAGCCGCCAGACACGCGGCAGGTGAAGGAGATAGCCCCTGCGGCGCTGCAACGCCAGCCGCACGAAGATCGCGACGACGCGGGTGTGCCGGATGGCGCCCAGAACCGCGTAGGACCGGCGGAAGGAGTCCCAGTCCAGTTCCGGGAAAGCCGCCCGGTAGCGGTCCAGCAGCACGCCCTCAAGCCCGGCGGGCAGGTCGCGGCGCGCGTCCTCCAACAACGACACCAGATCGTAGGCGACGGGGCCGAGTCCGGCGCTCTGGTAATCGATCAGTCCCGCCGCCCGGATGCCCGGACGGGGCAGCCGCATCAGGTTGTCCACATGGTAATCGCGCAGCAGCAGCGATTGCGGACCGGCACAGGCCCCCGGCACCACCGCGTTCCATGCCGTTTCGAAATCGTAACGGGCCTTGTCCGACAATGGCTTTCCCGTCGCGGCGGGCATGTAGACGTCGGCGAACAGGGCGACCTGCCGCGTGAACAGGGCCGCGTCGTAGAGCGGCAGGTCCAGACAGGCGGCCTCCTCCACGGGGAAGCGGCGGTGCAGTTCGATCAGCACGTCGGTCGCCAACTCGTAGAGCGGGCGCGGGTCCTCCCCCGCGTTCAGCAGGCGCGTCAGGGTGCCGTCGCCGAAATCCTCCTGAAGGGCGATGCCCGCCTCCACCTCCGCCGCCAGGATGGCGGGCACGGAGAAGCCCAGCCGGTCCAATACGGCGCCGATGGCGATGAAGGGCACCAGATCCTCCGCCGGGGCGGGGGTGTCCACCAGGATCACCGTCTCTCCGTCGGTGGTCGTTACGCGCTCGTAACGGCGTGCCGAGGCGTCGCCGGCCAGCGGTTCCCTCTTGGCCCCTTCCAGCCCGTGCCGGGCGAGGAAGGCGGCGATCTCCCGCGCGCGGGTGGTCACGGCTGGTCCAGTCCGGTGAGGTCGAGTGCGTTCAGCCGCGCTCCCCAGGCACCGTGGCCGGTCAGGCGAGCCCGGCGTTCGCTTGGCCCGGCAAAGCTCATTTCGATGTCGAGACGGTCTGCGGGCAACAGCGGACCCAGCCGGTCCGGCCATTCCACCAGCAGAACGGCCTCGGCGCGCGCTTCGTCCCAGCCCAGTTCGGTCACCTCGTCGGGGCCGGACAGGCGGTACAGGTCGAAATGCCAGACCGGGCCGATGTCCGTCTCATAGGTCTGCACCAGCGTGAAGGTGGGGGACGGAACCTCCGCATCCTCCTCCGTCACGGCGCGGATCAGGGCGCGGGACAGGGCGGTCTTGCCGGCGCCGAGGTCGCCGCGCAGGGCCACGAGGTCGCCGGGCGCCAGCGCCGCGGCCAGACGGCGGGCCAGCGCGGCGGTCGCGTCTTCACCGGGCAGCGTCACGGTGCGCGTGCCGGGGGGGGAGTCGGTCGGTGGCATGTCGGTCGATGTGGTCATGGCAGCGGGCACAGGAAGCGGGCAGAGAAAACGGTGCGGCCGGATCAGCGGCGCGAAGCTGCCTTGCGCGGCACCGGACCCGGCGCGGGG
>JAEYPE010000032.1 GCA_023411035.1 Pseudomonadota bacterium
GGGCGGTCTGGTCGGCGGGACCGATATGGGCGGTACGCTGGCCCGTGTGTATGCCAGCGGCAAGGTGACCGGCACGACCGACGTCGGCGGCCTGATCGGCGGTCCGGTCGCGGGCGGTTTGGCGACCGCGACCAACGCCTATTGGGACAGCGGCACCACCGGCCAACCGAGCAGCTACGGCAACGAGGTCACCTCCGTCAACGCACGGCAACAGGCGACCTACAACGGCTTCGATTTCACCAACACCTGGGTGATGTACGAATCCTCGACACGTCCCATGCTGCGCAACGAGCATTCGACGGTGATCGCAACCCCGGCGGCGCTGCAACTGATGGCGCTGGATCTGAAGGCCAGCTACACGCTCGGCGCCGACATCGATTTCGGCAGCGCCTTCACCGCCGATTCCGGCCGATACGCCGGCCTGTGGGGGGCCGGCGGCTTCGTGCCGGTCGGCACATCCGCTTCCAAGTTCACCGGCAGCTTTGACGGCCAGAACCACAAGATCACCGGGCTGACCATCGACCGGCCCTCCACCTCCTACGTCGGGCTGTTCGGCTATGCGGACACGGGCGCGGCGATCAGCAACGTCACCCTGTCCGGCGGCACGGTCACCGGCCAGAGCAATGTCGGCGCCCTGGTCGGCTATCTTCGGCAAGGCACGGTCACCAACGCCGCGTCCGGCGCAACCGTTGTCGGCGCGGGAACCGGCGCGGGCGAGGTCGGCGGCCTGATCGGCGTCAACGACGCCGGCACGGTCACCTCCTCCTCGGCCAGCGGCAGCGTCACCGGCTCCGGCTACGATGTCGGCGGACTCGTCGGCTACATCGTGAACGGTGGGGTGGTCACGAAATCGTTCGCCACCGGCAGCGTGACCAGCAACAGCAGCGGCCAAGGCTACGTCGGCGGGCTGGTCGGCACCAACGGCTACAACGCCGGCACCGGCGGAACGATCAGCCAGTCCTACGCCACCGGCACCGTCAGCGGCACCGCCGGTCCGATCGGCGGCCTGGTCGGCTTCAGCCAGGGAGCCATCAACGACTCCTACGCCACCGGCCGGGTGATCGGCACCGGCGGTGCCAACACCATCGGCGGCTTCATCGGCGTCAACGGCCCCACCGGCACCATCGCCAACGCCTATGCGACCGGCTATGTCACCGGCCCGTCGCAGATCGGCGGCTTCGGCGGCTACAACAACAACAGCCCTTCGGCGATCACCAACGCCTATTGGAACAGCCAGACCAGCGGATTGGGCACCGGCATCTCCGGCGGCGGCGGCGGAATCACCGCCAGGACCACCGCCCAACTGCAAGGCACCCTGCCCACCGGGTTCTCAAGCACGATCTGGAGCACCGGCACCGGCCTCTACCCCTATTTCGGCTGGTCCTACGCCACGCCCCCGGTCGCGGTGTCGGGAAAGGCCTACAGCAACGCCGGCACCACGGCGCTGGCCGGCGCAACGGTCGCCGCCGTGTCGAACGGCAAAGGGGTCGGCAGCGCGGTGAGTGGTGCCGATGGCTCCTACTATATCCTCGGGGCGGCCGGCTCGATCAACGCCGCCGGGGCGCTGGCCTATCTCGACAATCATGCCACCAAGGGTGCGGCCTTCGCCGACACCGTGACGACGGCGGGCGTCACCGGCCTCGACATCTACGGCTCGGCGGTCCATCTGGTCGCGGGAAAGAGCAGCCTGTCGGCGACGCGAACCGGCTACGCCACCACCCTCGGCTCCTTCAGCGACACCGACCTGTCCTTCCTGTCCAGCAACTCCTTCGCCCCGCTGACCACGACGGCGGGGTACGGCGTTCATCTCAGCGCCGCCTCGGGCTACAGCCTCGACGGGTCGCTCGGCTCGGGCGGCCTGCTGACGCTGAACAGCGGCGGCACTTTCGGTGTCAGCGGCACGGTCGGGCTGACCGCCGCCGGCGCCCTGACGGTGAACGCCCCGCTGTCCTGGAGCGACGCGGCAAGCCTGACCCTGACGACCAGCGACAACGGCAACGTCACGCTGGGCGGCGCCGTCTCCGCGCCGCTGGGGTCGCTCACGGTCGCGACGGGCGGCACGGGCACGGCGACCGCCGGCGCCGCCGTCAATGTCCGCAACTTCAGCCTGACCAGCGGCAGTTGGAGCCAAATCGCCGGCACGCTGCCGGCCTTCGCCGCGACCGACTTCCGCCTGACCTCGGGGGCGACCTTCCTTCGCGCGACGGGCGGCGACGGTTCCGCGGGCACCCCTTATCAGATCGCCGACGTCTACGGCCTCCAGGGCATGGGATCGACCAGCCTCGCGGCGAAGAGCTTCCGGCTCGCCGGGGCGATCGACGCCAGCGGCACCACGACCTGGAACGCCGGCGCCGGCTTCAGCCCGATCGGCACCAGCGCGACGCCCTTCACCGGCACGCTCGACGGTCAGGGATACAGCATCTCGAATCTGACGATTGCCCGGCCCTCCGGCAGCGAACAGGGCCTGTTCGGCGTGATCGGGGCGAGTGCGACGGTCAGCAACGTCCGCCTGTCCTCCGCCAATGTGTCGGGCCTGAACAATGTCGGCGCGCTGGCTGGCGTGAATCACGGCACCATCACCGGCAGCTACAGCGACGGAACCGTCACGGGTGCGGGGACGGATGTCGGCAATCTCGTTGGTGAGAACGACGGCAGCATCGCCAATTCCTTTGCCACCGGCTCCACAACCGGCAACGGCACCAATGTGGGCGGTCTGGTCGGCTACCATCTGGGCAGCGGCAGCATCACGAACGCCTATGCCACGGGAACGGTCGCGGGCGGAGCATCCTCCAACAATCTGGGTGGTCTGGTCGGGTTGAACGCCGACATGGCGACGATCAGCAACAGCTACGCCACGGGCAGCGTCACCAGCGCCGCCACGGGTGCGCATCTGGGTGGATTGATCG
>JAEYPE010000060.1 GCA_023411035.1 Pseudomonadota bacterium
AAACGCCACGCACCCTCGCGGGCGCCCCCACCCGCCCGCCCGCCGGGCGGGCCCCTCCCTCTCCCGGGGCGGGAGAGGGGGTTAGGTCCGCACCGCCTCGCTCTTCACCGCTTCCAGGTTGAACGCCGCGGCCAGCAGGGCGCGGGTGTACTCCTCGCGCGGGGTCTCGAAGATCTGGCGGGTTGGCCCCTGCTCGACCACCTTGCCGTCCTTCATGACGATGACGTGGCTCGACAGCGCCCGCACCACCCGCAGATCGTGGCTGATGAACAGGTAGGCGAGGTTGTAGCGGGCCTGAAGGTCGCGCAGCAGGTCGACGATCTGCGCCTGCACGCTCATGTCCAGGGCACTGGTCGGCTCGTCCAGCACGACGAACTTCGGCTTCAGCACCAGCGCGCGGGCGATGGCGATGCGCTGGCGCTGGCCGCCGGAGAACTCGTGCGGGTAGCGGTGGCGGCTGGACGGGTCGAGCCCGACCTCCTCCAGCGCCTTCGCCACCATGGCGTCCCGCTCCGATCCGGAGCCGATGCCGTGGATTTTCAGCCCCTCGCCGACGATCTGGCCGACCGACAGGCGGGGCGACAGGCTGCCGTAGGGGTCCTGGAAGACCACCTGCATCTCCCGCCGCAGCCCGCGCAGCCTCTTCGCCTGCCAGCCCTGGATGTCCTTGCCGTCGAAGCGGATGGCCCCCTCGCTGGCGTGCAGGCGCAGCAAGGCCAGCCCCAGCGTCGTCTTGCCGGAGCCGGATTCGCCGACCACCCCGACCGTGTGTCCCTTGCGCACGTTGACCGACACGCCGTCCACGGCGCGGACGTGATCGACGGTGCGGCGCAGCAGGCCCTTCTTGATGGGGAACCAGACCTTCAGATCGTCGGCGGCCATGATCTCCGGCGCGTCGGCGGGCGGGGTCAGCGGGTTGCCCTTCGGCTCCGCGGCCAGGAGCTTTTGCGTGTAGGGGTGCTGCGGGCGGGCGAAGATGTCGGCCACGGGGGCCTGCTCGACGATCTCGCCCTGGTTCATGACGCAGACCCGGTCGGCCATCTTGCGCACCACGCCCAGGTCATGGGTGATGAGCAGAAGCGCCATGCCGAAGCGGCGCTGAAGGTCCTTCAGCAGTTCCAGGATCTGGGCCTGGATGGTGACGTCGAGCGCGGTGGTCGGCTCGTCGGCGATCAGCAGGTCCGGCTCGTTGGCGAGCGCCATGGCGATCATCACGCGCTGGCGCTGGCCGCCCGACAGCTCGTGCGGGTAGGCGTTCAGCCGTTTTTCCGGGTTGGGCAGCCCGACCAGCCGCAGCAGCTCCAGCGTGCGCTTGCGGGCGGCGGCGCGGGACAGGCCCTTGTGCAGGAACAGCGTCTCGTTGATCTGCCGCTCGATGCTGTGCAGCGGGTTCAGCGAGGTCATCGGCTCCTGGAAGATCATGGCGATGCGGTCGCCGCGTACGTCGCGCAGCACCTTCTCCTCCGCCCCCACCAGCTCGGTCCCGCGGAAGCGGATGGAGCCCTGGGGGTGGCGCGCCATGGGGTAGGGCAGCAGTTGCAGGATCGACAGGGCGGTGACCGACTTGCCCGACCCGGATTCGCCGACCAGCGCCAGCGTCTCGCCCTTGGCGATGTCGAAGGACACGCCCTTCACCGCGTGCATCGCCCCGCCGCCCGAGCGGAACTCGACATGGAGGTTGCGGACCTGGAGGAGTTCGTCGGTCGTCATGTCGCTCATGGGCGGTTCCGCCTTCTTGGGTTCGGGGGGCATCATTCCGCGACTTTCTCCACCACCGCCGCCGCCTCGTTGGCGGGTCCGGCGGCGGTGGAAAGCTGGCCGATGGTCTTGCGCGGGTCGAAGGCGTCGCGCACCGCCTCGCCGATGAAGATCAGCAGGCTCAGCATGATCGCCAGCACGAAGAAGGCGGTCAGGCCCAGCCAGGGCGCCTGGAGGTTGGCCTTGCCCTGGGCCAGCAGCTCGCCCAGCGAGGGCGAACCCGGCGGCAGGCCGAAGCCCAGGAAGTCCAGCGCCGTCAGCGTGGTGATGGAGCCGTTCAGGATGAAGGGCAGGAAGGTCAGCGTCGCCACCATCGCGTTGGGCAGCACATGGCGCCACATGATCGCCGCGTCGGTGGCGCCCAGCGCGCGGGCGGCGCGCACATAGTCGAAGTTGCGCGCCCGCAGGAACTCCGCCCGCACCACATGGACCAGCGAGGTCCAGGAGAACAGCAGCAGCAGCCCCAGCAGCCACCAGAAGTTCGGCGTCACCACGCTGGACAGGATGATGAGCAGGAACAGGGTGGGCAGGCCCTGCCAGATCTCGATGAAGCGCTGGAACAGCAGGTCGGTCATGCCGCCGAAGTAACCCTGCACCGCCCCCGCCATGATGCCGATGACCGAGGAGAAGGCGGTCAGCACCAGCCCGAACAGCACCGAGATGCGGAAGCCGTAGATCAGCCGCGCCACCACGTCGCGCCCCTGGTCGTCGGTGCCCAGCCAGTTCTCGGCGGACGGCGGGGCCGGGGCGGGGACCGGCAGGTTGTAGTTGATGGTGCGGTAGCTGTAGGGGATCGGCGGCCAGACGATCCAGCCCTTCTCCTCGATCAATTGTTGCACATAGGGGTCGCGGTAGTCGGTTTCCGTCTCGAACTCGCCGCCGAACGTGGTCTCCGGATAGGCGGTGAAGACGGGCCAGTAGAGTTTATTGTCGTATTCGACCAGCAGCGGGCGGTCGTTCGCGATGAACTCGGCACCCAGCGACAGGACGAACAACACCAGGAAGATCCAGAAGGACCAGAAGCCCCGCCGGTTCGCCCGGAAATTCGCCAGCCGGCGCCGGGTGAGCGGCGTCACGCGGAAGCCGAGGAAACGGTCGCCGGTCATGCATGGCCCTCCCGACGGGCATTTGCCCTCTCCCCTCCGGGGAGAGGGGAGGGTGAGGGGGTTGCGCGCGGCGGTGCGTCCGGCAAAAGCGCAACCCCCTCACCCCAACCCTCTCCCCGGAGGGGAGAGGGGGCATGCGTCAAGATCGCAAGGCTCCCCATCACACCCTCCGCGCTTCGAAGTCGATGCGGGGATCGACGGCGACATAGGTCACGTCGCCGATGAGGTTCATGATGAGCCCCAGCAGCGTGAAGAAATACAGCGTGCCGAACATCACCGGATAGTCGCGGTTGATCGCCGCCTCGAAGCCCAGCAGCCCCAGCCCGTCCAGCGAGAAGATCACCTCGATCAGCAGAGCGCCGGTGAACAGGATGCCGATGAAGGCGCCGGGGAAGCCGGCGATGACGATCAGCATGGCGTTGCGGAAGATGTGGCCGTACAGCACCCGCCGCTCCGCCAGACCCTTGGCGCGGGCGGTGACGACGTACTGCTTGTTGATCTCCTCCAGGAAGGAGTTCTTGGTCAGCATGGTCAGCCCGGCGAAGCCGCCGATCACCATGGACAGAACCGGCAGCACCATGTGCCACAGATAGTCCAGGATCTGCCGCCACCAGGGCAGGCTCGACCAGTTGTCCGACACCAGCCCCCGCAGCGGGAACAGATCGAAATAGCGCCCGCCCGCGAAGACCACGATCAGCAGCACCGCGAACAGGAAGCTGGGGATGGCGTAGCCGACGATCACCACGCCGGAGGTCCAGACGTCGAAGGGCTGGCCGTCGCGCACCGCCTTGGCGATGCCCAGCGGGATCGACACCAGATAGACGATCAGCGTCGTCCAGATGCCCAGCGAGATCGACACCGGCATCTTCTCGATCACCAGATCGACCACGCTGCGGTCGCGGAAATAGCTCTTGCCGAAGTCGAAGACCAGATAGTTCGACATCATGTGGACGAACCGCTCGTGCAGCGGCTTGTCGAAGCCGAACTCGCGTTCGAGCTGCTTGATGAACTCCGGGTCCAGCCCCTGGGCGCCGCGGTAGCGGCTGCCGGTGTCGCCGCCCTGGGCCTGCTGCGCGGCGGGGGCGCCGGTCTCGCCGCCGCCGGTGCCGCCGATGCGGGCGGTCGCCTCCACGGCGGTGCCCTGGACGCGGGCGATCATCTGCTCGATGGGGCCGCCGGGAGCGATCTGCACGATCAGGAAATTGATGACCATGATCCCGAACAGCGTCGGGATGATCAGCAGCAGACGGCGGATGATGTAGGCCAGCATCGCGCGGATTCGCCTTTCTGTTTGCCGTCTCAGGGACCCGCGCGGCGCGCCGTGCCGGCGAGCTTCGCGTTCTTGTCCGGATCGACCCACCAGGTGTCGGTGAAGGCCAGGCCGTATTTGGGCGCAACCGGGGGATGGGAGAAACGGTTCCAATAGGCCACGCGCCGCACGTCGTCGTGCCATTGCGGGATGACGTGCCAGCCCCACAGAAGCACGCGGTCCAGCGCGCGGGTCGCCGCGATCAGGCTTTCACGGTCGGGCGCCTGGATCAGCGTGTCGATCAGCGCGTCCACCACCGGGTCCTTGATGCCGGCCAGATTGCGGCTGCCCGGCTGGTCGGCGCGGGCGGACTGCCAATAGTCGCGCTGCTCGTTGCCGGGCGACAGCGACTGCGGCATCCGCTGGATGATCATGTCGAAGTCGTAGCGGTCGGTGCGGTTCTGGTACTGGGCGGTGTCCACCACGCGGATGGCGGCCTCGATCCCGGCGCGCTCCAGATTGCGGACGAAGGGCTGGACGATGCGGTCCATGTCCGGCTGCACCAGCAGGATTTCGAAACGCATCGGCTCGCCGGTCCTGGCGTTCAGCAGCTTGTTGCCCTTCAGCTCCCACCCCGCCTCCTTCAGCAGGGCCAGCGCGGTGCGCAGGTTCGGGCGAATGTTGCCGGTCCCGTCGGTCTGCGGCGGCTCGAAGGGCTTGGTGAAGACCTCCTCCGGCAGCTTGCCGCGGAAGGGCTCCAGCAGCTTCAGCTCCTCCGGGGAGGGCAGGCCGGTGGCGGCCAGTTCGGAGTTGGCGAAGAAGCTCTTGGTGCGCTTGAACAGCCCGTAGGACAGGTTCGTCCGCGTCCATTCGTAATCGAACAGGTAATTCAGCGCCTCGCGCACCTTGCGGTCGGCGAAGATCAGGCGGCGGCTGTTGAAGACGAAGGCCTGCATCCCCTGCGGGTCCTGGTGCCTGATCTCCTCGCGGATGATGTGGCCGTCGCGGACGGCGGGCACGTCGTAGCCGGTGACCCAGTTCTTCGACGAATGCTCCACCCGGAAATCGATGGACCCGGCCTTGAAGGCTTCGAACACCACGTCCAGGTCGCGGTAATAGTCGAAGCGGATGCGGTCGAAATTGTAGCGCCCCCGGTTGACCGGCAGATCCTTGCCCCACCAGTCCTCCACCCGCTGGAAGACGAGGGAGCGTCCGGGCTGCACCTCGACGATCCGGTAGGGGCCGCTCCCGACGATGGGGTCCAGCGTCGTGCTGGCGAAGTCGCGCGCCCCGGAACCGTTTCCTTCGAAGACGTGCTTCGGCAGAACCGGCAACTGGCCCATGATGACCGGCAGTTCCGGGTTGCCGCCGTCGCGGAAGGTGAAGGTGACCGTCCGCCCGTCCGTCTTCTCCGCCTTCACCACGTCGGCGTAGTAGCTGCGGTACATCGGGTGGCCCTTGTCGCGCAGCGTCTCGAAGCTCCACACCACGTCGTCGGCGGTCACCGGGGCGCCGTCGTGGAAGCGCGCCTGCGGGCGCAGCGTGAAGCGGACCCAGCTCCGGTCCTCGGCGACGGTGATGGTCTCGGCCAGCAGCCCGTACTGGGTCAGCACCTCGTCCCCGCTGCCCACCGTCAGCGTGTCGAAGGGAAGGGCGGCTCCGGCGGCGGTCGATCCGCGCAGGATGAAGGGGTTCAGGCTGTCGAAGCTGCCGTAGGTCGCCAGCTTGACCTCGCCGCCCTTGGGCGCGTCGGGGTTGACGTAGTCGAAATGCTGGAAGTCCGGCCCGTATTTGGGTGTCCCATGGGCCGTGACGGCGTGCCGGGCGGCCTCCTGTGGGTTGGCTTGGGCGCGGGCCACGGCGAAGGGTTCCGCCAGATACAGGCACATGACCGCGGCCAGGATCGCTTTACCGGTCTTCCTCATGCCCCACTCGGTCCTTTTCGTTTCCGGTAAGGTAGGGGCTCCCCTGTGGCACAATCAAGGCGGAGCCTCGGCTTGGCCGGAATGGGGCTCCACCCACCAGGTGTCGGGGAAGCCGCTGTTGCGGAAGCCCAGATCGTATTTCGCCGTCTTCTCCGGGAAGCCGAACTTCGTCCGGTAGGCGATCCAGTTTTCCGGGTTGTACCAGTGCGGCACCATGTAGAAGCCCCACAGCAGCACGCGGTCGAGCGCGCGGGTCGCCGCCTGGACCGAGGCGAGGTCCTTCGCCGCCAGCGCCTTTTCGATCATCGCGTCCGCCGCCGGTTCCTTGATCCCGGCGTAGTTGGCCGATCCCTTCACGTCCGCGGCGGCGGAGCCGAAATAGCTGCGCAGTTCCGTTCCCGGCGGGGTGAAGAAGTTGAAGTTCGCCACCACCACGTCGAAGTCGAACTCGTCGGTGCGCGCCTGGAACTGGGCGGTGTCCACCACCCGCAGAACCGCGTCGATGCCCGCCTTGCGCAGCGCCTCCACATAGGGCTGGATCACGCGGGTCAGCGCGCCGGTGCCGTCGAGAAACTCGATGGACAGGACCTCGCCGGTTTTGGCGTTGGTCATCTTGCCGTTCTTCAGCTCCCACCCGGCCTCGCGGAACAGGCGCATGGCCTCGCGCAGGTTGTTGCGGCTGTTGCCGCTGCCGTCGGTCTTCGGCGGCTCGAAGGCGGTGGTGAAGACCCGCTCCGGCAACCGGCTGCGGAAGGGCTCCAGCAGGGCCAGTTCCTCCGGCGTCGGCGGCCCCTTGGCGCCGAAATCGGAGTTCGGGAAGTTGGACGCTGTGCGCAGATACTGCCCGTACAGGATGTTCTTCTGAATCCATTCGAAGTCGAACAGGTAGCCCAGCGCCTCACGCACCCGCGGGTCGGCGAACTTGGCGCGGCGGGTGTTCAGGCGGAAGCCCTGGGCACCCAGCGGCAGGTCGCTCTTCACCTCCAGCCGCTTCACCCGCCCATCCTTGGCGGCGGGAAAGTCGTAGCCGGTGGTCCAGCGCTGCGCCCGGTTCTCGGTGCGGAAATCGTAGGCGCCGGCCTTGAAGGCTTCGAACATCACGTCGTCATCGCGGTAGTAATCGACCTTCACCGTGTCGAAATTGTAGAAGCCCCGCGCCGTCGGGAGATCGCGGCCCCACCAGTCGGCCACCCGCTCGAAGGTGATGGAGCGGCCCGGATCGACGGTCTTGATGCGGTAGGGGCCGCTGCCCAGAACCGGTTCCAGCGTCGTCTTGGAGATGTCGCGCCCTTCCGCGGTCCACCAGTGCTTGGGCTGGGGGGCGATGCTGGTGGCGAAGTCGATGATCGGCTTCATCTCCCCCGTGGTCTTCAGGGTGATCTTCAGCCGGTGGTCATCCAGCGCCTCCACCGTGCCCACGCGGTCCAGGAAGGATTTCAGGAAGGGGTTTCCGTGCGCCTGGATGGAATCCCAGGCGAACACCACGTCCCCGGCGGTGACCGGCACGCCGTCGTGCCAGCGCGCCTCCTTGCGCAGGTGGAACACGGCCCAGCTCCGGTCGTCGGGCAGTTCCACCTGCTCCGCCAGCGCGCCGTAGGCGGCGTCCATCTCCCAGCCGGAACCGACCATCAGGGAGTCGGCGATCAGCCCCAGCGTGCGCGGGGTGACGCCGCGCAGGATGATCGGGTTCAGGCTGTCGAAGCTGCCCTGCGCCGCCAGGGTGATTTGCCCGCCCTTGGGGGCTTCGGGGTTGGCGTGCGGGAAATGGGTGAAGCCCGGTTTGAACTCCGGCTCTCCGAACTGCTTCAGGGCGGGAACCGTGACCGTTTCCGCCTGGACGGGCGCTGAGAACGCAAGGAAGGCCAGAACGGCGGCCAAAGCGGTGGTCGTCCGGGCGGCAGCGAGAACTCGGCGCATCGTCGGTCCTGACGTTGTTGGGCGGTTCAGCCTTAGCATGTACGCGCGCCGCGGCGCGTCAAGTCCGCGTACGCAACGGTATCTTACGCCCGTCCGCTGGCGTCCGCCCTTCCGATGGCTCAAAAAAGGCGGAATTGCGGCAAGCCCGACGAGGTGAAAACATGTCGATGGTCCGGCGCATGGCCGCGGAATTTCTCGGCACCTTCTGGCTGGTTTTCGGTGGATGCGGCAGCGCCGTTCTGTCCGCCACTTTCCCGGAGGTCGGGATCGGGTTCACCGGCGTGTCCCTGGCCTTCGGGCTGACGGTCCTCACCATGGCCTATTCGGTCGGCCACATCTCCGGCTGTCATCTGAACCCGGCGGTGACGGTGGGGCTGTGGGCCGGCGGACGGTTCCCGGCCAAGGACATCCTGCCCTACGTCATCGCCCAGCTCGTCGGGGCCTTTCTGGCGGCGGTCGTGCTGTACGTCATCGCCAGCGGCAAGGCCGACTGGTCGCTGGCCGCCAAGGGGCTGGCCGCCAACGGCTACGGGGAGCATTCGCCGGGCGGGTACAACCTCACCTCCGGACTGGTGGCCGAGGTGGTGTTGAGCTTCATGTTCCTGATCGTCATCCTGGGCTCCACCGACCGGCGGGCACCCGCGGGCTTCGCGCCGCTGGCCATCGGGCTGGCGCTGACGCTGATCCACCTCATCAGCATCCCGGTCACCAACACCTCCGTCAACCCGGCGCGCAGCACGGGTCCGGCGCTGGTGGCCGGCGGCTGGGCGCTGCAACAGCTCTGGGCCTTCTGGGTGGCGCCGCTGGTCGGCGGGCTGCTCGGCGGGCTGGCCTACCGGGCGCTGGCCGAGGAGATGCCGCCGAAACCCGCCATCACCGGCGACGCCCGGCCTTCCGCCTGATCTGTCTCCCTTCGGGTCCCTCCCGACTCCGCGGACCGTGCCATTCCGGTGCGGTCCGTTTTTTGTGGGGATGGAGAAGTGTTCATCGGTGTCTACCTGGGGCTGCTGGCCGTCTCGCTGCTGCCCTGGGCAGGGTTGTTCCCGGCCTTCCTCCAATGGTCGGCCATCCGCTCCATGAGCTGGCGGTAGCGGCGGTCGGACCGCATCAACCGGCGCACCGCCTTGCCGTTGCGCGGGTCGGCCAGCATCCATTCCTCCGCGGCGGCCTGATGCTCCGGGTGAATGGACAACATGTAGATCGCCGCCTGCTCCGGCCCCGTGACGGTCTCTTCCCTCAGCCCTTCCAGGATCGCGCCGACATAGAGCGGCAGGACGTTGCGGAAATCCTCCGGCCCGGTGCCGTCCTGGCCGGACGCGTCGTCCCCGCCGCCCATCAGGGCTTGGCGTTCCCCCGCCGGCAGGGCGAAGAAGGCGTCCAGTCCCAGCAGCAGGTCGCAGACCGTCTTCTTGCGCACCATCCAGTTCGCACCGCCCGACACCCGGTCGGCCAGGGAACGCAGGAAGGGGCGCAGCTTTTCCGGCGAGGTTTCGAAAACGGAGCGGGCGGGTGCGGCGATGGCTGCCATGATTGTCCTGTCCCCTTCCTCAGCCGGCCAGGGCGGCCAGCGCGTCGCGGTGGGTGCGGGCGTCGCCCGCGGCGACCACGCGTCCGCTGGAACTGGCGTCGAGCGGCCGTCCGTCCCAATCGGTCATCAGCCCGCCGGCCCCGGTCACCACCGGCACCAGAGCCGCGAAGTCGTAGAGCTTCAGCCCCGATTCGATGACGAGATCGTAATAGCCCGCCGCCAGCAGGCCGTAGCTGTAGCAGTCGCCGCCATAGACGGACACCTTGGCCGCCCCGGCCACCCGGCGGAAGGCGTCCAGGTCCGGTCCGGGAAACAGGTCGGGAGAGGTGGTGCCGAACGTCGCCGCGGCCAGCCCCCCGGCGCATTCCCGCACGCGGGCCGGCTGGCCGTTGAACAGGGTGGGGCGGCCCTCGACCCCCAGCCAGCGGTCGTTGACGATGGGCTGGTCGATGACGCCGAGCACCGGACGCCCGCGGTGCAGCAGGGCGATCAGCGTGCCGAAGATGGGGCGCCCGGTGATGAAGGACTTGGTGCCGTCGATGGGATCGATCACCCACACCCATTCGGCGTCCAGGTTCTTCGTCCCGAATTCCTCGCCATAGATGCCGTCGTCCGGGCGTTCGGATTCGATGATGGCGCGGATGGCCCGCTCCGCCTCGCGGTCGGCGATGGTGACGGGGGAGGCGTCGGCCTTGTCGTCCACCGCCACCGGCGTGCGGAAATACTGCCGGATGACCGGGCCGGAAGCGTCGGCCAGACGCTCCGCCAGCGTCACCAGGGGGGTGGGGCAGGGTTCGGTCATGATCGCTCCGCCGGGTTGCGCGTCTTCGATGCCGCGTGTTTCAGGGTGGCCGCATCCTAATCGGGCGCTGTCCCGCCGCAACCCTTCATTCTGTTGGGGGGGAAATGCGCAGGACGCCGCTTCCCCGACCCGCGGGCTTGTGGCAGCCTTCCGTTCATGCACGACCGCACCCGACCCGACCGCCCGAACGCCTACGCAGGCATCCCGCTCGACCGCGCCGCCGTGCGCCGCAAGGACAAGGACTGGCTGAAGGAAGCCTGGGCCTCGCCGCGGGCGCGCCTGTTGCCCGTGGCGAAATCGCGCAACTTCGTGACCGGCGACGCCGATGCCTCCCATGCGGTCAGCGTGGCTTGCGGCGGCGACTGGGGAGTGGAGCCGGTCTTCCTCGGCCTGCTGGACGGGGCGCCGCATTTCGCCGTGGACCTGACCGGGCTGGAGGCGCCGGAGGAGCATCCGGTCCTCGCCGGGCTTGGCCGTTTCGAGGATCTGCGCGCCGTCGGTCCGCTGATGGAGGCGACGGAGGCGGGGCTTTGCGCCTATGCCCGCGGCATCACCTGGTGGAACGCCCGGCACCGCTTCTGCGGCGTCTGCGGCACCGCGGCGGCGAGTGCCGAGGGCGGGCATGTGCGCGTCTGCTCCAACCCCGACTGTGCCACCCACCATTTCCCGCGCACCGACCCGGCGGTGATCATGCTGGTCCATGACGGGGCCGGGCGCATGGTGCTGGGCCGCAATTCACGCTTCCCGCCGGGCATGCATTCGGTGCTGGCCGGCTTCGTCGAGCCGGGCGAAAGCCTGGAGGACAGCGTGAAGCGCGAGGTGATGGAGGAGGTGGGGTTGGAGGTGACGGATATCCGCTACCACTCCTCCCAGCCCTGGCCCTTCCCGTCCTCGCTGATGCTGGGCTTCAGCGCGCGGGCGGTGACGTTGGACATCCAGACCGATCTGGAGGAACTGGAGACGGCGCGCTGGTTCGACCGCGAATTCCTGCGGACCGTCACCCCCAGCGAGGAGTTCCGCCTCGCCCGCCCCGACAGCATCGCCCGCCGCCTGATCGACGAGTGGATCGCCGAAGGGGAGTGAGAAGAGGCGTACCGCCCCGTCCCCTCAATCCTCGCCGATGCGCTGGCTTTCCTGGTAGCGGAAGGGGTTGGCGGGGTAGACGCCCAGGATCTTCACCTCGCCCGCGCGGGCGAAGAAGGCCAGCTCCTCCAGCGCCAGACGCAGGGAGCGCTCCTCCGGATGGCCCTCCACGTCGGCGTAGAACTGGGTCTGGGTGAAATGCCCGCCCACCATGTAGCTTTCCAGCTTCGTCATGTTGATGCCGTTGGTGGCGAAGCCGCCCAGCGCCTTGTAGAGGGCCGCCGGCACGCTGCGCACGCGGAAGACGAAGGTGGTGATGATCTTGCCGCCGGTGCCCTCGGCGGGCAGCGGCGGGGTCTTCGGCTCGCGGGCCAGGATCAGGAAGCGGGTGGTGTTGTGCGCCGCGTCCTCGATCCCGCTCTTCAGGATGTCCAGCCCGTAGATCTCCGCCGCCAGGGTGGAGGCGATGGCGGCGTGCTGCGGGTCGCCCAGCTTGGCGATTTCGGCGGCGGCCCCCGCGGTGTCGGCGTGGGAAATCGCCGTCAGCCCCAGCGCCCGCGTCATGTTGCGGCACTGGGACAGGGCCTGGATGTGGCTGCGCACGGTCTTCAGCCCCTCCAGCGTGGCCCCCTTCGGGGCCAGGAGCTGGTGGTTCACCCGCTGGAAATGCTCGCCGATGATGTGCAGGCCGCCGTCGGGCAGAAGATGGTGGTTGTCCGCCACGCGCCCGGCGATGGAGTTCTCCACCGGGATCATGGCCAGCGCCGCGCGCCCCTCGCGCACGGCGGCGAAGGCGTCGTCGAACGTGGCGCAGGGCAGGGTCGTCATCCCCGGAAAAACCGTCCGGCAGGACAGGTCCGAATAGGCGCCGGGCAGGCCCTGGAAGGCGATCACGTTCGAGGTCGTCATCGGAGGTGCTTCTTCTTTTTTTGAGGGCTCAGGCGGAGCGTTTCGCCAGGATGGCGCGGGCGCGCTCCAGATCGGCGGGAGTATCGACCCCGAGCGGAACCGCGTCAACGACGGCGGCGTCGATGCGCATCCCGAAGGCCAGCGCGCGGAGCTGCTCCAGCCGCTCCCGCTGCTCCAGCGCCGACGGCGGCAGGCGGACGTAGCGATCCAGCGCGGCGCGGCGGTAGGCGTACAGGCCGATGTGGTGGAACAGCGGCCCGTCGCCCCAGGGGGCGGTGGCGCGGCTGAAATACAGGGCGCGGCCCCGCCGGGCGCCGGGCGGCAGCTCCACGACGGCCTTCACCACGTTGGGGTCGGTGCGCTCCTCCTCCCGCGTGATCTCCACCACCAGGGTGGCGATGTCCACCTGCGGGTCGGACAGCGGGGCGAAGGCGGCGCGCACCACCGCGGGCTCGATGGTCGGCAGGTCGCCCTGCACGTTCACCACCGCGTCGTACCGGCCCTCCGGGTCGAGCAGGCTGACCGCCTCGAAAATGCGGTCGGAGCCCGAGGGATGGTCGGGCCGCGTCAGGACGGCGGTGCCGCCCGCGGCCTCCACCGCCGCGGCGATCTCCGGTTCGGCGCAGGCGACCACCACCGGGCCGATCTCCGCCTCCATGGCCCGGCGCCACACCTGCACGATCATCGGCGCCCCGCCGATGTCGGCCAGCGGCTTCCCCGGCAGGCGGGTGGAGGCCATGCGGGCGGGAATCACCACGATGGGGTTGGAGGGCGGCGGGTTGGCCGTGCTGCGGCCTTCGGCATTGGCGTTCATGATGGAACGGCCCCGTGTCACGTCTCAGAGGTGGCGCGGGTGAAGCATGGATCGCCCTTTCCGTCAAGCGAAGCGATGCCAACATTCAAGACGCCGACAATCCTGTGGCATGGGAGGGGGCCGAAGCGGTGACAAGCCGCCACGGTCACGCTATCGTGCGGCGGAGAACCAGCCATTCCTGGCGACGGAACCGGGGCACGGCAAATAAGGGGAATAAGACGTTATGAGCATGGAGTGGAACAAGATTTTCGGCGCCGTGCTGCTGGCGGGTTTGGTCGCCATGCTGGCCGGTTTCGCCGCGGAAGTTCTGGTGCACCCGAAGTCGCTCGAGAAGCCCGCCTATGTGGTGGCCATGCCGGACGGTGCCGCGCAGGCTCCCAAGGCCGGTGCCGCGCCGTCCGGCCCCGCCGAGATCGGTCCGCTGCTCGCCAAGGCCGACGCCGATGCCGGCAAGGCCGCGACCAAGGCCTGCGCCGCCTGCCACAGCTTCGACAAGGGTGGCGCCGCCAAGGTGGGGCCGAACCTGTACGGCATCGTCGGCGCCGCCCACGGCCATATGGAAGGCTTCGCCTATTCCGACGCCATCAAGGGCAAGGCGGGTCCCTGGAACTATGACGAGCTGAACCACTTCCTCTACGACCCGAAGGGCTACGCGCCGGGCACCAAGATGTCCTTCGCCGGCGTGAAGAAGGACCAGGAGCGGGCGAACATCATCGCCTATCTGCGCAGCCTGTCGGACAACCCGGCGCCGCTGCCGCAGTAAGGCGCTCCGGTTCCAACCGGGACATGAGAAGGCCCCGCGTCCCCGCCCGGACGCGGGGCTTTTCCGTTTCGGCCTGAAACGGAAGGCCGGCAGATTGGCCTTGCATATGACCGCTCCATCGTCGATATAGAGCGCGGGAGGCTGGCGGCGGACGAGTCCCTCGCCAACCCGGTCAGGTCCGGAAGGAAGCAGCCGTAACGAGTTTCGGCTCGGGTCGTTCGTTCAGCCTCCCACCCTTCCTCTTCAAATCCCCCTTCAAATCATTGCAGCGAATTGAAACGGCGACAGCCCCGCGCCGTGACGCTATTCTGCGCTCCGTCGTGAATCCGTTTGCCGGGCCAGCCGCGTGACCGATACCACTGTTGCCGACACCGCATCCTCCGTTTCCGGATCGTCCGGGGGCCTCGCCTACCGGGTTCTGGCGCGGAAATACCGTCCGAAGAGCTTTGCCGAGCTGATCGGGCAGGACGCGCTCGTCCGCACCCTGACCAACGCCATCCATTCGGGCCGCATCGCGCAGGCCTTCATGCTGACCGGCGTGCGCGGCGTGGGCAAGACGACGACCGCCCGCATCATCGCCCGCGCGCTGAACTGCACCGGGCCGGACGGCACCGGCGGGCCGACCGTGACCCCCTGCGGCGTCTGCGACAACTGCCGCGCCATCGCGGAGGACCGGCACGTCGACGTGCTGGAGATGGACGCGGCCAGCCACACCGGCGTGGACGACATCCGCGAGATCATCGACGGTGTGCGCTACGCTCCCGTCTCGGCGCGCTACAAGCTCTACATCATCGACGAGGTTCACATGCTCTCCAAGAGCGCGTTCAACGCGCTCCTGAAGACGCTGGAGGAACCGCCGGCCCATGTGAAGTTCGTCTTCGCCACCACCGAGATCCGCAAGGTGCCGGTGACGGTGCTCTCACGCTGCCAGCGCTTCGACCTGCGGCGCGTCGATGCCCAGGTGCTGAAGGAGCATTTCACCCGCATCACCGGCCTGGAGGGCGCGGAGATCGAGCCGGACGCGGCCTCCCTGATCGCGCGGGCCGCCGACGGGTCGGTGCGCGACGGGCTGTCGCTGCTCGATCAGGCCATCGCACTGGCCGCCGGCGCCGTGACCGCGCAGCAGGTGCGCGACATGCTGGGGCTGGCCGACCGCTCCAAGGTGATCGACCTGTTCGAGGCCGCCGTCTCGGCCAAGCCCGCGGAGGCCATGGACCTTCTGTCCGACCTGCACCGCGTCGGCGCCGATCCCGTGGTGATCCTCCAGGACCTCCTGGACCTCGTGCACAATCTGACGCGGCTGAAGGTCGTGCCGGACAGCGCCAACGACCTCAACCTGCCGGAGGCGGAGCGCACCCGCGGCGCCGCCCTGTCGGCGAAGCTCGGCATGCCGGCGCTGACCCGCGCGTGGCAACTGCTGCTGAAGGGGCTGGGCGAGGTGCAGGCCGCCCCGGTGCCGCAGCAGGCGCTGGAGATGATCATCGTGCGGCTGTCCTACGCCGCCGACCTGCCGACTCCGGGCGAGCTGATCCGGCAGTTCCAGAACGCCAACAACGGTCAGGGGGGCAACGGCGGGAACGGCGGACC
>JAEYPE010000194.1 GCA_023411035.1 Pseudomonadota bacterium
CCCGCGCCCCATAAAACGATGATTTCGCTCGGAAATCGGCCTTCGGAGGCGGCCTTCTATCGGCGCCGATGGAGGGCCAGCCTGGAAGGTTAATTCTTTCGAAAAATCAATGACTTGGACTGTTTCAGCTCCTGGCCCGACTTGGAAGCCGATTCACAAACCACTGATTCGGGGGAGGGGCACCACGAGAGTCCTGCTCCCGCCAATCTGACAGCACCGGCTCGCAGCTTGGCTATTCGTGCAACACGCTGACGTCAGTTTCACCAGAACACCTCAAATAAACGATGATATTTCTCCATCAGAGCGGAATTGCCACGCTATAGATGGTCAGTATCTAACCCATTCACATTAACGCAAAGGCAGCTTTCTTATCTTGAAAGCCCTCCGCCGCGTTCTAGGGTTTAAGGGCCGAGCAATCTCGGATCCTGCAAATGCACGGCTCCAGCTTTGAAGGTCGGGTTTCGGAACGAGCTTGGAGATTCCCCATGGTCAAGGCAACGATGAAGGCTGCGGTCGTGCACGAATTCGGCAAGCCGCTGCTGATCGAGGAGGTGCCGGTTCCTTCCCCAGGACCCGGCGAAGTCCTTATACAGGTCAAGGCCTGCGGGGTATGCCACACCGACCTGCACGCGGCGGCCGGCGATTGGCCGGTCAAGCCGTCCATGCCCTTCATTCCCGGCCATGAGGCGGCGGGCATCGTGGTCGCGCTGGGCGCCGGCGTCAGCGAACGGCAGATCGGCGACACCGTCGGCGTGCCCTGGCTGCACGACGCCTGCATGCGTTGCGAATATTGCGAAACCGGATGGGAGACGTTGTGCGAGAAACAGCACAACACCGGCTACAGCTGCAATGGCGGCTTTGCCGAATATGTCATCGCTTCGGCCCCCTTCGCCGCCAGACTGCCCGCGGACATCGATTTCAATGCCATCGCCCCGATCCTCTGTGCCGGCGTCACCACCTACAAAGGGCTGAAGGAGACCGAGGCGCGGCCAGGCGAATGGGTCGCCATTTCCGGTATCGGCGGGCTTGGCAACGTGGCGATCCAATACGCCAAGGCCATGGGGCTCAACATCGTCGCCATCGACATTGCGCCCGACAAGCTCGAACTGGCGCGCCACTCGGGTGCGGATGTCGCGGTCGACGCCCGGTCGGTCGACGCCGTCGCCGAGGTCATCGAGGCGACGAAGGGGGGTGCCCACGGCATTCTCGTCACCGTGGTCTCGCCCCCCCGCCTTCTCCCAGGCGCTGCAGATGGTCCGCCGCAAAGGCACTGTCAGCCTCGTCGGTCTGCCGCCCGGCGCGTTTGCGACGCCGATCTTCGATGTCGTGCTGAAGCGCATCACGGTGCGGGGGTCGATCGTGGGCACGCGGCGCGACCTCGACGAGGCGATCGCCTTCGCAACATCGGGCAAGGTCCGCAGCCAGATCACCACGGCGAGACTGGAAGACATCAACGACATCTTTGACAGACTCGAACACGGCAAAGTCGATGGCCGTATGGTCCTGGACTTCGCATAGCCGTCGATCATAGAGCCACCGATCAAGCGCAGTCCCGGCATCGTCAAGCCAGGGTCCGCATGCAAAAATCAACCATGGAGATTGTCATGACCGATGCGAACCGATTGGCGCAGGGGCTCATCGACCCGCTATTCGGCAGCGAAGCTTTGAAGGAGATTGCGGCCAGCCGTGTGTTTCCCACCCATGAAACGGTGGCGAACTCGGTCTACCAGATCATTTATGACGAGTTGTTTCTCGACGGCAACGCCCGTCAGAACCTCGCGACCTTCTGCCAGACGTGGGATGACGAACTGGTTCATAAGTTGATGGATCTTTCGATCAACAAGAACTGGATCGACAAGGAAGAGTATCCGCAGTCGGCGGCCATCGACCTGCGCTGCGTCAACATGATCGCCGATCTGTGGAATGCGCCGAAGCCGGCGACGGGTAACGCCACGGGCACCAACACGATCGGCTCAAGCGAGGCCTGCATGCTCGGCGGCATGGCCATGAAATGGCGCTGGCGCAAGAAGATGCAGGAGATGGGCAAGCCAACCGACAAGCCGAATTTCGTGTGCGGCCCCGTGCAGGTGTGCTGGCACAAGTTCGCCCGCTATTGGGACGTCGAGATCCGCGAAATCCCGATGGAGCATGGCCGCCTGCTGATGACCCCCAAGGAGATGCTGGAGGCGGTGGATGAAAACACCATCGGCGTGGTGCCGACCTTCGGCGTCACCTACACCGGCAATTACGAATTCCCCGAGCCATTCCAGGATGCGCTGGACAAGCTGCAGAAGAACAAGGGGCTGGACATCGACATTCATGTGGATGCCGCCAGCGGGGGATTCCTCGCACCGTTCTGCGCCCCGGACATCGTGTGGGATTTCCGCCTGCCGCGCGTCAAGTCGATCAGTTCCTCCGGCCATAAATACGGCCTCGCACCGCTCGGCTGCGGCTGGGTGATTTGGCGCGATGCCGCCGCGCTGCCCGACGATCTGGTGTTCAAGGTCGATTATCTCGGCGGACAGATCGGCACCTTCGCGATCAACTTCTCGCGGCCCGCCGGTCAGGTCATTTCGCAATATTACGAGTTTCTGCGGCTTGGGCGCGAGGGCTACACCAAGGTCCAGTCGGCGTCCTACAGCGTCGCCCAGTTTCTCGCCAAGGAAATCGCCCCGCTCGGCCCGTACGAGTTCATCCACGACGGCTCACCGGAAAACGGGCTTCCGGCCGTTTGCTTCCGTATCAAAGACGGCGCCCAGCCCGGCTACACGCTCTACGACCTTTCGGACCGCCTGCGCCGGGACGGCTGGCAGGTGCCGGCCTTCGCGCTCAGCGGCAAGGCCTCCGATATCGATGTCATGCGCATCATGTGCCGCCGCGGCTTTGAAATGGACATGGCCGATCTGCTGATGCGCGACTTCAGGAGCGCGCTCCAGTTCTTTGAAAATCATCCTCCGCCCGACATCAAGCCGTCGGAAGGAAGCGGGTACCACCACACCTGATCGACCCGGACTTGACCGACCCGATCCGCTGCGCTCCCGGGGTGGCGGGCTCAGCATTTGGTGTTTCTGGAGGATGCCATGCCAACAACGGCCAAACCGGTCTCCCAAGCGCCCCCGCGCAGCGCGCGAACGGCACAAAAGGCCACGCTCGGCGTCATGACGCTCGCAGTGATGAACATCACCGCGGTGGTCAGCCTGCGCGGTCTTCCGGCGGAAGCGACCTATGGGCTGACGTCGGCCTTCTACTACATCTTCGCCGCCGTCTTCTTCCTCATTCCGGTGTCGATCGTCGCGGCCGAACTTGCCACGGGCTGGCCCCAGAAGGGCGGCGTGTTCCGCTGGGTCGGCGAGTCCTTCGGGGCCCGCATGGGGTTTCTCGCGATCTTTCTCGTATGGGTTGAATCGACGATCTGGTTTCCGACCGTCCTGACCTTCGGCGCGGTCGCCCTTGCGTTCATCGGGCCGGATCACAAATGGGATTCGGCCCTTGCCGCCAACAAGTTCTACACGATCATCATCGTCCTGGCGGTCTACTGGGTGGCCACCTTCGTGGCGTTGCGGGGCCTGAAATCGGCGTCAACCATCGCGAAATGGGGCGGCCTGATCGGCACGATCATTCCCGCCGCAATCCTGATTATCCTCGGCTTCGCGTATTTCCTCTCCGGCAAGCCGTTGCAGGTCTCGATGGCCTGGCGCGATCTGGTTCCGGACTTCAGCAACTTCAACAATCTCGTCCTGGCCGCCGGCATCTTCCTCTTCTACGCCGGCATGGAGATGAATTCGATCCACGTCAAGGAGATCGACAACCCGTCGCGGAACTATCCGCTGGCGATCCTGATTTCGTCGGTGGCGACCGTGGCGATCTTCGTCCTGGGCACACTGGCCATCGCCTTCATCATCCCGAGCAGCCAGATCAATCTGGTCCAGAGCCTGCTGATTTCCTACAATGATTTCTTCGCGTTTGTCGGCATGAACTGGCTGTCGCCGATCATCGCCATAGCCCTGGCCTTCGGTGTTCTGGGCAGCGTCACGGTGTGGGTCGCCGGCCCGTCGAACGGTCTGGTGGTCGTCGGCCGGGCCGGCTATCTGCCGCCCTTCTTACAGAAGCTCAACGAGCACGGCGCGCCGAGCCACATCCTGATCGTGCAGGGGCTCATCGTCACCTTCCTGTCGATCATGTTCGTCGTCCTGCCGTCGGTCCAGGCCGCCTATCAGATCCTGAGCCAGCTGACGGTGACCCTTTACCTCATCATGTATCTGCTGATGTTTGCGGCCGCGATCCGCCTGCGCTACAGCGAGCCGGACACGCCACGCCCCTACCGGGTGCCCTTTGGCGGGTTCGGCATGTGGCTGTTCGCCGGCGTGGGTTTCCTCGGCTCGCTCATCGCGTTCGTGCTGAGCTTCGTGCCGCCTTCGCAGATCGCCGTCGGCAGCCCCAGCACCTACGTCTGGATCCTGATCGCGGGCAACGTTGTCTTCGTTGTCATCCCGCTGATCATCTACGCGATGCGCAAGCCGCATTGGCGGACGAGCGAAGGGGCGTCGGACTTCGAACCCTTCAACTGGCAGAGGGACGGCCGTGAGCCGGGCGCCCGGACGACGATGCAAGGCACGCATCCCGAACACTGACCCCGAACACTGACGGTGCGCCCGGCGATGCCGCCGGGCACCTTCTCGGAGGCAACGGACATGCCCTTCACCCAAGACACTATGGAGAGAGCGTTGCAGGCGGGGCATTCCGCCGGAGCCGCAGCGAAGGGCGGCAAGAATGCGGACTACATTCCATTCCTGGCCTCGGTGCCCTCCGACCTGTTCGGTCTGGCCGTGGTCACCGCCGATGGACAGTTGTTCAAGACCGGCGACGCCGATTTCGCCTTCGCCATCGAATCCATTTCCAAGGTCTTCACCCTGGCGCTGGTCATGGAAGCGATCGGCGCCGATGGCGTACATGACAAGGTCGGCGCGGACCCCACCGGCCTGCCCTTCAACTCGGTCATCGCGCTCGAACTGCACAGCGGCAGGCCGCTGTCGCCGCTGGTCAACGCCGGGGCGATCGCGACGGCCAGCCTCGTTCCCGGAGACAGCGCCGATGCCCGCTGGGCCGCCATCCTCGATTGCCAGAGCCGCTTCGCCGGCCGCAAGATCGCGCTCAGCGACGAGGTGAACCGCTCCGAGCAGACGACCAACTTTCATAACAGAGCCATCGCCTGGCTGCTGTACAGCGCCGGCACCTGCTACAGCGATCCGATGCAGGCGGTCGACATCTACACACGACAGTGCTCGACGCTGGTGACGGTCGCCGATCTGGCGACCATGGGGGCGACGCTCGCCGCCGGTGGCGTCAACCCGGTCACCGGGCAGCGGGTGATCGACGCCCGGAACACGGCGCCCATCCTCGCGGAAATGGCCATGGAGGGGCTCTACACGGCATCCGGCGACTGGGCCTACGACGTCGGTTTGCCGGGCAAGAGCGGCGTCGGCGGCGGTGTGCTCGCGGTCGTTCCCGGAGAATTGGCGATCGCCGCCTTCTCGCCGCCCCTGGACTCCGCCGGCAACAGCGTCCGCGGCATGGCGGCCGTCGCCGCCGTCGCCAAGGAACTGGACTGCAATCTCTACCAGCCGCGAAAAGCCTGATCCTGCCCGGACCTCTTGCGCAGGACCAATCCAAGGGAGGTCTGCCATCGCACGACGGCGTCTCTGGACGGCATATCATCAGGCGGCGGAAGCGGTCGGCGCCAAGGCGCAGACGATGCCGGCGGCGATGAGCCTGTGGGGCGTGGTGGCACTCGGCATCGGATCGATGATCGGTGCCGGCATTTTCGCCCTGCTCGGACAGGCGACTCTGATCGCCGGCAAGGACGTCCTCCTGAGCTTCCTGGCGGGAGGCGTCATCGCGCTGCTCGCCGGCAGTTCATTCGCGCGGCTGTCGGCACGCTACCCCGGAAAAGGCGGACTGATCGACTATCTGGCCGTGGCGTTTCCCGGGAGCCTGTTTGCAAGGACCATGGCGCTTGTCTACCTCGTGACGCTTGTCGTCACGGTCGCGGTGGTCGGCAAGAGCTTCGGCGCCTACGCCGCCCAGTTGGCCTTCGGCGCGCCCGCCGGTTCCGTGCCCGCCGGCATCTTGACGGTGGTCATGGTGCTCGCCATCGCCGGCATCAACATGGCGGGGTCCGGCGCGGTCGGGCGCATCGAAATCGCGCTCGTCGCCACCAAGCTTGGCGTGCTCGTTCTGCTCATCGGCGCGAGCCTTGATCGGTTCGATCCGGAGCTTCTGGTCAGAATGCCGGGCGTCGGCTGGACGACGCTGATGTCGAGCATAGGGCTGACCTTCTTTGCCTATGCCGGCTTCGGTATGATGGCGAACGCCTCGGCAAGCGTCGCCAAGCCCCAGAAGACCATGCCGCGGGCCATCTTCATCGCGATCGTCCTGGTTATTTTCTTCTATCTGGCGCTCGCGGCGGTTGTTCTCGGCAATCTTTCGATGGATGAGCTCAGGCGTTACACGGACTCGGCCGTTGCCGCGGCGGCCCGCCCGGCACTGGGCCGGATCGGCTACATCATCGTGACCTTCGGGGGATTGCTCGCGACGGCGTCGGCCACCAACGCGACCCTGTTCAGCATTCTCAACCTCAATGCCGACCTAGGCCGGCAGGGCGCGCTTCCCCCCGCGTTCGGCCGTGTTTTCCTGAACGCTCCGCTCGGCTTTGCCGGCTTGGTGGCCGCGGCACTGATCCTTGCTGTGGTCTTTCCGCTGAGCGCGATCGCCAGCCTCGCCGGAATGTTCTTCCTGATGGCCTACATCTCCGTGTTTGCGGCGCATTGGCGCCTGCGCCATGAAGCGGGTGGGCGCCGCCTGTTCATCATCCTCGGAGCGGCTTCGATGGGCTGCGTGCTGCTCGGCTCCGCCGTCAGCCTCGGCCACGAGCAACCCAGCGCGCTCGCCCTCGGCGCCGTCATCCTTGTGGCCTGCGCCGCCGGAGAATGGCGCCTCATGCACCGAAACTGAAAGCCCGGAGGGACGTTGGCGTATTTTGGCACGTTCACCAGCGTGTTGCAGGGAGGTTCGACAGGTCGAGGAAATCCCTTTCCCAGTTGCCGATCACACGACGCGGATGGACTTCGGACGTCCGAAATCGAGCATGCGGTTGAGGACCTCGATGGCGACCGCGATTTCGGTGGCTTGCGCCCCCTCGGCATGGGAGCGTAGGGCGTCGCCGATCACCCGCTTGAAGCGCCCGATCTGGGCCTCCACCAGGGCGCGCAACTTTTATCGGCTGTTGCGTTGCCAGTTCAGCCGCCCGACGTTGGTGCACAAATCGGCAGACTGGCAATCGAAGAGGGCTGCGGGTAAAGGATTGGCCCCTTCTGGAGCCGAGATCTGGATGCCGTACAAGGCGAACAAAAGCCGTCGTCACAAGATCCCGAAGGCCCGCTATCGGGTTGAGAACTGGGCAACTTAAGATGCGGCGCTTCGCCGACGCGGAGACCTGACCATCTGGAGGGCATCGCGACATTTGTTCGGCTCGGCTTTGCGCCTTGCAGGACATCCGTCCGTTCTGGGACGGTGGTCATCACAGCCCGTTTCAGAAGTCTGGTGAAGGCAGTCGCCTGCGGTTTGGGTGGACGAGGCGGTGCAGCATGATCCTGATGGCGGCGAGGGTAACCATGGCCTCGGCGACGTCGGTGCGTTCCTCGTAATCCTTGGACAAGCGTCGCCACC
>JAEYPE010000070.1 GCA_023411035.1 Pseudomonadota bacterium
AGCAGCAGGGCCAGGAAATCCTCCTGCACCGTCCGGGCGGATTGGCCGTCCACCACCGCGTGGTGCAGCACGAACCAGAACAGCGTCTCGTTGCCCGCCTCGACATGGAGCAGCCCGGCGCGGGCCAACGGCGGGTCGGTCAGGGCGAAGGGAGTCTCGGCGTAGCCGGCGATCAGTTCCCGCGCTTCCTCCGGCGTGTGGCAGCGGTCGAAGGACAGGCGGGCGGAGGGTGGAAGCGCGCCGGGCTTCACGGTATGCCAGCGCACCCGCCCTTCGGTGTCGGCGCGGAAGCCGGTGCGCAGGGCCGGGTGGCGCTCCAGCAGCGCGGTCCAGGCGGCGCCCCAGCGCTCCGGCTCCGGCGCAGGACCGCGCACCGACAAGACACGCACCACATGCGACCCTGCGGCGGCAAGGCCGAGCTTGGCGGCGACCCAGAAATCCTCCTGCCCGGCGGTGGCTGGCCCTTCGGTCAGGTCCAGCGGGGCGGACTCCTCCCGTCCCTGGTCGGCGATGCGGCGGGCCAGCGCCTCCACCGTCAGGGACGCCAGGATGGCCGGCACCGGCACCGCATGGCCGAGCGCGTGCAGACGCTGTCCCACCGCGATGGCGAGCAGGCTGGTGCCGCCGATGGCGAAGAAATTGTCGTCCCGCATCACCGGACGGACATCGAGGACCTCTTCCCACACCGTGGCGACGGCCTGTTCCAGCGTGCCCCGCGGCGGCGTTCCGCCTGTGCCGCGCGGCGTGGACAGGGCGTCTTCGGCGAGCGCCGACAGGGCGCGGCGGTCGGTCTTGCCGGCGGAACTGATCGGCATCTTGGGCACGGCCTTCATCCGCGCCGGCACCATGTAGGCGGGCAGCGTGAGGGTCAGGAAGGCCCGCCAGTCCTCCGCCTGCGCGGCCTCCGGGGTCGTGCTCTCCACGATGGCGACCAGTTGGCCCCTGTGCTGAAGGGCGGCGGCGCGGCTGACCAGCGGATGGCGCAGCAGCGTCCGTTCGATCTCGCCCAGCGACACCGACTGGCCGGACACCTTCACCATGTCGTCGGCGCGGCCCAGAGTCTCCAGATCGCCGTCCGGGGTCCAGCGGCCCAGGTCGTGCGTGCGGTAGGCGCGCCCGAAGCGCGTCTCCACGAAATTCTCCGCCGACAGGTCCGGCTGGTTCAGGTAGCCGCGCGAAACGCCCCGCCCGACGACGTGGATCTCCCCGACCTCGCCATAGGGAACCTCGTTGCCGTGGTGGTCCAGCAGATGGACGGCGTTGTTGACGAAGGGCCGCCCGCTGGGCAGCGGGCCGTCGCCGTCCGGCTTCACCTTGTGCATGCAGATGGTGCCGCAAACCTCTGTGGCGCCATGCATGTTCCAATAGTCGATATACCGGGCGTAGTGCCGCGCGTCGTCGGGGTTGGGCCGCTCCCCGGCGGTCAGGATCATGCGCAGCCCCGCCGGCACCGCCCCCCTCAGCAGCCGCAGGTAGGAGGGCGTGAACAGGGCGATGGTCACCCCCAGCCGGGCCATATGGTCCAGCAGCCGCGCCGGATCGTCGATCAGCGCGCGAGAGGCCGGGACATAGGCGGCGCCGGACAGCAGCGGCAGGCACAGCTCGCGGAAGCCCAGGATGAAGCCGGGGGAGGTGGACAGAAGCACCCGGTCGCCCGGCCCGACGCCCTGCGCCTCCGTATGGCCGAGCGCCAAATTCACGCAGGCGTCGTGCTGGATCAGCACGCCCTTCGGCTGGCCGGTGGAGCCCGAGGTGAAGAGGATGACCGCCAGCCCGTCCGCCGGACCGGAGCGGTGGGGGCGCTGCGCCGCCTTGGCGAGGCTGTCGGCGTCCAGCGCCTCCGGCCGCAGGACGGCGTGGGGCCGCTCCGCCCAGCCGTTGGCGGCCAGAACGTCGATCAGCGTCTCCGGCGGTGCCAGCCCGTCCAGCGCGATCACCAGCCGCATCCCGGATTGCCGCGCCATGTTCGCCAGCCGGTCCGCCGGCAGGTCCGCGACCATGGGCACATAGACGCCGCCCGCCTTCAGAATCCCGAGGAACGCCTGCGGCAGGAAGCCCGACCGTTCCGTCAGCACGCCCACCGGCTCCTCCGCTCCCAGCCCGAGCGCCAGCAGCGCGTGGGCCAGCGCGTTGGCCGCCGCGTCCAGCCCGGCGTAATCGAGGATGCCGGCCTCCGTCACCACCGCCGGGGCGGAGGGATGCCGGTCCACGAGGCGCTCGAACCCCTCGTGCAGTCGAAGGGCGGGCCACGTTTTTACAGGTCCAAAGCTGTTGGACAGTTGAAAACGGTCGCTGGGAAGGTACGGCGTGGTGTCGGGCATCGAAGTCCCCACAATTCCTTCGGCGTTACAATTATCCGACGAGAAAATTCGGGCGGAATTTTACAAAATCGTCATATGCGTCCCGACAAGGGACTAGGCGGTGGAGAATACATCCAAAGCGAGGTTTGTCAACGAGTAATGCAACCAGTGGAAATTTTGACAAGTATGAAATGGGCATTTCGATTGGAGAATTGTGTGGCGCATACCAATGTGTGGTTGCTTCCTGGGGATCTGCGCCGTGCTGGATTGGGCTGATCAGATTGGTTGTGGTTAAACACCGCAGGTTGTCACTCCCGCCCGCGCGAACGGAATCCGCCCTGTCCTGTTGACGGGATGAGCCTGTCACCACACGCGGAGGGACTGATGAGCAAGGCGGAATCCAAGAAGCAGCAGATGGCCGCGGGCGCGGCCCTGGCCGCCAAGCGCGGAGAACAGCCGAAATCCAGTCTGCGAGGCGCCTCGAAGGAAATGGCCAAGTCGATGAGCGAAAAGGAACTGCGGGAGATGGCATCCACGAAACGCAAGGATCTGCCCACCCGCAGTTCCAAGGACGACACGAAGGATTGAAGTCGTCCTGATCAGAGGAACTGACGGGGGCATCCCCGTCAGTTCTGCTCCTTCGGGGGGCGGAGGAGGCGCGGCAGGCATGCCAGGCGATGATCAGTCTGACAGCCGTGTCCATGCCCGACACCTTGCCGTACGGCCCCTCCAGCAGATAGCTCGCCCCCTGCGCTGCCGGCCAGCGGCAGGATCGGTTCCGATAAAGCGGGCGCGGGCATAGAAGGCTTTCGCTTGACCTTTCACTTATTTCGTATTGCGGCCTGTTCGATCCCTCGGTTACCGTTCAAAACGAAAACAAAGGCGCGGACCGCAAGGGGCGGATGCGCATCGGAGAGGAGGGACGGATGGCCGGGGTCTATGACCTTGCCATCGTCGGCGGCGGCATCAACGGCTGCGGCATCGCGCGGGACGCCGCGGGGCGCGGATGCTCCGTCTATCTGTGCGAACAGAAGGATTTGGGGGCGGGCACCTCGTCGGCCTCGACGAAGCTGATCCACGGCGGCCTGCGCTATCTGGAATATTACGAATTCCGGCTGGTCCGCGAGGCGCTGCGGGAGCGGGAGGTGCTGTGGCGCATGGCGCCGCACATCATCTGGCCGCTGCGCTTCGTCCTGCCCCACCTGCCCGGCCTTCGGCCCGCCTGGTTCCTGCGGCTGGGCCTGTTCCTCTACGACCATCTCGGCGGGCGGGAGAAGTTGCCGGGCACGCGCGGGCTGGACCTGCGGAGCGATCCGGCGGGAACGCCGCTGAAGTCCGGTTTCGCTCGTGCGTTCGAATATTCGGATTGCTGGGTCGATGACGCGCGTTTGGTGGTCCTGAACGCGCAGGACGCGGCGCGCATGGGGGCGGCGATCCGCACCCGGACCCGATTCCTGGAGGCGGTGCGCGAGGACGGGCTGTGGACCGTGACGGTGGAGGACACGCGCAGCGGCCGGCGCAGCAGCATCCGCGCCCGCGCGCTGGTCAACGCCGCCGGTCCCTGGGTGTCGGAGGTGATGCGCCAGGGCGCGCGGTCCACGGTGGAGGCGCACATCCGGCTGGTCCAGGGGTCGCACATCGTGGTGCCGAAGCTGTTCGACCACGACCGCTGCTACATCTTCCAGAACGCCGACAAGCGCATCGTCTTCGCCATCCCGTACGAGCGCGACTTCACCCTGATCGGCACCACCGACAACGATTACCGCGGCGATCCGGCGGAAGCCCGCGCGTCGGAGGCGGAAATCGCCTATCTCTGCGCCGCCGCCGGGGAGTATTTCGCCAAGCCGGTGACGCCCGCCGACGTGGTGTGGACCTACTCCGGCGTCCGCCCGCTGTACGATGACGGCGCGTCCACGGCGCAGGCGGCGACGCGCGACTACGTGCTGGCGCTGGACGCGCCGGGCGACGGGAAGGCGGCGCTGCTCAACATCTTCGGCGGCAAGATCACCACCTACCGCCGGCTCGCCGACGCGGCCATCGCCAAGCTGGCGCCCTTCCTGCCGAAGCTGGCCTCCGGGGCGCGGGGCTGGAGCAGTGCCGGGACCCTGCCGGGCGGTGATTTCTCCGTGGACGGCGTTCCGGCGCTGGTGGCGGCGCTGCGCGGGCGCTTCCCCTTCCTGAGCCAGCCGCATGTCGAACGGCTGGTGCGCAGCTATGGCACCCGCGCTGCCATGATCCTGAACGGCGCCACGAGCCTGGAGGATCTGGGACGGGACTTCGGCGCAACCCTGACGGAGGCGGAGGTCCGCTACCTGATGGCGGAGGAGTGGGCGGAAACCGCCGAGGACGTGCTGTGGCGCCGGACCAAGCTGGGCCTGCGGCTGGACGCCGGTCAGGCGCAGGAACTCGACGCCTTCATGGCGGAAGAACGCGGCCGGAGGGAGAGGGCATCCGACGCCGCGGAATAGCGGTCTGAAAATGAGGCGACAGGAACCATCTCAATAAAGAAAAAGCGAATATTGGGGAGGAACGCCGGTGGGTTTGGTTCTGGACAATGTCAGCAGGCATGTCGGCGGCCACGTTCACCTGGAGAACGTGTCGCTGACGCTGGAGCGCGGGTCGCTGAACGTCCTGCTGGGTCCGACCCTGTCGGGCAAGACGTCGCTGATGCGGCTGATGGCCGGGCTGGACGCGCCCAGCGCCGGGCGCGTGCTGGTGGACGGGGTGGACGTGACCGGTCGGCATGTCCGCGAACGCTCCGTCGCCATGGTCTACCAGCAGTTCATCAATTACCCGTCCCTGACCGTCTACGAGAACATCGCCTCACCCCTGCGGGTGGCCCGCCGGCCAAAGGACGAGATCGACCGCAAGGTGCGGGAGGCGGCACGCCTGCTGAAGCTGGCCCCCTATCTGGAACGCACGCCGCAGCAACTGTCCGGCGGGCAGCAGCAGCGCACGGCCATCGCCCGCGCCCTGGTGAAGGAGGCGCAACTCGTCCTGCTCGACGAGCCGCTGGCGAACCTGGACTACAAGCTGCGCGAGGAACTGCGGGAGGAACTGCCGAAAATCTTCGCCGCCACCGGCGCGGTGTTCGTCTACGCGACGACGGAGCCGGCGGAGGCGCTGCTGCTCCGTGGCAACACGGCGACGCTGTGGGAAGGGCGGCTGGCGCAGTTCGGCCCCACGCCGGACGTCTACCGCCGCCCGGCCAACCTGACCAGCGCGCGCGTCTTCTCCGATCCGCCGCTGAACACCATGCGGGTGCACAAGCGCGGCCTCCAGATCGTGCTGGCGACGGGGGAACACGGGCCGGCGCGCGGCGTGCTGGTGGAACTGCCGGACGACAACTACACCATCGGCTTCCGCGCCGACCATCTGCATCTGGAGCGTCCCCACGCCGACGCCGTGGCCCTCAGCGGCGTGGTGGCGGTCAGCGAGATCACCGGTTCGGAGAGCTTCGTCCACATCGACCTGCCACGCACCGATGGTGGGGCCGACCGCTGGGTCGCCGTCACCCGCGGCGTGCTGGAGGTGGAACCGGGCGAAAGGATCGACTGCTTCATCGACCCGCGACGGCTGTTCGTGTTCGGCCATGACGGGCGGCTGGCCGCGGCGCCGCCGCTGGTCATGGCGGCGTGAGGGGAGGGCGGACGGCATGGCGCGCATCGACCTTCAATCCCTGGCCCACAGCTATACTCCGAACCCGAAGGGTGACGACGACTATGCGCTGAAGCCCATGACCCATGTGTGGGAGCAGGGCGGGGCCTACGCGCTGCTGGGGCCGTCCGGCTGCGGCAAGACCACGCTGCTGAACATCATCTCCGGCCTGCTGACCCCCAGCGAGGGGCGCGTGCTGTTCGACGGGAAGGACGTGACCGGCCTGCCGACCGAGGCGCGCAACATTGCCCAGGTGTTCCAGTTCCCGGTCGTCTACGACACCATGACGGTCTACGAGAACCTCGCCTTCCCGCTGCGCAACCGCGGCCTGCGCGGGGCGCCGCTGGACGCGCGGGTGCGGGAGATCGCGGGGCTGCTGGACCTGACGGCGGACCTGAACCGGCGCGGGCGGAACCTGACCGCCGACGCCAAGCAGAAGATTTCGCTGGGGCGTGGGCTGGTCCGCCCCGACGTGGCCGCCATCCTGTTCGACGAGCCGCTGACCGTCATCGATCCCCACCTGAAATGGGAGTTGCGGTCGAAGCTGAAGGCGCTGCACCGCGCGCTCGACCTGACGATGATCTACGTGACCCACGACCAGACGGAGGCGCTGACCTTCGCCGACAAGGTGGTGGTCATGCATGACGGGCGCGTCGTCCAGGTGGGCCGCCCGCAGGAGCTGTTCGAACGGCCCGCCCATGTCTTCGTCGGCCATTTCATCGGATCGCCGGGCATGAACGTCCTGCCGGCGGAGGTTTCGGGCCGCGCCGCACGGGTCGGCGGACACGTCATCCCGCTGCGCCGCGCCTATCCGGCATTGGACAATGGGGCGAGGATCGAAGTTGGCGTGCGGCCGGAATTCGCCACATTGGCGCCCGCCGGGGCCGGCGGCGTGCCGGTCCGCGTGCGCCGTCTGGACGATCTGGGGCGAACGCGCATCGCGCGGGTGGAACTGTCGGGCATGCCCATGGCCGCGACGGTGCCGGAAGACCTGACGCTCGCGGGGGACGAGGCGTCGCTGCTGCTCGACCCCGCCATGGTCCATGTCTACGCGGACGGAACGCTCGTGGAAGGGGAGGCGGCGTGATGGACAAGCCCGTCAACCAGGGGGCATGGCTGCTGGTCCTGCCGGTTCTGCTGATCGTCGCCTTCTCGGCCATCCTGCCGCTGATGACGGTGGTGAATTATTCGGTGCAGGACACCTTCGGGAACAACCAGTTCTTCTGGAACGGCATCGGCTGGTATCAGGAACTTCTGGACCCGACCACCGACCTCGGCGGGCGGTTCTTCGACGCGCTGTGGCGCAACCTGCTGTTCTCGCTGTTGATTTTGTTGATCGAGGTGCCGCTGGGCATCGCCGTGGCGCTGAGCATGCCGCGGCACGGCTGGCGGGTGGCGGCCACGCTGGTGGTGCTGGCGCTGCCGCTGCTGATCCCGTGGAACGTGGTCGGCACCATCTGGCAGATCTTCGCCCGCGAGGACATCGGCCTGCTGGGCTGGGCGGTGAACCGGCTGGGCATCCCCTACAACTACACGGCGGACCCGTTGTCGGCCTGGGTGACCATCGTGGTGATGGACGTTTGGCACTGGACCTCGCTGGTGGCGCTGCTCTGCTACGCCGGGCTGCGCTCCATTCCGGATGCCTTCTATCAGGCGGCCCGGATTGACGGGGCGTCGCGCTGGGCGGTGTTCCGCAACATCCAGCTTCCGAAGATGCACCGGGTGCTGCTGATCGCCGTGCTGCTGCGCTTCATGGACAGCTTCATGATCTACACGGAGCCCTTCGTGGTGACGGGCGGCGGCCCCGGCAATTCCACCACCTTCGTGTCGATCGACCTCGTGAAGCTGGCGCTGGGGCAGTTCGACCTGGGCAAGGCGGCGGCCCTGTCCATCGTCTACAACCTGATCATCCTGGCGGTCTGCTGGGTCTTTTACACGGTGATGACCCGCATGGATGCGCAACGGAACTAGCAAAGGAAACGGGCCATGCTGCGCGCACGGATCGTTCTCACGCTCTATATCCTGTTCCTGATGCTGCCGATCTACTGGCTCGTGAACATGAGCCTGAAGACGAACACGGAGATCGTCAGCAGCCTGACGCTGTGGCCCAACAGCCTGACCTTCGAGAATTACCGGCGGATCTTCACCGACCCGTCCTGGTATTCGGGCTATCTGAACTCGCTGCAATATGTGGTGCTGAACACGGTGCTGTCGATCGCGCTGGCCCTGCCGGCGGCCTACGCCTTCTCCCGCTACCGCTTCGTGGGCGACAAGCATCTGTTCTTCTGGCTGCTGTCCAACCGCATGGCCCCGGCGGCGGTCTTCGCGCTGCCCTTCTTCAATCTGTACTCCGCCATCGGGCTGTTCGACACGCCGCTGGCCGTGGCGCTGGCCCACTGCCTGTTCAACGTGCCGCTGGCGGTGTGGATTCTGGAAGGCTTCATGTCCGGGGTACCGCGGGAGATCGACGAGACCGCCTATCTCGACGGCTACAGCTTTCCGCATTTCTTCGTGAAGATCTTCACGCCGCTGGTGGCCAGCGGGATCGGGGTCACCGCCTTCTTCTGCTTCATGTTCAGTTGGGTCGAACTGCTGCTGGCGCGCACGCTGACCTCGGTGGACGCAAAGCCCATCGCGGCGACGATGACGCGCACCGTCTCGGCGTCCGGCATGGATTGGGGGCTGCTGGCGGCGGCGGGTGTGCTGACCATCCTGCCCGGCGCGCTGGTGATCTGGTTCGTGCGCAACTACATCGCCAAGGGCTTCGCCCTGGGCCGCGTCTGACGGAAAGGAGGACGCTCCCCATGGACAACGCGACCGAACATCTCGCCTGGATGGCCTGGACCTGGCAGACCGGCGCCTTCTTCGCCGTCATCGCCTCGCTTCTGACCCTGCTGACGGTCCTGGCGCTCCACCGCCCGGAGGTGGCGCGGCCCGGCGTTCTGGGCATCACCACCACGCGCGGTGACCGGCTGTTCATCACGCTGCTCGGCAGCGCCTTCATCCACCTCGCCTGGCTGGGGCTGGTGGGAGAGGAGGTGCAGTACGCGACGGCGCTTTCGCTTCTCTACGCCGCGGCGGTGTTCCGCTGGGTGTGACGTGTGGGTGTCACTGGTCAACAAAGGAAACGGGAGGAAACGACGATGCGTACCCTGTATCTGGCCTCCGCATCCGCGGCGGCGCTTCTTCTGTCATCGGCCCCGGCCTTCGCCGACATCGAGGCGGCCAAGCGATGGATCGACAGCGAGTTCCAGCCTTCGACCCTGTCGAAGGAGGAGCAGCTCAAGGAAATGCAGTGGTTCATCGATGCCGCGAAGCCCTTCGCCGGCATGGAGATCAACGTCGTCTCCGAAACCATCACCACCCACGAGTACGAGGCCCGGACGCTGGCCAAGGCCTTCAGCGAGATCACCGGCATCAAGCTGCGCCACGACCTGATCCAGGAAGGCGACGTGGTGGAGAAGATCCAGACGCAGATGCAGTCCGGCAAGAACATCTACGACGCCTGGATCAACGACAGCGATCTGATCGGCACCCATTTCCGCTACAATCAGGTCGTGCCGCTGACCGACTGGATGGCGGGGGAAGGCAAGGACGTGACCCTGCCGACGCTGGACGTGAACGACTTCATCGGCAAGTCCTTCACCACCGCTCCGGACGGCAAGCTCTACCAGATCCCCGACCAGCAGTTCGCCAACCTCTACTGGTTCCGCTACGACTGGTTCACCAACCCGGACATCAAGGCGAAGTTCAAGGCCAAGTACGGCTACGATCTCGGCGTGCCGGTCAACTGGTCGGCCTATGAGGACATCGCGGAGTTCTTCACCAACGACGTGAAGGAGATCGACGGCGTCAAGGTCTACGGCCACATGGATTACGGCAAGAAGGACCCGTCTCTGGGCTGGCGCTTCACCGACGCCTGGCTGTCGATGGCCGGCAACGGCGACAAGGGCCTGCCCAACGGCAAGCCGGTGGACGAGTGGGGCATCCGCATGGAAGGCTGCCGCCCGGTCGGCTCCTCCATCGAGCGGGGCGGCGACACCAACGGCCCGGCCGCCGTCTATTCCGTCGCCAAGTATGTGGAGTGGCTGAAGAAATACGCGCCGCCGCAGGCCGCGGGCATGACCTTCTCCGAATCCGGCCCGGTGCCGGCCCAGGGCAACGTCGCGCAGCAGATCTTCTGGTACACCGCCTTCACCGCCGACATGGTGAAGGACGGCCTGCCGGTGGTGAACGCGGACGGCACGCCGAAATGGCGCATGGCCCCGTCGCCCAAGGGCTCCTACTGGAAGGACGGCATGAAGCTGGGCTATCAGGATGCCGGTTCCTGGACGCTGCTGAAGTCCACCCCGGTGGACCGCCGCAAGGCGGCGTGGCTCTACGCCCAATTCACCATCGCGAAGTCCGTCAGCCTGAAGAAGAGCCACGTCGGGCTGACCTTCATCCGGGAAAGCGACATCTGGGACAAGAGCTTCACCGAACGCGCGCCGAAGCTCGGCGGGCTGGTCGAGTTCTACCGCTCCCCGGCGCGCGTGCAGTGGACGCCGACCGGAGTGAACGTGCCCGACTATCCGAAGCTGGCGCAGCTCTGGTGGCAGAACATCGGCGACGCCTCCTCCGGCGCCAAGACCCCGCAGGCGGCCATGGACGCGCTGGCCGCGGCCCAGGACTCCGTGCTGGAGCGTCTGGAGCGGTCGGGCGTGCAGGGTGAGTGCGGGCCGAAGCTGAACAAGAAGGAGGCGGCGGAGTTCTGGTTCGCCAAGGCCGAGAAGGACGGCACCACCGCGCCCCAGCGCAAGCTGGCCAACGAGAAGCCGAAGGGCGAGACGGTGGACTACGACCAGCTCATCAAGTCCTGGCCGGCGTCCCCGCCGAAGAAGGCCGCGATGGCGCAGTGACGCTAAAATAACCCTCTCCCCTCTGGGGAGAGGGGAGGGTGAGGGGGATGTGCGTGGTGGTACGTCCGGCAAAAGCGCATCCCCCTAACCCCAACCCTCCCTCCAGAGGGGAGAGGGAGAAAAAAGAATGGGAGCAAGCCATGCCCGAAGCCGGCCACGTCCTTGCCATCGACCAGGGCACCACCTCCACCCGCGCCATCGTCTTCGACCGGCAGGGCGTTCCCGCCGGGGTGGCCCGGCGCGAGTTCGCGCAGCACTATCCCGCCG
>JAEYPE010000069.1 GCA_023411035.1 Pseudomonadota bacterium
CGGCACCGACGCGGCGGCGGGCGCCGACGTGACCCTGCGCTTCGCCGGCAGCTTCACCGCCGGACAGTTCCAGCTCAACGGCGACACCGTCACGCTGGTGAATGCGCCTCCCACCACGGAACCGCCGACCACGACGCCCCCGACGACGGAGCCGCCGACCACAACGCCACCCACCACGGAGCCGCCGACCACGACGCCCCCGACGACGGAACCGCCGACCACCACCCCGCCGGTGGACGACCGCCCTTCCGCCACCATGCAGCGCATCGTGGACGGCGTGACGGAGGACGTGAAGGCCTACGCCTACGAGGGGCCGGTCGCCACCCTGCAATGGACCTTCCTGGGCGACTCCCGCAGCGAGGTGCTGGGCGGATCGGACGGCAACGACTTCATCAATCTGCTGGGCGGCAACGACGCGGCGGCGGGCGGCGCCGGCGACGATGTGCTGGACGGCGGCTCGGGCTCCAACTGGCTGATCGGCGGCTCGGGCAAGGATACCTTCTTCGTCGATGGCCGCGGCACCGAGATCACCTGGTCCACCGTCACCGACCTGGAGCAGGGCGAGTGGTCCACCCTGTGGGGCTACAAGGAAGGCGTCTCGAAACTCTCCTGGGAGGAGATGGGCGGTGCCGAGGGCTACAAGGGGGCCACGGTCCACTGCGACATCGACGGCAACGGCACCATCGACGCCAGCATGACCTTCACCGGCAAGGCCGTGGGCGCGATGACCACCACCACCGGCACCATCGGCGACCAGAACTACATCGCCTTCATCAACCTGTGAGCTGAGGCTGTGAGCTGAGGTGCTCTGAAAGGCGCCGGTCCGGGGAATGCCCTCCCCGGGCCGGCTTTTTTCTGTTGATGCCGGCTGTTGATGCAATGGGGGTGACCGTCAACCTTGACCGATTCGGGGCTCCGTCGTATCGGTTGAACACGGCAAGCGCATTCGCTGTGGAGGTTGACGTGCGTGGCGAAGACATGAGGCTCCTGCGCGAGGAGCGCAAACTTTCACAGCCGGATTTCGCGGCCTGGCTGAACGAGCGGCTGGAGCGGCGCTACGACCGGTCCAAGATTTCCCGGTGGGAAAGCAACAGCGAGAAGATCCCCGATGCGGTCGTCCGCTTCCTGCTGAAGGAGACGGCGGTGGTGGACGGCAAGCACGGCCCGGCGCTGGTCGTCTGCCTCGCCAACCAGAAGGGCGGGGTCGGCAAGACCACCTGCACGGTGAACACGGCCAGCATCCTGGCGCGCGAGGGCTACCGCGTGCTGATCATCGACGCCGACCCGCAGGCCAACGCCACGGCGCATCTCGGCATCGACCTGATCGAGTATGAGGAGGGCCGGCGCAAGTCGCTCGCCCACGTTCTGCGCGAGGAGGTCGCCGTCGAGGACATCGTGGTCCCGGTCGGCGACATCGGGCTGGAGATCGCCCCGTCGAGCATCGAGCTGGCCTCCGTCGAGGTGGAACTGACCGCCGACCCCAGCGGCCCGATGGCCCTGAGGGAGCGGCTCCAGGACGCGCGGGAAGCCTACGACTTCATCTTCATCGACTGTCCGCCGAACCTGGGGCAATGCACGGCCAACGGGCTGGTGGCGTCCGACGTCATCGTCATCCCCTGCCAGACCGAATATCTGTCCTCCATCGGCGTGAACCATCTGCTGAAGACGATCAACAAGCTGAAGCGGCGCTGCCACCCCAGCCTGGCCGTCCTGGGCATCCTGCCGACCATGCACAACGCCCGCCTGAACCAGCATCAGGTGACTCTGGAGCAGCTTCACAGCGCGCTGGGCAGCACGCTGCGCATCTTCCCGCCGGTGCCGCGGGCGACCATTTACGGCGACGCCGCGCTTGCCGGGCGCGCCGCGCTGGAGGCGGTGCCGGACGCGCCGGGGGCCTCGTCCTACCGGGCGCTCGCCGACGCCATCGCCGTGGAGCGGCGCAAGCGCGTGGAGGTGGCCAATGTCGCGTAAGCTCGGAACCGGAAATCTCGCCCGGCTGAACGCCATGAGCCGCGGCGCGCTCGCCGTCTTCGCAGAGCCGGAGCATGGGGTAAGGCTCGTCTACCCCGACGTGGACTGGATCGAGGCCAACCCCGACCAGCCGCGCCGCCGCTTCGACGAGGCGGAGCTGGCCGCCCTGGCGGACTCCATCCGCAAGTACGGTCTGCAACAGCCCATCGGCGTGCGGGAGCTGGGGCCGAGCCGCTTCCAGCTCGTCTTCGGGGAGCGGCGCCTGCGCGCGGTCCGCGCGCTCGGCCAGCAGACGGTCCCCTGCATCCTGGTGCCGGACGGCATCGACACCGCCGAGGTGGCGGTCGTGGAAAACGTCCTGCGCGCCGACCTGACGCCCTTCGAAGAGGCGGATGCCTTCGTGGCTCTGGTGGAGAAGCACGGCTATTCCCACGCCGACCTCGGCCAGATCATGGGGCGCGACAAGGCCGAGATCACCCGGACCATCGGCCTGACCAAGGTCGCCCCGGCGGTGCGGGAACGCTATGAGGGGGCCGAGAAGAAGGTTGCCCGCTACAAGCTCTACCAGATCGCGGCGCTCGACGACGCGGAGGCGCAGATGCGTCTTCTGGACAGCCTGACCAACGAGCAGCCCCCGCCCGAGCCCCGTGCGCCGGGCGTTGCGGCAACGGGTTCGCGGGACGAGCCGGAAGCGGTGCTGAGCGCCTTCAGCCTGCGCGTCTCCCGCAACATCCTGCGCACGCGGGAGGCCCTGCAAGCCTTCCAGGAAAAGCCGAAGCGGCTGGAGGATGTGGACCGCGAGGTCCTGCGCGACCTGCGCCGTTCCATCGACGCCATTCTGGATGGTGAGGAGGGCTGACCGGGATCGGTGAGAATTCTCACCGGTTCGCGCGGAAAAGAGCCGGTGAGAATTCTCACCGATCCTTTCTCCGGAACGCCGGCAAAGAAAAAGGCCCTTCCCCGCATCCGCAGGGAAGGGCCTTTTCTTTTCGGCCGTATCAGTGGGCGCTGCCGCCGTCCTCGAAGGACGGGGCCTGGAGGCCGGAGGCTTCCAACTGGGCCACGACCATGCCTTTCAGCCGCTCCAGCCCTTCCTGCGTGCCGGACTCCGCGCGGGCGACCAGCACGTCCTGGGTGTTGGAGGCGCGCAGCAGCCACCAGCCGTCCGCCGTCTTCACGCGCACGCCGTCGATGTCGTTGACGTCGGCACCCTCGGCCTTCAGGCGGGCCTTGACCTCCTGGACGACCTGGAACTTGCGCTCCTCGCTCACCTGGAAGCGGGTTTCCGGCGTGTTCACCACCGGCGGCAGGCGGTCGCGGAGTTCCGACAGCGGCTGGTTCAGCTTGCTGACCAGCCCGATCAGCCGCACCCCGCAATACAGCGCGTCGTCGAAGCCGTACCATTTGTCGGCGAAGAAGATGTGGCCCGACATTTCGCCGGCCAGCGGAGAGCCGGTCTCGGCCATCTTCGCCTTCAGCAGCGAATGGCCGGTCTTCCACATCAGCGGGTTGCCGCCCAGCCGGGCGATCTCGTCGAACAGCGTCTGGCTGGCCTTCACGTCGGCGATGATCGTCGCGCCGGGGTGGCTCTTCAGCACGTCGGCGGCGTAGATCGCCACGAGCTGGTCGCCCCACACCACGCGGCCCAGATGGTCGATGGCGCCGATGCGGTCGCCGTCGCCGTCGAAGCCGATGCCGATGTCGCAGCCATGCTCCGCCACCGCCGCCTTCAGGTCGACGAGGTTCTTTTCGACCGTCGGGTCCGGGTGGTGGTTGGGGAAGTTGCCGTCGATCTCGTCGAACAGCAGGATGTGCTTGCCGGGCAGCTTCGCGGTCAGGCGGCGCAGGATCTCGCCGGTGGCGCCGTTGCCGGCGTCCCAGGCGATGGTCAGGTCGCGGGTGCCGTCATAGTCCCGCATCATGCGGTCCACATAGGCGTCCTTGACGTCGATCTGCTCCGACGAGCCCTCGCCGGACACGTAGTCGGCCTTCGACGCGATGATGCCGAGGTCGAGGATCTGCTGGCCGTAGACCGGTCCCTTGCCCAGCATCATCTTGATGCCGTTGTAGTCCGGCGGGTTGTGGGAGCCGGTGATCATGATGCCGGCCGCCGCCTCGCGGTCGCGGGTGGCAAAATACAGCATCGGCGTGGGGCCGAGCCCGATCCGCAGCACATGCAGGCCGCAGGCGACCAGACCCTCCACCATGGCGGCTTCCAACTCCGGTGAGGAGAGGCGGCCGTCGTAGCCGACGCACACCGTCTTCCCGCCGCCGCGGGCAACCACGGTGCCGAAGGCCCGACCGACCGCACGGGCGTCCGCCGTAGTCAGGGTGCTGCCAACGATGCCGCGGATGTCATATTCGCGCAGCACGGTGGGATGAAAAGTGTGGGCTTCGCTCATGGTTTCGACGGATCTCCTTGAACCGGGTCGCTTCAAGCGTTCTGGGGCGGCGCCGTTGGGCGTCCGATGGAGGAGTAGGCGAAGCCGGCGGCGGCCATGTCCTCGGGATTGTAGACGTTGCGCAGGTCGATGATGACCGGCTGCTTGAGCAGGGCCTTGACGCGGGCGAGGTCGAGCGCGCGGAACTCGTTCCATTCGGTCAGGATGGCCACGCCATCGGCTCCCTCCAGGGCGCCATAGGCGTCCTGCGCCCAGAGCACGCCGGGCAGCAGCTTTCCAGCCTCGTGCATGCCGGCGGGGTCGAAGGCGCGCACGGTGGCGCCGGCGGCCTGGAGCGCCGGGACGATGTCCAGCGACGGGGCATCGCGCATGTCGTCGGTGTTGGGCTTGAAGGTGACGCCCAGAATGCCGATCGTCTTGCCGGCCACCGACCCGCCGCAGGCGGCGACGATGCGCTCGGCCATCTGCTTCTTGCGCTTGTCGTTGATGTCGACGACCGTCTCGATGATGCGCAGCGGGCTGCCCACCTGCTGGGCGGTGCGCACCAGGGCCAGCGTGTCCTTGGGGAAGCAGGAGCCGCCGTAGCCCGGTCCGGGGTGCAGGAACTTCTTGCCGATGCGACCGTCCAGCCCGATGCCGCGGGCCACGTCGTGGACGTTGGCGCCCACCTTCTCGCACAGGTCGGCGATCTCGTTGATGAAGGTGATCTTGGCGGCCAGGAAGGTATTGGCGGCGTACTTGGTCAGTTCCGCCGTTTCCAGCGAGGTCAGGACGATCGGCGTCTCGATCAGGTAGAGCGGGCGGTAGAGCCGGCGCATGACCCCGGCGGCACGCTCCGAGCTGGTGCCGATGACCACGCGGTCGGGGCGCATGAAATCGCCGATGGCCGAGCCTTCGCGCAGGAATTCCGGGTTGCTCGCCACGTCGAAGTCGGCGTTGGGGTTGGTGCGGCTGATGATCGCCTTCACCTCGCGTCCGGTGCCGACCGGGACGGTCGATTTGTTGACCACGACGGTGTAGTGGTCGAGGTTGGCGGCGATTTCCTCGGCGGCGGCGTAGACGTAGGAAAGGTCCGCATGGCCGTCGCCGCGCCGGGTCGGCGTGCCCACGGCGATGAAGACGGCATCCACCCCGGCCATCGCCTCCTTCAGGTCCAGCGTGAAGGACAGCCGTCCGGCGGCGACGTTGCGCGCCACCAGCTCGTCCAGGCCGGGTTCATAGATCGGGATTTCGCCGCGCTTCAGGCGCTCGATCTTGCCGGCATCCTTATCCACGCAGGTGACGTGGACGCCGAATTCCGAAAAGCAGGCGCCGGACACCAACCCGACATAGCCCGTACCGATCATCGCGATGCGCATGAGAAACCCTTGTTGTCAGCATCCACAAGGCTGTCCGTTTCCGGTCCCGCTTTCGGCATGGAGCAGAACGGTGACCGCCTTTGATGGTTGCCTGTCTTATCAGGATAGCCGCGATGCGGACACCATCCTACGGCAGGCTGCCGCGCGGGTCGCGCGCCTTCGTTCAAGGCCGGAAGCCGATGCGTTTCACCGTTGGCGAACGCACCGGGGCTTGCTTCGTCGGTGCGCGAGGCTTCCGCGGAGCCGTCGGGAAGGTCCGGACGCCTCAGATCGCCTGGAGATAGGCGGGGTCCAGGGCGCCGTGGCGGAACGGGATCCAGTCCTTGTGGTCGGCCCGGTACTGCAGGCCGTAGGGGTTCTTGAAGAAGATCTTCTGCAACGGCTGGCCGCCCTCGGCGCGGGTGCGTTCCAGGTCGATCAGCGGCGAAGAGGCGAAGACCTTTTCCCACAACTCAGAATTGTCCACGTCGCGACCCGCATTTTTCACATAGTCGCGCGCGGTGTCGCTCAGTTGCCAGGCCTCTTCGACCATCGCGTAATAGTCCACAGTACCCTCGGCCATGACCCTGCTCCGAAGCGTTCGAGATGACGCTTGGCATAGCGCATTTTTGGAAGGGAGAAAACCGTTCAGCAAGGACGCCCGGGCCGTCACGCCGGAGCGGGCAGGCCCAGCGTTTCGGCCAGGGCCGCGGTAACCCGCTCCACGTCGGCGTCCGCCATCGCCGGGAACAGGGGCAGCGACAAAGTCCGGGCGTAATGGGCGTCGGCGCCGGGCAGGGCGAGGCCGCCATGGCGTTCGCGCCAATAGGGCTGGCGGTGAACCGGGATGTAGTGGACCTGGGTGCCGATGCCGCGTGCCCGCAGATCGGTCATGACCTGCGCCCGCGTCCGTCCGGCGGCGGCGAAGTCGACGCGGACGGCGCAGAGATGCCAGGCGGGGCGGCACCAGGGAACGCGGGCCGCCGGCAGGACCAGCGGGGCGAGCGGGGCCAGCCGCTCCGCATAGAGGTCCATCAGGTGGCGCCGCCGCTCCACGAAGGCGTCCAGCCGCGCGAGCTGGCTGAGGGCGAGGGCCGAGTGGATGTCGGTCAGGCGGTAGTTGAAGCCCGGCTCCGCCATCTCGTAGTACCAGGGATTGGCGGTTCCGTCGGCGGCGAAGGCGGCCTCGCGGTCCTCGAACCCCGTCGGGTCCCGCTCCATGCCGTGGTTGCGGAAGCGGCGCAGGCGGGCGGCGAGGTCCGCGTCGTTGGTGGTCACGGCCCCTCCCTCACCCGCCGCGATGGTCTTCACGGGGTGGAAGGAAAAGGCGGTGAGCGTGCCGACCGCGCCGCCGCCGACCGGCAGGGCATGCCCGTCCGGCGTCATGTCCAGGCTGCCGATGGCGTGGCAGGCGTCTTCGATCACCGCCAGCCCGTGGCGGGCGGCGAGCGCGCCGAGCCCGGCCATGTCCGCGGTCTGCCCGGCGAAATGCACGGGCGCCAGGGCGCGCACCCGCCAGCCGGCGCGGGCGGCCCGCTCCATCGCCTCCTCCGCCTGCGCCGGCCCCATCAGGCCGGTGTCGGGATCGACGTCGGCGAAGGCGACCTCGGCCCCCACGTAGCGGGCGGCGTTGGCGGTGGCGAGGAAGGTGACGGCGGGCACCACCACCGCGTCTCCGGGGCCGAGCCCCAGAGCAAGCGCGGCCAGATGCAGGGCGGCGGTCCCGTTGGCGCAGGACACCGCGTGGGCCGCCCCGGTGCGCTCGCACAGCGCCCGTTCGAAGGACTCCACCGCCGGCCCCTGGGTCAGCCAGTCGCCGCGCAGGACGGTGGTCACCGCGTCGATGTCGGCCTGGTCGATGTCCTGGCGCCCGTAAGGCAGAAAGGGCAGCGGGGTCCCGGACGCAGGCCCGCTCATCACGGGGCTTCCGCGAGCAGCCGCATCAGCCGCGCCCCGTCCAGCCAGTCGCCGTTGGTGTCGCTGGCGTAGCGGAAGCCGTCGGCCACCGGCCGCGCCCCCAGCCGCTGGTAGGGCTCGTGCGTCCAGAAGGCGAAGGCGGGCTCGATGACGAAGCGGTCCGGCAGTTCGAAGGTCTGGCGGGAATCGTCCTCGGTGATCATCACCTCGTGCAGCTTCTCGCCGGGGCGGATGCCGACCAGCTTGTGCGGCAGGTGCGGGGCCATCGCGCGGGCCAGATCGGCGATGCGCATGCTGGGGATCTTGGGCACGAAGATCTCCCCGCCCTGCATCATCGCGATGCAGGAGACGACGAAGTCCACCCCGTGCTGCAGCGTGATCCAGAAGCGGGTCATCCGCTCGTCGGTAACCGGCAGTGACTCCGCGCCTTCCGCGATCATCCGGCGGAACAGCGGGATCACCGACCCGCGGGACCCCACCACGTTGCCGTAGCGCACCACCGAGAAGCGCGTGCCGAGCGAGCCGGACAGGTTGTTGGCGGCGATGAAGATCTTGTCCGAGGCCAGCTTGCTGGCGCCGTAGAGGTTGACCGGGTTGGCCGCCTTGTCGGTGGACAGCGCGATGACCCGCTTCACGCCGGTGTTCAGCGCGGCGCGCACCACGTTCTCCGCCCCATAGACGTTGGTGTGGATGCATTCCATGGGGTTGTATTCGGCGGCGGGCACATGCTTCAGCGCGGCGGCGTGGACGCACACGTCCACCTCGCGCATGGCCAGTTCCAGCCGTTCGCGGTCGCGCACGTCGCCGATGAAGAAGCGCAACGTGGACGCCCATTCGGGGCCGAGCTGCTGCTGCATCTCGTACTGCTTGAACTCGTCGCGGGAGAAGACGATGACCCGGCGCGGGCTGGCGTTGCGCAGCACCGTCTCCACGAAGCGCCGCCCGAAGGACCCGCTTCCTCCCGTTACCAGGATCGACTGGCCGTTCAGCATACCGAAGCCGGAATGCAGCGTCTCGGTCGGCGATTCGTTCGGACGGTCAAACTGCTGCATGGTCAGGGGTGCCCGCGCTTCGTGGTTCGGCAAGGCCGGTTCGATCGACCTTAGCCGGAGACCCCTAGCAGTGGGTTAACATTCCGGCAAGGAATCTGGGGCTCTGCGGGTGGAAAGCGCGCGGTGGCACCGCCGAAGGCGACGGCCCCGGTGCTTTTCGCGCAACGATGTTGGGAAGGAAGCCTTCATGATACTGGAGCGGGCGAAGGGATTCGAACCCTCGACCCCAACCTTGGCAAGGTTGTGCTCTACCCCTGAGCTACGCCCGCGCCGCTCCAACGAAGGAGGCAGGGAGATACCGCACCCGCCCGGCGGAAAGCAAGCCCTCTGTTTGGCCTCCGCTTCGATTTTCGCTTCGAGGGATTCCGTCCGCTTCCTCTTGCTCATCGGAAGGGGACGTTAGGCTTAAAGTTATAACCCGCTCAATGCGGTTGACTTCGCTGCGCTGACTGTGGAAATTTCCTCCCACAAAACAAAGGCCTTGAGGTCTGGGGAGGAAACCAAAAACATAATGATGCTCCAAGAGCATTAGGCTGCCGCGCCGACCTCGTGTCCGGACGCGGCATTTTTTTTGCCCATGGTCATTCTTTTGCCAAGAACCGGTAATACCACCACGGGCGATAATCAGGCGGGTTTTCGGCCCGCCCGCCTTTTTCCACCCGTCTCTCCGCAGTGGCGCCCGTCACAGGGTGATGCCGCCGGCCTCCAGATAGGCTTCCAGCTTCAGCGCCTCGACCGTCGTCCGCCCGGCGCGGAGCTGCGCGCGCAGCCCCTCTTCCATTCGCTCGCGCTCCGCCGCCTTGGCGAGCGTGGCGGCGGCTTCGACCTGGGGCACCACGACCACCCCGTCGTCGTCGCCGACCACGATGTCGCCCGGCATGACCATCACGCCGCCGCAGGCGACGGGCGTGTTCACGTCGCCCGTGGGCTGGATCTTGGTGGTGCCCTTCATGCTGGTTCCCCGGCAGAAGACCGGAAAACCCATGGCGCGGATGGCCGCGGCGTCGCGCACGCAGCCGTCGATCACCAGCCCGGCCAGCCCGCGCTGGAGCGCCGCCTCGGTCAGCACGTCGCCCCAGGGGCCGGCCTCGGTCATGCCCTTGAAATCGACCACCAGCACGTCGCCCGGACGGGTCAGCGCCATGGCGGCGTGGATCATCAGGTTGTCGGTGGGGCCGCCGGACACGGTCACCGCGGTGCCGTACAGCGTCATGCCCGGATAGAGCGGCTTGATCGGAAAGGACATCGCGCCCTTCTTGCCCATCGCTTCGTGCAGCGTGGCCGGGGATTGGCCGCGGAAGGATGCGACCAGATCGGGGGCGGGACGGGGGAACTCTTTGACGACGGTCATCGCACAGGCACCTTTCACGGCGTGAAGTTCGCCCGCCCTCTGGAAATCCGGGCGGGCGGGGGCGAAGGAAAAGGTTGGGAAATCACTCGTCCTTGAAGGCTTCGTCGCGGCGGCGGCGCACCGCGGGCATCACCATCAGGACCAGCAGAAGGGCGGCGCCGGCCAGCAGGCTGCCGCTGATCGGGCGTGTGGCGAAGACGGTGGGGTCGCCGCCCGACAGCAGCAGGGCGCGCCCGAGATTCTCCTCCAGCATGGGACCCAGCACGAAGCCCAGCATCAGCGGCGCCGGCTCGCACTCCAGCTTGCGCAGCACGTAGCCCAGGACGCCGAACAGCGCCATCAGCAGGATGTTGAAGCCGCTGTTGTTCAGCGTGTAGGTGCCGATGCAGCAGAAGACCAGGATGGCCGGGAACAGATAGCCGTAAGGCACCCGCAGCAGCCGCACCCACAGCCCGATCATCGGCAGGTTCAGGATCACCAGGATCATGTTGCCGATCAGCATGCTGGCGATCATGCCCCAGAACAGATCCGGCTGCTTGGCCATGATCTGCGGCCCCGGCGTGATGCCGTGGATGGTCATGGCGCCGATCATCAGGGCCATGATGGCGTTGGGCGGGATGCCCAGGCTGAGCATCGGGATGAAGCAGGCCTGCGAGGCGGCGTTGTTGGCGGCTTCCGGCGCGGCCACCCCCTCGATGGCGCCCTGGCCGAAGCGCTCCGGCCGGCGGGACAGCTTCTTCTCCAGCGAATAGGCGGCGAAGGAGCCGAGCGTGGCGCCGCCGCCGGGCAGAATGCCCAGCAGCGCCCCCATCACCGTGCCGCGCACCGTGGCCGGCCAGGCCCGGCGGACGTCCTCGCGCCCCGGCCACAGGCTGGCGATGGGAGCGGTGGTCCGCCCGGCGCCGCCGGTCTGCTCCAGGCTGATGACGATCTCCGCCAGCCCGAACAGCCCCATGGCGAGCGGCACGAAGTCGATGCCGTCGTAAAGCTGCGGCAGGCCGAAGGTGAAGCGCGTATCGCCGGAATTGATGTCGGTACCGACCATGCTCAGCAGCAGGCCCAGTAGGATCATCGCAATGGCCTTCACGACCGATCCGTGGGCCAGCGTCACCGCCCCGATCAGGCCCAGCAGCATCAGCGACACGTACTCCGCCGGCCCGAAGGCGAGCGCCACCCCGGCCAGAGGCGGGCCGGCCACGGCGATCAGGATCGTGGTGACGATCCCGGCGAACAGCGAGGCGAGCGCCGCCGTGGCAAGCGCCACCCCGGCCCGGCCCTGCCGCGCCATGGCGTGACCGTCCAGGCAGGTGACGACGGACGAGGATTCGCCCGGTAGATTCACCAGGATGGCCGTCGCCGATCCGCCATACTGCGAGCCGTAGAAGATGCCCGCCAGCATGATGAGCGCACCGATCGGCGGCAGGTGGAAGGTCAGCGGCAGCAGCATCGCCACCGTCGCGGTCGGCCCCAGACCGGGCAGGACGCCGATCAGCGTGCCGATCAACGCCCCGCCGAAGCACAGCAGCAGATTGTCCGGGGACAGCGAGACCGACAGGCCGAGCAGAAGATTGCCGAGAAGCTCCATCATGGTGACATCCACTGGGGCCACACCCGCAGAGGCAGGCCCAGGCCCCAGACGAACAGCGCGACGCAGCCCGCCGCCAGGGCGCTGCCCAACAGCGCCAGCGGAACCGGGCGCAGCGGCTGGCTGGCCAGATTGCCCAGCCCCACCAGGATCAGCACCGCAGGCACCAGCCCCAGGGTTTCCACCGCTCCGGCGAAGGCCAGCACTGCCGCCGTTACCCCGATCAGCGGGCGCCAGCCCCAGGACGGCAGGGCCGGGCCGTGGGACAGCAGGCTCCGTCCGGTCACCACGGTGCCGGCCAAGACCATCAGCAGCCCGATCATCCGCGGGAAAAAGCCGGATTGCACATAGGCGAGCGTGCCGGTCGGCCAGCCCCGCCCCAACCACAGGGCGACCAAGCCGAAGGCCGTGATCAGCAGGCCGGCGGCCAGATCCTGCGGAGCCCGTCCCGGAATTCGCCCTGGAATCCGGAAAGGGTCCCGCACCGGGGCTGGCTCGCCGGATTCCGCAGCGTTTTGGGCGGCGTTTTGGGTGGCGGACTGGCCGCGGGGCGGATCGGCCAGGGAAGAGGACGCGCGGAGATCGGAGAGGGGCAGGCTGGGCATGGGACTTCCACGGCTTTTCAATGGGCGGCTTTCAATGGGCAGGGAAGGTGGGAAGGCTTCCGGCGGCGACCGATAATCCAACACCCTTCACAAGCATAAGGGTAAAATTTAATACGTAATCGTTATCTTCCGTTGTTTATGTATCCTATCGCGCTCACCATGGAGAGCAAGTCCGCCGTTTCGATACGCGCTAGAGCGGCGCGTTGACCAGTTTATGACGACCTTAGCTTGATTGATTGATAATCAGTCACCGAATGGTTGATGAATGTTTTGAAGCGCATGCGGCGCGGCGGAGTCCCGGCGCCGGCTTTTCGGGCTTCCTGCCCAGGGGTGCTGCCCCGACTGGGTTGTTGCCCCGGCGGCTGCGGACCGTTACCCATGCCACGCCATGATCCGAAGACGCGCCGACAGGGAGACCCAAGGATGACGCGCCGCCTGCGCCCGTGGACCGTTCTTGAAAGCCGTGAGTTGCTCGACGCGGAGCCGTTCCTGAAAGTCAATGTTGAGACGGTGGAGCTTCCGGATGGACGGATCGTCAAGGACTACTATCAGTTCGATATGCCGTCCTTCGCCTGCATCTTCGCCGAGACGGAGGACGGGCAGGCCATCGTCTACCGCCAGTACCGGCACGGTCCGCGGCGCGTGAACCTGACCTTTCCCGGCGGCCATCTGTCGCCGGGCGAGGACCCGCTGGAGGCCGCCCGGCGGGAGCTTCTGGAGGAAACCGGCTTCGTCTCGGACGACTGGACGGCGCTTGGCGGCTACACGGTCAACGCCAACCAGGGCGGTGCCGTGTCCCACATGTTCCATGCCACCGGCTGCCGCCGGGTGGCCGAGCCCCTCTCCGACGACCTGGAGGAGACGGAGATCCTGTTCATGACGCGGGAGGAACTGCTGGCCGCCGTCGGGCACGGCGAAATCGCCCTGCTCACCCAGATCGCCCTGATCAGCATGGTGTGGCAGAACGACATTCGGATGGCGCTCGGCCGCCGTCATCCGTGACGCGGCGTTTCGCCGCCCGTCATTTTCCGCCGTGCAGCAAACCGGCCTTCTCCTGACCAAGCGAAAGCTTGGCTTTATTGATCTTTGTCAAAAAATGGGTATGTCTTCGGGACACATAGTCTGTTTACACACTGTTAATAGAATCGGATCATAAATGGCCTCACCAAGTTCTCTTGGTTTCCTCCCTCCCAGAACTAGGCTGCGCCTCACCGGCTGCAGCCTTTTCTTTTTCCGGCTTCTGCGGTCCGGAGGGGTGGAGCGGGGGATGGCAGGGGACGGAATATTTTCGATGCGGGTCATCCACCGGGAGCTTGACTTTTGCTGCGTTGCAGCATAATTTGATTCCCGGATGCCCTTTGGGCGTTTCCTCCCTAGACTTGAAGGCCGCGCCGTCCTGGCTGCGGCCTTTTTCTTTGCCCCTTTTCCTTTGCCGGGGGGCAAGGCGAAGCGCCGCCGCCATGCTCCCCGCAACCGCCCGAACGCAACCAGCCGCCCGGCGGGGTGCCGGGCGGCTGGTCTTGCCGTCATCAAGCCTCGCGCCCTTCAGGGGCGGTCCTTGCGGAGCCGCTCTCGGAGCCGCCCCCGCCGGGGCACTCAGGAGAAGGCGGCGCGCAGGTCGTTGACGAGATCGGTCTTCTCCCAGGAGAAGCCGCCGTCGGCCTCCGCCTCGCGGCCGAAATGGCCGTAGGCGGCGGTGCGCGCGTAGATCGGCTTGTTCAGGCCGAG
>JAEYPE010000262.1 GCA_023411035.1 Pseudomonadota bacterium
CTTCCGCCAAGTCACCGCCAGCGAGGCGGAGGATCGGGCCGGGCCCGGGCTACGCTATGGGAGGGCTTCGCCCGGCCCCGGCCCGATCCTTCATGGGCGCTTTTCCACCACGCCCCTGGACGTTACCTGGATGAATGGTGCGCCATCGCGCTCGCCGTGTCCGCCATGGCGCCTCAAACCATCACCGACGCCTTGGCGGTGCTGCGAATTGCCAGCCATCCATCATCCGTCTTGCCATACTGCAACGTGCACGCGAAAGGCTCGTCCGCTGAGGCGCTGTTCGAGGCAATGCTCCGGGCCGCCGCGGTCCTGTCGGACGTCCCGGTCTGTCTGGTGCAGAATTGCCCCCACCCCGACGCCTCCCTCCATGCGGCCTGGGATCGTTTCGTCACCGCGTGGCGCGTGTACTCTGCTCTCCCGTCCGATCTTTCCGACGAGGAAAGCGAGACGGAGTGGACAGCGTACCAGCAGGCGCACGTAGCCGTTGATCAGATGATGCCGTCGACGGCGGCCGGCGTTGCCATCCGGTTGAAGGTGGCCCTCATCGCCATGGCACAGAGCAGGCAGGTCACGCCCGAAACGGCCTTTATCGGCCCGCCCCCTTCCGAGCTGACCGACACGGATCACCAGCTGCTGTGGCGGCTGATCGAGCACCTCGAAGGCGCCACGGTTGCTGCCGGGCCATTCGTCACACCCACGGCACCGGAGAGCGACGCATTCGCGGAAACCATCGTGGCGTTCCAGAAGGAGGCGCCCTCGTCTCTGGCAATCCCCGACACGCCGACCGAAGCCATGCTGAAAGCCGGCGCCGCCGCCGGCGGATGCTCCACCGAAACGGTCCGCGCCGCCTTCGCAGCCATGGTCGATGCCTACCGCCGAGAGGCTGCGTGATGCCCATCCTTCACTTCCCCGACCCGACCGGCACCCGGCGCCTGGCGGAGATCGTCATCGACACCCGGCGCCTGACCAAACGCAGTGCCGCGGATTGGCAGTGTCAGGTAATCGAAGAGTGCCGGCGGCAGCGGGCCCTGACCCCGGCGGTGTTCAGCTTCCTGAAGGCCACCGGCTTGCTGTCCCGGTGCACCTTCCTCGCGTCCGAAGGGCCGGCGGACCCGCTTCGGTTTCACTACATCGGCGCGCCCACGATCGGTGTTCTTGGACGCGCGTGGGCACGCTCCGTCCTCGACCAGCCGGTGGACCAGGACCCGCACACCGAGTTCGCCTGCCGCGTCGGGGCGGAGTACGCCGAGGCCATAGCCAGCGGGGAGGCACTGTTCAACAGCTTCTCCGTCACCGGGCTTGGCCGGCCCTTCGATTATGTCCAGGCCCTGTTCGGCTGGTCGGACGGCGGGCGGCGTGCCGTGCTGGCCTGCATCGATGTGAAGGCGCTGCATTGATGTGTGATAATAGAAATCAGTGAACAGGCCAGCGCTATCACCGTCATTGGGCCTGGGGTTGGCAAGAGGTACCTGAACTGCTTTGCCGCTGAGATGGTAATCAGCAACGAAGTATCACCAGCGGGCAACACCGCTCCGTGGTATCTCGCGCCTCCACACCGCCTCCGCGAACAAACTGATATGTTTACTAGCAGCGCAGAAAGAATGCGTAACTGGAGCGGGTGCAAAGACTCGACATGCCCACGCATTTTTGCGTAAATCCTTCCTGATGCCCAACCCTCAGGACGCTTAGGAAGATATGTCTGTCGGATATGTCGCGTACATCGATGAGGCTGGTGATGACGGGATTAGAGCTCCGAATGCGAGCTTGAGCAATACGTCACAGTGGATGATTATATCTGCGGTAGTTGTAAAAGCAACAAACGAACCTCAGATACTACAAGATTTCAGAAATGCTGTAATGTCCCTAGAACAGCATCAAATGACGCATCTTCATTTTAGAAAACTTAATGATGATAAGAAGGCGCAAATATGCTCGAAAATTGCCGAGATGAGGATTCGTGCATTTGTCGTTCTTTCCCACAAAAGAAATATGATAGGCCGGAGAAACTTGAACGCGGAAAAATCCATGGTTAATAAAACAGCAAGATTTTATTGCTGGATGACCAGACTTCTTCTTGAAAAAGTATCAGAATATTGCGGAAGGCGAACATTTAAAGACTACAATGAAAATAGGAGTATAAGATTTGAGTTTTCGGATAGAGGTGGCGTAGATATCGATGGCATTAAAAACTATTACTCGTACCTGAGAGAGCAAAGCGCATCGGGGTCAATGTTTATAGATAAATTTGACTTAGACTGGTCGGTAATAGATGTAAATGAAATGCACATACACCCAAACAAAATGAGGGTGGGATTACAGATCGCAGACGTCGTCGCTAGCGCATTTTTTTCTGGCCTTGAGCCAAATCCGATAGATGGCACAACAAAACCGGAATTTGCTAAGCTTCTATTACCCCGCATAGCGATGCTGCCAAACGGCCGCAGATATGGCTTCGGCGTAAGAACTATGCCGACGTGGGTGCCGGACCTTCCTTCTGCGCAGGCTGAGTTGCGAGATTTCTATCTCACAAAATAAAAGTGGCGAGCCCCCGGACCCTCTTTGCGCTAGCGGTATGCAAGTCCACCCCATAGGCAGACATCCAACTAGTTGCTGCGTTTCCGCAACAAGGGCAACCCGGCGCTGCTCGCCGTTTAAGAAACTATAACGCTCAATCGGGAAGTCAAATCTTATTTCGATATGGAGACGTGGTGATGTTTGCCCCTGTATCCAGCAGCATCACCAGAACGGGCCACCGCAGATCCCCAGATCCATGTAAACGGCGTGGCGGCTCCACCGCATGAGGTGCAGCGGGAGCCGCCCGACGCCGTTCTGGTGATAGAGGATGCCGGGCCGATCCTCCAGCCGGCGCCGACCACCGCCCCGCCCGCTCCACACCGGCACCGTCTCCGGATCGACCAACCCCACCACCCATTTCTGGTTCCAGCGGGCCAGGGCGACCAGCCGCACCAGCGCGCCCAGCCGGTGGAACAGCCCGGCACCGCGCCAGTCCGGACGGGTCCACCCGGCGACGATCCAGGCCACCGACCCGCGGGTGTCGTGCGCGGCCTCGCTGGCGACGAAGGCCCATTCATCCGCCGGCGCATCACCGGGATCGTGCAGCGCCGACAGGTCCGCCAGCCGGGCGCCGAAGCTGGACGCGGTGCAGTCGATCAGCACCGCGGCGTGGGTGGCGATCACCTCCCCTTCCCCATCCACCAACCCGAGCCAGAAGGCCGGGACACTGGACGGCTTGGGGAGGAGCGGGAACCAGTTGCCTTGGTGGAAGGCATTCAAGCCCTGCAACGCCTCCCAGGACTCGCACAGAACCGGGGTGACGCCGCGGGCGACCAGATCCCTGCATAATCGGTCACGCGCGGCGCCCAGCGCCGGAGCGAGCGGGGAAGCCCCCACGTCGAGAGTTTCGACAAGACGGAAGTCGGGCACGGCGGCGCGTGCCGGGAACATGGCGTTCACGGTGGGGCCTCAATGGTGACAGCGGATTTCAGCAACCCGATATCATCGGGTTACTCGGTTCAGTGGATCGCGCGGGCGAAGCCTGCCCGGCGGAGAGTTACGGCGCGGCCAGCATCGGCCCGACCTGGGCCAGCACCACGGACAGAAGGTCGGTCCCGGCGATCTGGTCCACGATGCCGGCGGCGATGATGGCGGCGCCCAGCGCGAGCGCCTTCTTGGATTTCAGGATGGTCATGGGGGATGCCCCTCCTTCGGGCATGAAAAAAGCCGCCTCGGCGGGGGCCGGGCGGCTGGTGGGTGAAACCTCGGCGCTGTAGGCTGTGGGCGGTCCGCGAAGACGTTTCGGACGTTGGGTGGCGGGGGAGCCTTGGCTCAGCGCACACACATCGCGGACAGTGACCGTCGTGTGGACCGGACAATGCGGGCCGGCGTCGGCCCATCTTCGGGTGGGGCGACCGAACGTAGGGGGTGACGTCCCTACCCGGCGGTCACGCCCTCAATCCAGCTCGTCCGCCGGGATGTCCGGCAGGTCCACCGTCTGGCCGGTGAGCGCATGCGAGCTGTCGCCGCATAGGTCGATTCGGCATTGAATTTGTGCGGCGAATAGTACGAAATGCGGTGACGCACCGCATCCAAGGGCATGTTTTATGCGCACGACAAAAAAATTATCAATATCACTGTTTTCTATCATTATCGTGAGTGGCTGCTCAGGATCGAGCGGAATATTAAATGTTCGGAAGCCTGATCCCGCAGCCAACTCCTCTATAAATCTATTAGAAAGCCTAAGAGTTTTTGAGCAACCAGCAGCGTGGAGAGACGCAAGATTCATCCAGAACGTTTTTAACAGCGATGTGAAATTCTCGAGGGATACAAAAGCCAACGCCTCAATCGAGTCGTACAGGTGGCAGAAGGCAGAAAAAAACCAGGACGACGCTATTGATGGAGATGCCAGTATTTATATAGATGAGAATTTACAGTATAGTACAATGAGGATATCCTTAAAAAATAGGGATAAAATATGCATAACATCCTCGGACATCAAGTCGGCATACACCTTCAGCAAACCACCCATGCCAGTACCTGCAATTCACTTTCATGCAGGCCCAGGATTCGTTCCTGAAACCAATATCATGGACGAGTACTACTCATCTGGACCTATGAAAATTTATATTACCTTTGCATACATGAAATGCGCCAACGGAATATCTGTAACTCTTGGCGATCCTGAGTATTTTCGAAAATATTGGTAATCCTATTATTAATATTTGATACCCCACGGCGATCTGGTAAATGGCGTTGCAGCCGGGGCACCAGTGTTCGTGCAAGATCAGTTCGCCGTACTGGCGGCGGATCAGCTTCGGGCTGATGATCTCGGTCATGGGGACTCCGGAAAAGGAAAAGCCGCCGGGCGGGATGCCCAGCGGCGCAACTTCTGGTACTGATTTCCTTGAAGTGGATTCACTCGTCAAATCGTACCGATCATCAATGACTTAGCACTGATTTCTTCCGGAATTTCGCCGAAATGATTCACTCGTCAAATCGGATACCGGCGGTTGCATCCTGATCGTCAGTCGGTTTCGAACAGCTTCGCCTCGGCGGCCCGCCTTTTCACCAGCCCCGGCAGTTCCGTCTTGACGCCCTTGACCGTGGCGAAGACCCAGCGCCCGAACTGGCCGGCGGCCCCCTCGTAGTCCCGCTGGTTCAGCAGGCGCAGCAGCGTGGAGGATTGCAGGCTGCCAGCACCCAGGTTGAACACGAACGAGGCGAGCGCGCCGCGCTGCCGGTCGGTCAGCGGGACTTTCACCAACTTGTCCACCTGCGCGGCGGCGGCGGTCAGGTCCGACATCAGGAAGTCGTCGGCCTGGACGGCGGTGATGGTCTGGCCCATCCGCACCCCGGCGGTGTGGCCATAGCCGATGGTCGGCTCGCCCGCGGGGCACAGGTAGGCGGTGAGGTACAAGCCCTCGAATTGGCGCACAAGATCGAGCGCCGCTGGCGGTAAGGCTGCGGTCATGCGGTCCTCCGGGCATAGAAAAGGCGCCTCGCGGGCGCCGGGTCAGGCTGGAGCATTGTCGCGGGACATCCCGCATCATCTCCTCAACCAGTATGATGTAAGCACTACCCAAGGGAGTCCCTTCGGTATACGCTCCCCCTCAGTATTTGATATTGGAGGGTTCTATGATAACCGCGGCGCATCGCGAGCCTGGGTATTACCGTGTCCGCTGGAACGGGCGGCCATGGGTTGTCGCACGCTATGATGTTTCCGCGTCAGGCGTCGGCTATTGGTCACTACCGCCGGGCGATGTCGACGTGCCGAGCGCCGACTTCCCTCATGAGATCGACGATTCTCCCGTCCCACAGCTACACCAATCTGTCTCAGGGGCAATGATGGTTAGCGTAAGAAAACTGGCTCCCAGCGAATTGCCATACTCACGGCCACATCAAGCGACTTTCGACAAGCTCGTATCAGGCCGTGTTCCGCACGAGAACGACTTTTACGGCCTCAAACTTCTCGATAAGCCTGGGACTGTTTTTGTTGATATTGGCGGCAACATCGGCAATTCGGCATTGAGCGTTCATTTCGTTTGCCCTGATTGGCGCGTGGTATCCATTGAGCCGAATCCTTCGCTCAGGCCCTATTTGGAAAGTGCCGGGGCACTCATCAAGAGTGAGGGTGGCAAGTTCGAGTACCACTGCATCGGGTTTGCTGATCGGGCCGGGGAACTCCCGTTCTTTATCCCCGAGATCGATGATTGGATGGTGATCGGGGAATCATCCATCCTTCTCGACCACTTCGATGATCAGGTCGTGAGCCGTCGCCTCAGCAGCTATTCATCTCACGGCAGGTGGTCCCTGATCGAGACATCGGTGCAGGTTGTCCGGTTTGACGATTGGGTTAGCGACAAGCCTCACATCACGTCAAGCGAGTCTGTTTTCGTGAAAATCGATGTTGAGGGGGCTGAATGCCTCGTCATGTCGGGAATGACGGAGTTCATAAGGGCGAAGCGTCCAAGCTTCATGATTGAGAATTCCGACAACAACGAAATACCTCGGCACCTCTCGGATTACGGTTACGTCGCCTACGACTACATTGAGAGCGCCAACGAGTTTGTGCCGGATCGAAAGAGGGGCGGCCTCAACAAATTTTACTTCCCGAACTGACGCAACCATCCATGCACCCCCTAGTCGCCGTAAATCAGATCGGCGACTAGGGATTGCCCCGTCAGCTATCGATTGCCCCTTCTCACTCGGGTATTGCCTTCAAGGCATCGTAAACTTTCCCACACCCCGTGACTCCCGGCGGCGCTTCGGCTACGCTGCCGGGGGTTGAACGGGGCGCGTGGCGGTCATGGTCAGGCCGCCCGGCGGTCGTGCTGGTCGATATGGGTATCGAGACGTTGGGCCAGCCCGTCCACCCGCTCGGACAGGCTGTTCAGCAGCGCGAAGACCTCATCGATCGAGTGGCCGGACGGCTGCGGGCGTTGCAACCACATCCGCCAGCCCAGCAGGCCGGTGGCGGACAGGATCGCGGCGGCCTGCACGGAGGGGTGCGCGCCGGTCAGGGCCTGGACGGTGGAGCCGATCAGGCCGTTGACGGTGGGGTCATCGGCCAGGGCCACGGCGGCGGGAAGGCCCGTGCCGACAACGGCCAGAGCGGCGAGGTGGGGCAGTTTCATGGGGGATGCTCCGGGCATGAAAAAGGCGCCTCGCGGGCGCCGGGTCGGTCTGAGTGTTGGAGTGTTGTCGCGGGTCAGATCCCGATGGCGATCCAGTAGAATGCCCCCGTCTCGCCACCCCCTTGCGCTCCCGCTATGCGGGCGGCCCGGATGGTGGCCGACGCTGCGCCATTGCTCGTCGTCGCGTAGACGTGCTCCACGCCCTCCCCGATGCCGCCCGTGGCCAGCACGACGAAGGGGGCGGTCGAGAAAGCGCGCGGGAAGGCGACCACGGTCTCGACGGTCGAATAGTATTCGCCGAGTGCCGAGCCGGTGTCGAGAAAGGTCGCGGTCCCCCACTGGAGCAGCAGGCCGCCGGGCAGCATGTGATACCGGTTGGCGCCGTGCGAGCGGACGGTGAGCCCCAGCACAGTGGCGAGCTGGTCATACTTGGTCGCGTCCAGCGTGCCGCCGCCGGCCTCGATTGTCCGCGCGACCTCCTCTTGAAGGTGATTGAACATCGACGCGCTGAGCGTGGTCGCCGGGTCGCCGGTCAATGGGTTGCCGTCCTTGAACCCGTGTTTTCCGGGTCCGTGGAGGTCAGTGGCCTTGGTTGGGGTGTCGATGCGCTTCATTTTTTTGCCCTTTTATGCCGGCGTAAAGCTCAGCCCGTAGGTGTTGACGAAATACTTCTCGACCAACGACAGCCGGGCGGCGTTGGCAATGATGTCCTCGCTGAACACAAGAACGTCGGCGATTGCGCCCCGGAACGGCTGCTGGATCGTGCCGTCGTACAAGCTGCCGAGCGACCACTGGTTCGTTCCGGCCGCGTTGTTGGTGGCCGCCGGGGCCGCCGAAACGCCGTTTATCCGCATCTTGAGCTGCGTCTGGTTGGATGCGGCGATCACCAGGCCCCAGGTGCCGCGCGCGTACGGCAGCGTCGCCATACCGCTGCCGTGGAGGAAATCGACGCTCGACGGGCGGATGTTGACGTAGGTTCGGTTGGCAAGGTCATTGAAGCGGCTCATCACCTGCATGTCGGCACCACCGGCCGCCGAGCCGTTCAGCAACGCAATGATGGTGAATGGCTGCGTGAAGTCAAAATCGGGGTCCGGATGGCTGTAATGGTCGTCGACCCCGTCGAAGACCGCAGCGGCGTAGCCGCCGATCTGGGCCGGCGTTAGGGCGGCCTGCCGGCCCGCCGCGGGCTGCGCCCATCCAACCGCCCCCGGCCGCCGGTCGACGAAGGATGCGATGCTGGTACCGCTGCTGATGGCTGTCGTGGCGGCATCCGCCTGTGCCCAGCTATAGAGGCTGGAGAAACCAAGGATCTGCTGCCCGAGCGGTGTCGCCAGCGGCAAGGCGGGGTTGTTGAAGGACGTGCTGAGCTTGATCGTCATGGGACTGGCACCTCGAAGCGGACGGCGTAGTGGTTGACGGTGGCCGGGACGGCGAGGCCGCGGCGCGCCCAGACGCTTTGCCGGGTCGTCGGGCTGATGAGTTGACCGCGTGCGGCGATCCAGCCTGGGGCGGTCGTGCCGGCGGTCATGGCGTAGTGGAGCTTTTTGTTGGCACCGGTCGGCGTCGCCACCAGCGTGATGCGGACGGTGTTGGCGCCGGTAATCGCCACGGAAGCAATGCTCCCGAAACCGCTGTTGCTGTCCGTGTAGCTGAAGCCGTAATTGGTGGTTGCCGGCACCCAGCTCGTGTCCCAAGCCAACGCACCGCCGCCCGGCGGCAGCGCGAACGTCACGTCGATGACGTTGTTCGTGCGCGTCACGGCCGTGGGCCACAATGGGTTCCAGACTTGCTCGTTGGTGACGACCGCCTCATAGACCAAGGCCAACTGCTCGCCATGCAGCGCGCGGCCAAGGTCGTTCGGGTGGATCGCGTCGTACAGCGGGCATTGGTACATTGGACCGGCCAGATAGACGCCATTGGCCACTTGGGCGAGGGCAACGCGGTACTGCTCCTTCGCCGAGTAACTGAAGCTCCCGGAGTTGGTTTGCGCGATGATGATCTTCGGGAGCGCGGCCTGCCCTGTCTGCGCCCGTAAGGCTGGGCGGACCGTGTTTACGTAGGTGATCAGGTCGCCCGCGTAGCTGGCGTTGCCGTCGTCGTTCTCGCCCTGGACGAGGATGTGTGCCTTGCATTCGGCGGCGCGGCCGTAAGTCGCTGCGAGCGATGTGGCCTTGGCGGCGGCGGCCATCAAATTCGCCCAACTGTTCGTCCCGCTCTGGAACGAGGAGAGGGGCTGGCTGCCGTACCAGCACGAGTGCAGCAGGCGGCCCGGCGAGGCGCGGCCCGCCTCGCGGTCCCATGCCTCCAGCGCCACCCCGGCCATGCTCGCAACGTAGGGTCCGACGCCGCCCGGGTTGGCGTATGGCGCGACGTCGCCGACCACCCCAAAATCCGTTGCCGTGTCTCCGTACGTTTGCGGCGATGCGCCGAGCTGGAGCATATGGTGCGGGTACAACGTCGGCACGCTTATGCCGGGGTTTCCGTTGCCAGCGTTTGACTGGCCCTGGAACAGCACCAATTCCAGCGGGCGGCTGTCCTGCACCACCGCCGTGGTTGACCACCCATTGCGGCGCTGGACAACATCTCGGACCATGGTGGAGCCCGCCGGCCCCTCCTGAACCGTGCCGATCAGCAGCGATGCCGTACGGCGGACATTGGCCGCGTGCGGCAGGCCGCGCATCACGGACGGGGCGAGATAGGCGCGCTCCATGTGCTCGCGCAGCGACTCGTCGCTCAGCCGGAGGCGGATTTCACCGACTTGCGTGACGGCGATGAGGAGCTGACCGGCCATATCCGTGATGGCCAGAGCGTCACGCCCGGTGTCCCGCGGCGCGGAGGAGGCGACAGACTTCAAGACATCGCCAAGAGCGATGTCCACGTACCCGCTCTGGGCAAAGCCGAGGATGACCCGGTTCAGTAGATCCGTGAATGCGAAATCGTAGGGCGTGACATCCCGTGATGGCGGGGCCTCGCCGCGGAGGTGCAAGCCAGCCAGCAACAGTCGCCCAACATCATCCAGCAGCAGGCCGGCGCGGCCTTCGGCATCGAGCACAGCGTAGGCGCCGTCCACGGCGTCGCGGTACAGTCCGGCGCGTTCGGTGGTGCTCGTCAACGCCGCTTCGACGCGGGCCACCGTGGCCTCACTGGCCAGCCCTCGCCGCAGTTCGGCCACGGTGGTCAGGGCCGTCCGTGCCCCATCATCGAGCGGCAGCACCTCGGCACCGGTGAGGGGGGCGTCAGCCAGAGGCAGTTCATGCAGACCGATCATTCACGAAATCTCCAAGTCAGGGGCACCCCATTGCGCCCGGCCAACGGCGCCTCGGTGCGGGTCCCGATTGCCCCGCCGACATAGCCGATAATGACGACGGATTGGGCGGGTGCGTGGCGCCAGACGACGCATTCGAGCGTCGCCGACCCCCAAGCCCTGATCGGCTCGTCGCAGCCCGAGTTGGTCGTATACGGGTAAGTGCGGCCACCGTACGGGACGTTCAGCCGCCAAGCGTGTGGCCAGCCGGCTTCGGCACTGTTCAGGGCGTCGGTGCAGGCCGAACCAGCGGTGAAAGCCGCGAACTCGGTGATCGTGCAGCCGGGAAAGCCGAGAGACGCCGCCAGGGCGATGAAGAAGGCCCGGCTCTGTCCGCCCCGCGCTGTGATTTGGGCTGCCAGCCGCGCCCGCCGCTCCGCCAAGCCGACCGCTGGGCCAGTGCAGGCGTCCGGCAGCCCGGCGTTGCGCTCCCACGCCGGCAGCATCTCCAGCGTCAGCCGGGGATCGGCTTCGTCCAGCAGGCCAAGCGCCCGGTTGTGGACCCGTGCCAGCCCGTCGGCGATGGCTTGGAGCAGCGCATCATCCGCCGGCCAAGCCGGGCCGGTCGGGCGCAGACCCAGCAGCAGGCCATAGTAGTCATCGCCAGAGGTGGCGGTCACGACAGCCATGTGATGTCTCCCAGGACCGCGATGTGCCCCGCCGGCGACACCACGTCCGCCGCTGGCGACACGAGATCGTGCCGGTATTCGCCGGTGGCCAGCGAGATCGCCTCGCGCAAGCGGGACAGGTACAGCGTCCCGCCCGGCTCGGCCTCACGGGACAGGAAGTCGCGCAGTTCCGCCTCCACCGCCGCCCGCGTGGCGGCACCATCCGGGGTAAGGCGGATGGACAGGGCCAGCGGATCAGCCACCGGGGCGAAGACCGTCACCGCCGCGGTGACCGGGCGCAGCACGTCGATGTGCGACGCCACCGCGCTCACCTCCGTCTCGGTCGGGATGATGTCTGTCCGGCCATCGCACACAAAGGTGACGCCGACCGTGCCCGCCCCGAGATGATGCGGGTAGACCCAGGCCCGCGTGACGCCGGCCACCTCCAACGCCCACGCCTCATAGTCGGATCGATTCCCACCATGCGGCGGCGCCTGGATGCGAGCGATCAGCCGGGCTCGCAGGTCGGCGTCCGTCTCGATGTCGGCGCCGCCGGAAACGTCGACCACCACCGCGGTCGACTGCGCACCGGGCACCGGGCTGACCAGCGTCAGCCGCGCGCCCGCCGGCAGGTTGCCCGCCGCCCCGGCGGTGGTCGCCTGGACGGTCGCGACGATCACCCCGCCGCTCGCCGCCGCATCGGTGGTGACGGTATAGTCGCCGCCGCCCGCACGCTGCAGCACCGTCCCCGCCGGGACCGTCACACCGTTGCCGGCGGCCATGCTGACGGTCCCGGTAGCGGCGGTAGCCGTCTTGCGCAGGACGCCCCACAGCGAGGCGTGGCGGTCGAGCCACGCCGTGTCGGCGGTGTCCGGCAGGATTTGCGCCGCCAGATAATCGATGAAGCCGTAGAGGCTGTGCAGCCCCCCGGCCTGCACGCGCGCCTGCACCTCGCCGTCGGCGCGGCGCAGCAGCTCGTCAAGCCCCATGCGGGCCAGCAGGTCGGCACGGACCTGCTCGATCAGATCGGGCAGCGCGGGCCGGATGAAGCCGGTGTCAGCCATTGGTGATCGCCTCCCAGGCGTCGTCGAAACGGAGTTCCACGGGCTGGCCATCGCGGCGCCAGATGCGGCAGTACAGCGTCAGGCCGTCGGTGCCGCGCCGTTCGGCGCTCACCTCGACGCGCTGGGCCACGCCATCGGTGACCAGCCACGCCAGGGCCTCCTGGGCGTATTCGCGGGCGCGGTTGATGGTGTCCGGCAGCAGCTTCTCGCGGGACAGCAGCCACAGCCTGGAGCCGATGCGGTCGCCGGTCGCGGTCGGGTAGGTATCGCCCCACCATCCCATCTTGCGGTCGGCGGGCAGCACGTCGCCGGGCTGCGCCCGTGCCCAGGTGAACAGGGACATGAGCACCGCCCTGACGAGCGGATCGCCCGTGGTCAGGTCGAGCGAGAGCGGCGCGCCGTCGATGACGACGGTGCGGTTCATCAATTCGTACATGCAGCCACCATGAAAAAAGGCCGCCTCTGGGGCGGCCTTGCGCATCGCAAGCTCTATGGCATCAGCGGCGGATACGCCCGATGCGCGTCTTCCAGGCGGGCCTCTGGCTGTCCCAGAAGAGCAGACCCAGGACCGGACCGATCAGGAACGGGATGAACACCGACACCGCGAGCGCCACCACGGGCCACAGGCGATGGCGGATGTTCAGCAGCGCGGCCACGCAGTAGAGCGCCAGACACGGCACGACCATGAGGGCGCCGATGGAGGGATCAAGGAACGGCCACGCCGAGACATGCCCGCCAAAATTTCTGAACGCATGGTCCAGCGTCCCGGTCCAGGCCAGCACGTTGTTCGTGACGGACGCCCCGACCAGCGCCAGAAGCGTCACGGCGTAGAGGCCCGCGGCCACCCCTCGCCGGACACGGTCAGCGAAGGCCCAGGCTGTAGAGATGCTCAGCAAGCTGACGGCGCCGTTCATGTCCCACCTCTCCTGACTCACTGTACCAGAAATGCCCGGCCCCGGCACTGATCTGTGCGGCAAGGGTGGGCACCGCAATGAGCAACTCGCCATAAGTCATGCCGGCGTGGATGGGGTCGCCCTGCGCCACCAGATCGACCACGATCAGCCTGCGGATGCGCCATTCGCTGCGCAGTGCCATCAGGAAGGGGGCGGAGATCGGTGCCCCGATGAGCACCAGATGATCCACCACGCCGCCGTACTGGCGAGCGTATTTGATGGCCACCTGCGCAGCGACCAGCGAACCGTAGGAATAGCCGATCAGGTTGAATTGCGCCCCCGTGGTCCCGTAATCCTCGATCCCCATGGCCATGCCCAGCACCTCGCCCCGCCGCAGCAGTTCGACACCGAACGCGGCGTCGACGAGACGGCGAGGGTCTTCGGACCAATCGGGGGCAATCTGCCAGCGGCTGCGGTTCCCCAGGGCGACCTGTCCGATGCCGGCCTCGGTCATGGCCTGGAGCATTCCGGCGAGATAGTCGCCCTGCATCCCGGCCCCACCGAAGAAGTAGGACCCACGACGCGGCACCAGATCGGCGTAGACCGATGTCTGGAAGGTCGCCAGACGGAACCGGCTCCGGCCGGTCGTGACGTGGCCGCAGCTCGCCGCATGCCCCGCCCGGCACACCGGGACACCGGCCACACGGAACCACGCCTCACCCTCGGCCATGACTGGAGCGCTGTGCGATGCGTCTCCATGTCCCGCAATTGGGTCCCCACGCACGACCACCGGCTGCCCATCGACCCGGCACCATGGGGCGGTCCCGGCAAGCTGGACGCCGCCGGCTTGGTCGAGCCCCTTCACGGCGATTCCGGAGCTCATCGCAGCACGGCTTCGTAATCGCCGGTCTGCACGACATGGGCGCCGCTGATCTCGATGATCTTGCCGCCGGCCTGAAGCCGGATGTCGTTTTCGGCGGTCACGTGCAGGTCGCGGCAGGCGATTTCCACGACGCGCCCCCGGCGCAGAACGACGCGGTGGCCGCCCTGCTGATCCTCGTCGGTGAAGATGGCCACCTCGCCGGGTTGCAGGGAAGTGATGCGGTAGCGGCGGTCGGCCACCACCAGGGCGATGCCGTGGCTGCGGTCTCCGCCGACGAAGCCCACCACCGCCTCGGCCCCGACATGCGGGTGCGAGGTCCAGCCATAAGGCTCGAAATGCTCCACCCCATCCTTGGTCTCGCCGGCCAGAAGATTGACCTGGATGACCTGCATTCGGCCTGGACCCACCGCGGTCAGCACCGCTCGGGCGATCATCATCTGAAGGCCGCGCTTGAGGGGCGCGGCCAGCTTGGCGAAGCTGCGTGAATCCATCAGTCGAACTCCACAATGGGCGGCGACAGGGTGACGCCCTTCTTGCCTTTGGCCTTGGCCTGCGGCGTCTCCGGCAGCAGTTCGTAGGCCGCTTTCGGCGCCACCGTCAGGGTGGTGACGCTGCCGGATTCCGACAGGCTGTAGGACACTTCGGCCACCAGCATCTCCAGGTCGTAGCCGATGATCGGGTCCCGCACACGCACCAGCTCGTTGGGCACCCAGAGACGCCCGTCGGCCTGCCGCCAGCCCTGCACCGTGTAGCTGGCCTCGTAGCTCTTGCCGGCGCGGTGGGCGGCCTCCCAGCGGGCGCGCTCGCGTGCCGTCCCGCCGTCCGGTTGGCCGTCGGCGACGATCACCAGCACGCGCTTGCGCTTGATGCCGGTGTCGGCGTGCACCGCCATGACCTGCGACGTGGTAGCGGCCTCGTCCGTGAGGGCGCCGATGTCCGGTCCCTCGTCGTCACCGCCGCCGCCGTCGTCAGCGTTGCCCTCACCGGCCCGCTGTCCCTTGACCCGGTATTCGCTGTAGCGGTCCTTGACGTCCAGCGAGGCCGAGCCAGTCAGTACGTTTTCGCCCACCACCAGGGCGGTGGAGGCGCGCGCCGTGCCGGCCCGCGTCAGGACGAGCCGGCCTTCCGCGTCATCGGTGGACAGCAGCGCCCGCAGCTTCAGCAGGCGGTCGATGCTCTCGAACACGGTTTCGCCCTGCTGAAGCTGGTGGTCGGCAATGGGCGCCCCGGTGTCCACCGCCGCCACGACGGCGACGTCGTAGGGTGCCGCCAGATCGGTTGCGATCTGCTCCACCGTGCGGCCCTGGAACTGGCCCGGCTCGTGGATGGCCGAGCAGTCCACCAGATCGGCGGTCCTGCTCCTCCCCTTGACGGCCACCGTCACCGTCTTGGCGTCGTGGCTGATCGGCGTACCGTCCACGTAGCCGGTCAGGACCAGATCGGAGCCGATGTAGACCTTGCACTCATCGCCCGGCGCGATCCTGCGCGGGATGTCGGAGCCGGGCCAGCGGTCGGTGACCGACAGGTCGAAGTCACGCGCCTGCCGGTCGATGCCGGCGGCGATGCGGACCGACTTCCAGCCGCCGTAATCGGTGCCGTTGACCAGCAGCCGCACCCTGTCCCTGTCGTCCGTCATGCCAGCACCTTCAGCGGTTCGGGCGGCACGAAGCCGGGGTGGACGATGGCGTTGCGGGTCACGATCTCGTCGCCGCGGGCGGCGTCCTCGTAGAGGTCGTAGGCCAGCACGACGGAGGGCTGCACCGCCGTCGGCGTGACGGTGGCCAGCCGGGCGGCCCCGGCGGAGCGGGCGGTGAGGTCCTGCACCACCGCCACCCGCAGATCGGTCAAGGCGCGGAACGTGGTGTCCGGCACTTCCGGGCGCAGGGCCTCGGCGTCGATCCGCGCGGCCAGCTCGTCACGGGCCGCGATGGCTTCCTGATGCACCGGCCAGTCGGCGTCGGCGGCGACGTGAGCAGCCTTGACCAAGGCGGCCTGCCGGACCAGGGCGGCGATGGCCACCCCGTTGGCCGCCTGCTGACGGCGCGACGGCGTTGCCGTGGCGTAGGCCGGGGCCGGCGGGGTGTAGGCGGCGGCGCGGACCAGACCGGCCAACGGCTGAGCCGCCGCGCTGGACCGGGCGATGCCCGTTCCGGTGCTGCCGGACGTGACGGTGCCCGACACCGTAGAGCCCGACACCGTAGAGCCCGACACCGTAGAGCCGGACGCAGCGGCAGACGCCGTGCGGCCACCACTGCCACCGCCACTGGACGACGAGGCGAAGGATGCGACCAGCGCCATCACCCGTTGCGCGAGCGAGCGCGGCGACCCGAACAGCCGGTCGATGTCACCCGACAGGCCGGAGACGCCGCTTCCACCGCCGCGCGTCGCCCGCTCCGCGAAACCGATGGCCTTGGTGAGGTCGGTCATGGCGCCGCCGCGCACGAAATCGGCATGGCCGGTTACCCCGAAGGCCGCGGCGAAGTCGGACACCGCCGCCGCCGACAGGGCATCGGCCTTCAGCTTGGTCGTTTCCGCCGTGTTGACCGTCGCCGCTGGAAACGCCAGTTCCCCAGCCTCCACGAAACTCAGGGAGAACCGGCACATGCCCCCTTCGTCGCTGGAGTGGGCTACCCGGCAATCACCGTCGACGGCCACCCGCAGGGTGCCATATTGCGGGTGCACCAGTTCGCCCGGCCCGGCCTCCTCCAGCGCCGCCAGCAGGCGGTCGCGCGCCGCCATGTAGTCCGGCCCGATGACGTAGGCGGTCAGGGTGATCTTGCGGGTGGCCCGCCCCAAATCCTCGACATAGGGCTTGTCGCGCTGCGGATACTCGTGGACCTGCACGCGCCGGCCCGCCGCCAGCTCGTCCCCGTCCACCTTGAAGGCCACGCCCCGGAAGGAGGCGGGCCGCAGTTGGTTGCGCCACGTCATGTCAGTACCCCATCGCCATCGAGCGGTAGCCGACGTCCACCGTGCTTTTCACGCCGGGCTGGTCACTCTTCATCGGCTCCACCCGCATGCCCGGCGGGGCGTTGTCGAAGCGCACCCGCATCTCGCCGTTCAGCCGGACATCGTTCGCCGCGGCTAGGACCGGGCTCCGTCCCACGCGCGGCATCCCGGCCACCGGTCCGTCGTTCGGCACCGGACCATCTTTCGGCGCCGGCAGAGCCGCGGCGGCAACAGCGGAGGCGATTGGGCCGTCCGCCGCCGCTGTTGCCGATACGTTGAGGCCAAGCTTGTCGGTGACCCAGGACGGCAGGGCGCTGGTCAGGGCCGCCAGCTTCTCGCGCAGCATGCCGGCAAGATCGATGTCGAACAGTGATTTGATCCAGTCGGAAACCTTGGAGAACACGCCGCCGATGGCATCGCCCCAGCCCTGGAACCAGCCAAGCAAACCCTGCCCGACCGTCTTCAGCCCTTCCATGGCGGCGGTGAAGTCGCTGGTGAAGACGCCGGACAGGAAGGCGGTGAAGCCGTCGAACACCAGCGTGATCGCGGCCCATTGCCCGGTGAACCAGTCGGAAACCGGCCCCCAGTTCTCGTAGAGCAGGTAGGCCGCCCCGGCGAGCAGCGCGACAGCGGCCACCGCCAGCCCGATGGGGTTGGCCATCAGCACCGCATTGAGCCGCAGCATCGCGCCCTTCGCCAACCCCACCGCAGCGGAGAACAGGCCCAGCGCGATCTGCGGCGCGCGGATCGCCGTGCTGGTGATCCACATGGCGGCCTGAAAGATTCGCAGCGCCGCAACCGCCGTGTAGACCACCGGGGCGATGGTAAGCCGTACCGCCAGCATCGCCATCCCGAGACCAAGCCGGAGGACGGCGCCCAGCGTCGACAGGACGGCACCGCCCAACAAGACGATGGCGGCGCCGGCAACGCCAACCCCCGACGCGACGGCGAGACCGATCATCGCGAACTTGGTCATCTCCGGATTGGCCTTCGCCACCGCCGCGATCTGATCGACGATCCCGCCGAGCGGCCCCATCACCTCGTTGAGCGTCGGCAGCAGCGCGTCGCCCAAGGTGATCTTCAGGGCATGCCACTGATTGTCGAGCAGGATGAGGGCGTTCGCCGTGGTCGCGGCGCGGGCCTCGTACTCCTTGTTCATCGAGCCGGCGAAGCGAGTGGCGTCGGACACCTTGGCGAGGTTGTCCTTGAGGCCATCCAGGTTGGTCAGCAGCGGCGCGATGGCACCGATGCTTTCCGTTCCGAACAACTCCGCCATGACGCCGGCCTGCTTGTGTTTCGGCAGCTTCTGGAGCGCCCCGAGCACCTTCATGATGGCCCCGGTGGCGTCCTTCTGCATCGCCTTGGCCAACGTCGTGGTTTCGATGCCGAGCTTGGCGAAGGCTTTCTTCTGCCCTTCGGTAGCGCCCTCGCCCTTGACCATCGCCAACATGAAGTTCTTGGTCGCGGTGGCGGCAACCTCCGACTCGATGCCGACCCCCACCATGGACGCGCCGATGGCCGCCACGTTCTTGGCCGCCAGCCCGCCGACCTCACCGAGCGCGCCGACGCGCCGGACCACATCGGAAATCTGCGATGCCTTGGCGGCGCCGGTGTTGCCAAGGTAGTTGACCTGATCGGCCAGAGCCCGAACCTCGTCCTGGTTCATTTTGAAAGCCGTGCGCCACTTGGCCATCATGTCGCCGGCCTCGTCCGCCGCCAGATCGAAGGCCACGCCCATCTTTGCGGCGTCCTCGGCGAAGGTGGCCAACTCCTCCCGCGCGATGCCGGCCTGCCCCGCCGCGGCGACGATCTGGCCGATGCCGTTGGCGGTCATCGGCAACCGCTTCGACATCTCCAGGATATCATCCTTCATCTGGGCGAAGCCGTCGGGTGAGTCGAAATCCACAACCTTCTTCACATCGGCCATGACGCTTTCGAAGTCGATCGCCGCCTGCGCGATTTGCTGAATGCCAAAGGCGGAAGCGAGATTGCCACCAGCCGTGCCAATGTCTCCGAAGCGCTTGGCGGCTCCGGAGATTGCCCGGTTGATGCCTTTCATCGGCCCGGACACACGGTCAATGACCGAAATGATGGCTTTCAGTTGGAAGTTCGCCATGGTCTCTCCGGATGCAGAAAGGGCGGCTGTTCAGCCGCCCTGTGCCTGCTTCAGTTCCTTGCCGATCCGGATTGCCTGCGCCTCGTAGAGCAGCATCCGGGAGATGGTCAGCGCTTCGATGTCGCCGGCCCCCATGCCCCAGGCCCAACCGACATCGCAGTACCGTTCGATCAGTCCCCGCTCTCCTGGGCCGGGGCCTCCAGCCCATCCGTGAAAAAAGGGATGACCGTCATCATGCACGCCTGGAAATCCGGAGCGGACAGCGCCTTGACGCTGCTGGCGGGGATGCCGCCCAGGCGGCTGATGTACTTGCCGATGGCGCCGGCCAGCGGCACGAAGGTGCCGTCGCCGCTCATCTGGAGCGGGTAGCCGCAGGCCATGATGTCGTCGCCGGTCGGCTCGCGGAAGGTCAGCTTGGTGACCTCTTCGCCGTGGGCCTGGATCGGCTTCTTCAGGGTAACGGTGTTGTCGCTCATTTTACTTCGTCTCCTCGCACTTCATGCCTTCGAACGTGACGGACACCTGCCCCTCGGCGGTGTCCAGCTCATGGGCCGCCTTGGTCCAGGCGTTGCGCAGCACGTAGACCTTGCCGGTGGCCAGTTCGGCGGTGACCGTGGCGTCGGTGATGTTGCGCAGGGCTTCCAGCGACAGCCCTTCGCTGTCCGAGATGTCGGCGGAGATGGACGGCACCCGCGGCGTCTCCTTGTAGCCGTGTACGCCGTCCTGGCCGGCGACGCCCTCACGCTCGATGTCGTCGGGGGAGACGGTCAGGCTGCCGCGCAGCGCGTACTGGGTGCCGTCCACCTTGAGGTAGCAGACGCCCGCGATCTTCTTTCCCATCGGTCAGGCCCTCCTTCAGGCCGCGTATTGGAGGCGGAACTGCGCCAGCACGGCGAAGACGCGGAGCTGGTTCACGAGGTCCGGCGGGTAGAGGACGTTGAGGCGGTTGGGGTCGGTGGGATCGCGCTCAACGATCAGGTTGGCCTTGAAAGCGGCCATGTTCTCCACCAGCCCCAGCGTCTCCATCTCGCTGTACTGGGCGATCAGTTCCGCCTTGATGATCTTCGGCGTGACGATGGCCTGCCCGGCGCCGAAGGTGGTGCCGTCGTTGGCCAGCTTGTGCCGTGCGTACTTGGTGGTGATGACCGAGCGCAGGCGGCGCAGGACGGTGGTCAGCGTGAACAGCGTCTCGACGTCGAGATAGCTGGGATCGGGCTGGCCGTAGGCGTTGACCTGATAGGTCGTGATGGCCCGCTCGATCCGCACCGTGCCGTCGGTGCCGGTGGTGAAGGTGGCCACCCCGTCGAACAGCAGGATTTGCCGTTCCGACATCGTGAAGCGGGCGGACACCGCCGGCGCCAGGACGCCGACCAGCGGCAGCGTCTGCAAAGGCCGGGCCGGGTCGATGCGCAGCGATTTCGCGGCCTGCCCGGTCAGGGCGGCGGCCCACTCCCACGGCGGCGTCGGGCTGGCGGCGTAGCCCAGCACCGTGACGTGGGGATCGTTGCGCGCGTTGCCGAAGGTCGAGAGGTCGGACACCGTGCCGCGGCGAGCCGCGAAGACGTGGCCGTAGAGCTGGCGGGACCACGCCCAGCGCCCGGTCTGGTCATCCATCAGCGTCTTGATGGCGTCCAGGCTGGTGGTGTCGGTGTAGGGGCTGGCGATGAAGTCGAAGGGCTCGTCGCCCAGCGCGGCGAGGCCGGCGGCCAGGGAGGGCGCGGTGGCGCCGTTGGCCATCGCCACAATGGCGGCGGTCAGGCCGGCGGGGGTCGCCTCGCCTCCGAGCGCGCCCAGGAAATTGAGCCGCACATCGATGTCGTTGCCGAGCGGCCCCTTGTTCTTGGCCGTCAGGGTGACCGTGCCAGTGCTGGCCGCGGCGGTGACCGGCAGGTCGGAGGCGGCGGTGATCGCCGCGGCGAGCGCCGTGGCCACGGTGGCGGCGGCACCCGAGGCCACCGCGACCTGCACCCGCTGGCCGGCGATGTAGAGCGACAGCGCGCCGGCGGCGGTGGTCGTGCCGGTCAGGGTAACCGTGCCGGTGGCGGCCACCGCCGCCACGGCGTCGGCGAGCGGCAGGCACCAGATGCCGCCGAAATCGTCGTTGCGCCGGTAGGCGGCGACCATGCGGGCCAGGACGGAGCCGGCGCCGAACAGGGTGACGGCCTGATCGGTGGAGGACACCAGGACCGGCACGTCGGCAACGGCGGTGCCGGTGGACAGGCGCTGCCCGATCAGCAGGGCGCGCTGGTCCTGCACGAAGTAGCTGGCCTGACTGGCGTCCACCTCCGCGTGGAACAGCGGCAGGCGCAGGTTGGCCGGGATTTGGCTGAAGGAGACGGACATGGCTTACTCGCCCTTCTTCGGCGCGGGAGCCGGGAGGCCCGCCACGACATCGCCATCGGCAAGACGGCGCATCCAGTACTGGTCTTCGGGCACCTCGGCGCCGCCGGTCGGCAACGGGGTCCGCGTCACCGGGTCGCGCACGAGCGCCCCCGGCTTGGGCTTCACGTACATGCGTGACTCCATCAGGTGGGCAGGGTGAAATCGCCCTCGGCCTCGTTCCGCCCGTCGGGGCCGGTGGAGGCAAGGTTGGGGTCGGCGGGGTCGATGCAGTCGACGCGCAGTTGCGCGCCGGTGAAATCGGGCAGTGCGTCGAGATCGGCGCCCTGTCCGGTCATCGCGGTGGTGATGTCCATCGCAGCCGCGAAGTCGAACTGGTAGTAGAGCCGGGCGCGGTCCATGTGGATGACCTCGCCACCCTCGTACTCCACCCAGCCGTGGTGGTCGTCGGGCTCCCAGCCGAGCAGGGCCTTCCAGAGGGCGGCCCGGATCGCATCCAGTTCATCCGCCGCGCCCTGCCCGCGTTCGTCCGCCCGGTTGGACAGGCAGACCACCACGGCGAAACCGTCCCGGATCGTCTGCTCATACCCGTTCATCGCCGCGACGGTGCCGGCCTGATCGTTCAGGGGCAGCACATAGGCCGCAGGCACGGCGAGGTTTGCGGTTTCCGGGAGGGGCTTGAATTCCGCGGCACCGGCAACCCGGTTGCCGAACACCGGGCAGCGCGCCCGAAGGCGCGTGATGATGGGTGAGTACTTCATCGCGGCTCCAGTGAATCCTTGAGGGCACTGCGAAGCAGGTTCCGGATCGGCCCTTCGTGGCGGCTCAACGCCTCTTCCATGAAGGGCCGCGCCTCCATCTTCTGCGTTCCAAACGCCAGGAACCGGGCGTAGAACACCCGGCTTGACGCTGGACCGACCGACATGGACAAACCGCCCTTGTCGATGGTCCGATAGAAGATCGACCGCTGGAGCGCACCGGTCAGCTTGGCCGGCGGCGCGCCGGGGGCGGAGGCTTGGTGCGGAATGTCCCCCCAGACCCTGTAGCGCCGACCAGAGCCGCGCTTCTTTCCTGCAAGCTTACGGCCCTCACGGCGCACCAATTGCGCGCCGTGGCGCACCGCCTTGCGTAGCTTGCGTTTGTTGAAGTCAATGGCGCGGTGCCCGACCAAGCGTTCGTTCAGTTCGATCATGGGGCCGATCCCAATTCTTCCACGTCAAGCACGGTGAACTCCCGCGATGTGCCCAGGTCCGCCGACCGCTTGACCCGGTACCGCGTACCGGCTGCATCAATCACATGCTCAGCGGTAATGTCGGTGCGGCGGCGGATGGTGATGCGGTGGGTGACGGCGTTGCCGATCTGCACCGAACCGTAGTGAATGCCACCACCTACGGGCTCAATCCTCCCCCACACCCGCGCAATCTCGGCATGGGTCTGGTCAATGCCTTGCGACAGATCGGGGAAGTCTTGCCACCGCCGGATTACCAGCCGGTTTTTCAGTTCGCCTGCGCGGGGTCGCTGCATAACAGTCAGCCCTTGAACACATGCGGCGCCAACAGGGCCGAAACGCCCAGCGGCAGATCGGAAGCGATGGTGCCGACGATCACCCCTTCACGGTTGGCGTAGAGGTGGCCGACGAGCAGCAGCACCGCTGCGATGATGTCGCCCGGCACGTCCTCCGCCGTTGGATAGCCGGCGGTGAAGGCCACCTTCACCCGCCCCGCCCGGCTGGCCTCCGGCCAATCCCAGCGGGACACCGGAAGAATCAGCGCCATGTCACCATCCAGGATGGAGCGGTAGGACGCCGGGGCCATCACCGTCTCTTCACCGTCCGCCGTCTCGTAAACGATGCTGTCCACCGACTGCACGGGCGCGGTGGGCAGATCGATACCGCTCGCCGGGCGCCAGAACAGCGACAGCAGCATGGGGCGCGGCAGGAAGCACCGCCGGGTGTGGTTTTCGGCCAGCCCGACCGCCGCCAGCAGATAGCCCCCGATCAGAGCGTCTTCGTCGGTCCCATCCACGCGCAGATGGGCCTTGACCCGGTCGAGCGGCACCAGCTCGCCAACCGGGCGCGACACCTGAGTCAGTGTGGACAACATCATCTGGATTGTCCTTCCGGCGGGGCGGTCCGGGGACCGCCCCGTTCCGCCATCAGCCGGGGACGATTTCCACGACGGCTTCCGCCGCGTGGTCGCTGGCCTTGCCGTATCGCGGCGACAGGCCGAGCAGGACGGCGGACAACCCCGCGTCGGCGCCGGCCACGGTGAGGGTCAGACGGACGAAGGCATAGCCGCCGTTCACGTCCAGATCGCCCGCCCGGAAGTCGATCACGGCCACCTTGTTGGAGACGGACAGGGGCGTGATGGCCTTGCTGTCCACGTCCTTCGCCGCGCCACCGGCGTCGGTCTTGGCCTGCTCCAGCTTGGCCGCGACGCTGGCGCCGCTGGCGAGCGTACCGGCCATGACGGTGGCCTGCCCGACAGCGAGCTTGGCCATGCTGACCCATCCGGTGGAGACCGTACCGGGGGCCTGCGTCTTCGGGGTGATGACGCCGACCGGCGCGACGTGCGCGGACGGCGAAACGGTGCTGTTCACGGTCATGGCGTGTTACCCGCGGGTCTGGAGGGTGACGAAGTGCGACTTCGACGTGGTGCCCTTGGCGGGCTGCACCGGCTTGGACAGGTAGGGCTGGCCGCCGACGCGGAAGGTCCAGCGGAACGCCTGGATGCCGTAGTCGAAGTACAGGTGGATGGAGGTATCCATGCGGATGCCGCTGGCCCGCTTGGCGAGGTAGTAGCCCTTGGGCGACACAAGCTGGAGATCGCCTTCGGTGCCCAGCGTCTCCGCGTGTTCGCTCCAGCGGATCGGCATGCCGAGCAGGAAGCCGCCGGGCGCCTCCTTCAGACCGGCCACCGGGGGCGTCCACATCAGGTTGTCACCGATGCGCAGCGTCACGAGCTGGGGCACGATGTCCCGGTTCGCCAGCCATACCGGGGTGTCGCCCGGCTGCACCAGCAGGCGGGTGTACATGTCCAGCACGTTGTCCACCGTGATGGTCTTGGCGGTCTGCCCCGACTTCTTATCCACGGTGATCTTGGCCGGGCTCTTCATCCAGCCCAGCGGCTTCTGCACGCCGTCGCCATAGATCACCGTGTCTCCCATCTTCCAGGTGATGGCGAGCGCGGCCTTGGTGGTCAGCCGGTTGGCGAGACGGGGCGCATCCTCCAACAGGTCTTCGTCGGCCAGGACGAAGGCATACAGCGGTTCCAGCGGGACCGACCGGGGGGCCGGCGGCGGCGCCTTGCTGGCGTCCATCTTCTGACCTTCCGACCGCCAGCGGACCTGGATGCCGCCCGCCCCCCAGGGGGTGGATTCGTCCGCCAGCATCTTCACCTCGCGGGCGGAGGTCGGTTCCGAATCCACCAGCGACGGAATGTCGTCCAGATCGAAAACCATCTCCCAAATGCTGTCGCGGTAGGCCGGGGGTACCTGGAACCCTTCATCGCTGCCGGTGGCCCGCATGACGTTGGCCGGGTCCGACGCGGACGGTCCGAGCAGGCGGGGATCGACCACGACGTTGCCGCCGCCCGGTGTCGCGGCGCGCACGGCCAGGGCGAAGTCGGCCAGATCGGCGAAACCGTTGGTCCGGGCCGGGTCCGGCTCCGTGCTGCCATAGCTGCCGGCGGGGCTCGGCTGCTGCACGCCGGCGTTGGCGGCGCCGGGCAGCGGGGCGAAGGAGCGTTCGCGGTCCAGCCGCTGTTCTTCAGCCTCGACGGCGGCCTGCGCCTCCGCCACCTTGGCCTCCAGCGCGTCGATGTCGGCGTTCAGCTTCTTCAGCTCCGCCTCTTCGGCCTCAGTGCGTCCAGCCTTGGTCGCCAAGGTGTTGTAGGCGGACAGCTTCTGCCGGCCTTCGGCCTTGAGGTCCGAAACGGCCTGTCGCAGTTCCTTGATGTTGGGCATTCGATGCTGCTCCCGATGGCAAAGCGGTGGGGATCGCCGCCCCTGGATGGGACGGCGCCGGGCCGCGCGGTTGATGGGCGAGTGGGTTACGCGAAGGCGAGCGAGCGCCGGGATTGGCTGGACGGGCGGGCGTTGCGCATCCGGGCCAGGGTGTCTTCGAAGGTGGCGACGCGGTCGGCCATGCCCAGCCGCACCGCTTCCGCCGCGCCGACCACGCGGCCTTCGCCGAAGCCGTTGCGCACGTCCGTGGCGTTCACGCCACGGCCACGGGCCACGGCCTTCACGAACATGTCGTAGCAGTCGTTGACACGGGTCTGCATGGCGGCCCGCGCCTCATCCGACAGGGGTTCGTAGGGGTTGCCTTCGGCCTTGAACTTGCCGGCCCGGATCAGGGTGGGCGTGACCCCGGCGTTTTCCAGCTTCTTCGAATACTCGACGTGCGCCGCGTAGACGCCGACTGAACCGACTTCGCCGGAGGGCGTAACCACCAGTTCATCCAACTGCGCCCCGATCCAGTAGGCCGCCGACGCACACAGGGTGGATGAGATTCCAACCAGGCGCTTTTGACCGCGGGAGCCGAACAGCTCGCGCGCCGTCTCCTCCACCAGGGCCACGCTGCCGCCGGGGGAATCGATGTGGACGAGGATGGAACCGACCTGTTCGTTCGATAGGGCTTCCCGGAAGCGGGCGCGGAAACGATCCAGGGCAGCCATGCCCGACACATCGGTGAACATCCCGGCATAGGGCGTGATCACCCCGTGAAGCGGGATCACCGCCACGTCGCCGCTGCGAGCTGCCCCGACGCGGGCGGTTTCGGCCCTGGCCTTCCCTTCCGCCGCGATGCGGTCGCGGATTTCCGCCTTGGTCAGGAAGTTCCCGGCGGCACGGAAAGCCACAAGGTCAGTGATCAGGGCCAGCATGTGCGGCGTGATCGCCCATGGCGTGTCGGCCACGGCGCGCACGACGCGGGCATAGTGAAGCTCCATCGCATCGGGCGCGATGGTGGCGGAGCGTTCAGGCATGGTGGCGGGGCTCCTACTGCGGAAGCGAAACGGTAAGGCCCAGGTCTTCGGGCAGAACGGCGCGCGGCGCGTGGGCGGCGGGAGGCTTTGATCCAGCCGGCGCCATGTTGAGCGGCTGGAGGTAATCGTCACCATTCGGGATCGGGTTCATGTTCTCCATCCGCCGAATGTCGTTGATGGACAACCACCCGCCCTGCCGCCCCTGGAAGAACGCCTTGTACCGGGACTCCAGATCGCCGCGCAGCAGGCCGGCGACGTTGAATTCCGCGAAGTAGACGTCCGGACGCAGGATCAGGTCGGCGTTGATCTTGCGTTCCCACAGAACCAGGATCGGCAGGATGGTGTCGGTGACGAACTCGATGGCCTGTTGCTCGATGTTGTTGTTCGTCGCTTTGCCGAGAATGCCGACCTTGTGCTGCGGCACGCGCCAGATGCGGGCCAGTTCCTCGTTCAGGGCGTTCCGGGTTTCAAGGAACTGGCCCTTCTGATTGTCGAGCTGGGCGCGGTTGTACTTGATGCCGTGTTCCAGCATCACGTCCTTGTGCTGGTTCGTCCCGGTGCGTGCCCGCCGCCACGCCGACAGCCAGTTGTCACGGTCCACCGTGGCCTTGAAGGTGCCGGGCGGCGCCTCCAGCAGGCCGCCGGACTGGCCGTCGTTCTTGAAGAATCGCGCCCCGTAGGCATGCACGGCCAGGGCTGCGCCGATGATGTTGCCGCTGGTCTTGGTGACCGGCACGCCGGTCAGGCCATCGGCAGAAAACGGCAGCGCCCGCAGGTGCAGAACCTCGGACGCATGAAGGGTTTTCCGCTGGCCGGTGCGGAGGTCGATCACATCGTACCAGACTTCCCCGGTGCCGCGGTTCCAGCGCGGAGTGACGCAGCTCGGATGATGCGGCACGAGCTGATCAACCGCGCCACGGGGGCCGGGCACGATTTCCGCATAGGCGTTGCGGTACCATGCCAGCCACCACGTCATTTGGCCGAAGAACTCCCAAGAGGTCTGGAACCCGTTGGGACGAAGGGCGAACAGATCAGTCAGGGGGTGACCGTCCGCCTCTTCCCTACCGCCGTTCGGCAGGCGCCGGAAAACCTTGATCGGCAGCGAGCAGACGGTTTCCGACAGCACCTTTTCACAGTCGAGCACGACGGGCAGTTGCAGCGCCGCGTCGGTGGTGACCAGCATGCCGGAGGTCGCGGCAACGGCGCTCTCCAACGACGAATACCAGTAGTCGTCCGCCGGGTCGCGCGGGCGTTCCTGCTGCCCGTCCTGCCCGAACATGCGTTGCAGCCAGCTCATGCCGTGGGCACCTCATAGTCTTCGGGGACTTCAATGCCGCCGCCACCCGGCTCCGCCACCATCGCGCGGCCAACGGCCATGGTACCGGCCACGATGCCGTCGATGCGCTTGGGCGTGCCCCGGCGGTCGGGCTTCACGGGGGCGATGTTGTCGCGCCCATCGGTGTCGTAGGCGACGCAGGTCGCCATCCAGCGGGCCACCGGGTTGCCGCCGTGGTTGAGGTCGCCCGCGATGATCAGGCGTTCGAACTCCTTCGACGGGGCGGACATGGAGGCATAACCCTGCCCGAACGGCACCATGGTCACGCCGTCGTTGGTCAGTTGGGTGGTGATTTGGCTGGAGTTCCAACGGTCAATCGCCAGCTCCTTCAGGTCCACCATCTCCGTGATCGGCGTCCAGTCGCCGAGCTGCGCGGTGCCTTCGCCCTGCCCGGTGATTTCCGCCCGGATCACGTCGTAATCGACCGTGTTTCCCTCGGTCTGGCGAATCCAGCCGCCCGTGATCCACTTGGCGAAGTCCACGCGGTCGCGCTTGCACCGCTCACGCAGGTCCCTGTCGGACGACACCGGCAACCAGAAGCGCCACCACACGTCATAGCCGGCGCCGTCCAGCTTGGGCGAGACGAGGCACAGGGCGGTCAGGTCGGTGGTGGTGGACAGGTCGAGGCCGCCCCAGCACGGACGGCCCGCCAGTTCGGCCAGCGTCACGCGCGTGATTCGGCAGGCATCCCACTTGTCCATCGGCAGGCCGGTGGTGATGACCTGATCCACCCACATGTTCAGGTGGAAGCGCTTGAAGTCGGCTTCCTTGCGCAGCTTGCCCTGTGCGTTGGCGCATTCGGTCTTCAAGAAGTCGGCCTTGACCGAAACGCCATAGCCAGGGTTCGCCTTCGCCCAGGTGGCCGGGTCGGTCCAATCGTCCTCCGGATCGGCGGCAAAGATCACCGGCAGGAAGGTGGGGTCGATCACCTCGCCCTTGAGAATCGCCACCGCCCGTTCGTGCACTTCCCAGCCGTAGCCCTTGCCATGCTCCCCGGCGGTCGTGGTGTAGACCTCCAGCGGCTGGCGACGGGCGATGGCCCCCTTGTGCACCACGTCCTGAAGGTCGCCGGACGGCCATTCGTGGATTTCATCGTAGATGCCGCCGGACGGGCTGAACCCGTGCTTGCTGCCCGGCTTCGCCGACAGCGGCTTGAAGCTGGCGGCCAGCTCGGGGCAGTAGAGGGAGGTTTTGTAGACCTCCACCGCCTGCATCAGCTCCTCACACAGGCCAACCATGACGCTGGCCTTGTTGAAGACGATCTTCGCCTGATCCTTGTCCACCGCGGCGGAATAGACCTGACCGCCGAACTCCCCATCCCCGATCAGCATCAGGATGGACAGGCCGGCGGCAAACTCCGTCTTACCGTTCTTACGGGGCACTTCCAGGTACAGTTCCCGGATCAGCCGCGTGCCGTCCGCCCGCTTCCAGCCGAACACGGTGCGGACGATCTTCGCCTGCCAAGGAGCGAGGTGGAACGGCTGGCCCCACCACTGCGCTTCCGTGTGGCGCAGGTAGGTGGGGAAGAACGCCACCGCAGCCTCAGCCGCCGCATGGTCGTACCACGCGCCATACTGCTCCCCGCCGACCGGCATCGGGGGAGCATCGATGGGCAGACCGGTATCGGTCACGTCAGTTCAGGTGCCGGCGGTTCAGCAGGCCCACCGGAGACGCGGCGGGGGCTGGCGGGACGGTCGGCGCGTCGGGCGACGGGGCGGGCTGCTGCACCGCGTCGTCACCGAACAGGCCGGGCTGCTGCGGCAGCGGCGGCGCCAGAGACAGTCGCTGCAAGAGCTGCTGGCGCGCTGACGGCGACAGGCCGAACCGATCCTCCAGCGATTCCAGGCGGGATTCGAGACGGTCACGAACGAGGAAGGCGGGCCGAACGCGCTCCATCGTGCCGTGCGCGCTTTCGGTGACGTAGGTCTCGCCCTTCTTCCGCAAATCCTTGGTCAGGGCCACCCAACGGGCCAGAGGTAACGTCCAGGGGCGTGGTGGAAAAGCGCCCATGAAGGATCGGGCCGGGGCCGGGCGAAGCCCTCCCATAGCGTAGCCCGGGCCCGGCCCGATCCT
>JAEYPE010000270.1 GCA_023411035.1 Pseudomonadota bacterium
AGCGCATCGCGCAACGAAACGACGCCCACCATCTCGCCATCGGCGCCGACGAGACGGACGGAGCGTGCCGTGATCTCCCGGTTCACCCGCGGTCCATCGCGGGTCGGAGCGGCTTCGGACGGTATCCTGGCTATGGACGCTTCTCCATGACTGGTAACCCACCGGGGCGCGGCTTCCCAGAGGGAAACCCGCCCGAACGGTGCGGTCGGTTAAAACGGCGAATCGAAGGCGGCGGCGCCCGCAGGGGACCTCGCCTCCTCGTTCAGTTTATTGAGTGCGGCGTCAAGGGCAAGAACTTCCTGATCCTTACCACCGAGGGTACGGAGGGCGACCGTCCGTTCTTCCGCCTCGCGCTTGCCCACGACCACCAGAACGGGAACCTTCTGAAGGCTGTGTTCACGGACCTTCAGGTTGATCTTCTCGTTCCGGGTGTCGAGTTCGGCACGGATGCCGCGGCGCTTCAGAAGGTTCACGACCTCCTGACCGTAGCCGTCGGCTTCGTTGGTGATGGTGCAGACCACCGCCTGGACCGGGGCGAGCCACATCGGGAACTTGCCGGCGTAATGCTCGATCAGCATGCCGACGAAGCGTTCCAGCGATCCCAGGATGGCCCGGTGCAGCATAACCGGGCGGTGGCGGGCACCGTCCTCGCCGATATAGGAAGCGTCCAGCCGCTCGGGAAGGACGAAATCGAGCTGGAGGGTGCCGCACTGCCAAGTGCGCCCGATGGCGTCGGTCAGGTGGAACTCCACCTTCGGGCCATAGAAGGCGCCCTCGCCCGGCAGTTCCTCGAACTCCAGCCCGGCGGAGCGCAGCGCGGTGCGCAGCCCCTCTTCCGCACGGTCCCAGGTGTCGTTCGAGCCGGCGCGCACGTCGGGGCGCAGGGCCAGCTTCACGTCGATCTTTTCGAAGCCCAGATCGCGGTAGACGCCGAGCTGGAGCTTGAAATAATCCGCGGCCTCGGTCGGCACCTGATCTTCCGTGCAGAAGATATGGGCGTCGTCCTGGGTGAAGGCGCGCACGCGCAGGATGCCGTGCAGCGCGCCCGACGGCTCGTTGCGGTGGCAGGCCCCGAACTCCGCCATGCGGATCGGCAGATCGCGGTAGGAACGCAGGCCGTGCTTGAAGATCTGGACGTGGCCCGGACAGTTCATCGGCTTGATGCCGAGCGTCTTCTCGCCGCCGTCGGCCGAGACCTTGAACATGTTGTCGCCATACATGTCCCAGTGGCCAGACGCCTTGAACAGCGAGCTGTCGATGAGCTGCGGCGTCTTCACCTCGACGTAATCCGCCTGCTGGAGCTTGGTGCGGATGTAGGTCTCCAGCGTGCGGAACAGCGTCCAGCCCTTCGGGTGCCAAAAGACCGAGCCGACGGCCTCCTCCTGCACATGGAACAGGTTCAGCTCCCGGCCCAGGCGGCGATGGTCGCGCTTCTCCGCCTCCTCAAGCTGGTGCAGGTAGGCCTTCAGCTCCTTCTCGTCGCGCCAGGCGGTGCCGTAGATGCGCTGGAGCATCGGATTCCGGCTGTCGCCGCGCCAGTAGGCGCCGGCCACCTTCATCAGCTTGAAGCCGTTCCCGACCTTGCCCGTGGTGAGGGCGTGCGGGCCACGGCAGAGGTCCAGCCAGTCGTCCTGGCGGTAGATGCTGATGTCCTGATCCGCCGGGATCGCCTCGATCAGCTCCGCCTTGTAATGCTCGCCGAGCTTCTTGAAATAGGCGATCGCCTCGTCGCGGGTCCAGACCTCGCGCACGATGGGAACATCCTTGGCGACGATCTCGCGCATCTTCGCCTCGATCTTTTCCAGATCGTCGGGCGTGAAGGGCTCCTCGCGCGCGAAGTCGTAATAGAAGCCGTTGGCGATCGCCGGACCGATGGTCACCTGCGTGCCGGGATACAGCTTCTGCACGGCGTCGGCCAGAACGTGGGCGGCGTCGTGGCGGATGACCTCAAGCGCATCGGGATGATTGCGCGTGACGATCTCGATCTTGGCGTTGGTGGTGACGGTGGTGGTGAGGTCCTTCACCTCGCCGTCGAGCTTGACGGCAAGCGCATCCTTGGCAAGGCGCGGCCCGATGGACTGGGCGATCTCAAGCCCCGTCACCGGCCGGTCGAACTCCCGCACGCTGCCGTCGGGCAGCGTGATGGCGATGTTGGACGTCACCGAAGTCACCATTTGACTGTTTGCATCGCACCCGGCGCATGCCGGGAGGCGAAACTTCTAATGCAGGCGTGCCGTCTGTCAAGGGCGGCGGGGGCATTTCCGACCTGAATCCGCCGCCCAAACAGCGAATTTTCTTGCAAAATTTATTTCACGCCGGTTTGCGGGCGGGGCGCGGCTCGCCGAACAGGTAACCCTGGCCGAAATCGATGCCGGTGCGGAGGATCGCGTCGAGCTGCGCCTCCGTCTCGATCTTCTCGGCGATGAGGTCGATCCCCGTCCCTTCCAGACGGCGGCGCAAAGCCTCGGCGCGCGGCGCCACGGCGGGGTCGAGCAGCAGGCCGCGATCCAGCTTCAGATAGCGGATCTCGTGCCGCAGCAGGACGTCCGGGTCGATGTCCAGGTCGGTTACCTGATCCATGGAGAAACGGAAGCCGATGCGGGCGAGCTGCGACAGAATGCCCATCGTCACCGCCCCGCCGGCCCGCAGTTCCTCCTGGCTCAGCTCGAACACCAGCTTGGGCACCAGCGCCTGGTTCCGGGCCATCAGGTCCAGGAACTGAGTCATGAACTCCTCGTCGCTGAGCGTCGCGGCGGACATGTTGGAGAAGAAGCCGATGGCGTGCTGGCGCCGCTCCGTCTCGCGGATCAACTGGACGCAGCGGATCAGAAGCAGGTTGTCGATGGTGGCGATCAGCCCCTCGCGCTCCGCGATCTCCAGATAGCGGTCGGGCAGGATCAGGGCGCCGTCGGCGGCGCGCACGCGCGAGAACACCTCGTAGAAACGGTGCTTGCGCTGCGGCAGGCTGACCACGGGCTGGAGATAGATGTCGATCCGGTCGGTGGCCAGCGCGTCCCGCACCGCCCCCAGCATCGCGGCGTCGTCCATCGGCGGCGCCTCGACGAATGCGGCGGCCCGGTCTTCCAAGGGGCGCGGCGCCTGGGGCACCGGCGCGGCCTCCCGCGGGGCGGCGCGGGCCGGACGGGACGCGCGCGGCATGGGTGACGGGCGGCCCGCTTCCTCCATCGAACGGGACGCGCCGAGCCGGGCAACCAGCGTTTGCAGAAGCTTCACTTCCTGAAGAACGGCCTCAGGGGTGGCGGTGCCGGGAGCGGCGGCGCTCCGTCCCTCGTCCACCCGCGCGCCCTGCCGGTCCAGCGTCGCGGCCAGCGCGTCGACGCTCCGCTGCACGGTGTCGAGACGGTCGAGAACGGCCCGCTCGCGCCCCCGCCGGGTCAGCCGGTCGTGGAAAGCGACTCCGGCCAGGAGAACCAGCGCTCCCCCCAGCCCGGCGACCACCGGGTCGGTCTCGGACCGCAGTTCAGGGAGGCCGACGGCGACCGACGCCGCCGCCGCGGAGACAGACAGCGCGTAGACCAGGGTCGGAAGGAACGCCATGCCCCCGCTCAACGGTGGTCCGCCCCCACGGCGTCGCCCAGCGTGGCGAAGCCGTCGCGGCGCAGCAGGGCGGCCAGATCGCGCCGGATCGCCGGCACCAGCGCCGGCCCGGCATAGACCAGCGCGGAATAGAGCTGCACCAGCGAGGCCCCGGCGCGGATCTTGGCGTAGGCGTCCGCGCCCGAGGCGATGCCGCCCGCCCCGATCAGCGGCAGCCTGCCGCCGGTCAGCCCGTACATCTCCCGCAGAACGGCGGTGGAGGGCGCGAACAGCGGCTTGCCGGACAGGCCGCCGGCTTCCGAACGCAGCGGCTCCGGAATCTCCGCCGGGCGGGCGATGGTGGTGTTGGAGACGATCAGCCCGTCGATGCCAGACTCCAGCGCGACGGCGGCGATGTCGGCCTTGTCCTCGTCCGTCAGGTCCGGGGCGATCTTCAGCAGGATGGGCGGCGCCTTGGCCAGCTTGCAGGCGGTCCGGGCGTCCAGCACGCGGCCCAGCAGCGTCCGCAACGGGTCGCGCCCCTGGAGCGCCCGCAGGCCCGGCGTGTTGGGGGACGACACGTTGACGACCAGATAGTCGGCCAGCGCCGCCACCCGCGTCACGCCCAGGACGTAATCGTCCGCGGCCTCCACCGTGTCCTTGTTCTTTCCCAGGTTGGCCCCGACGATTCCCGGCGCCCTGCGCCCGCCGGACAGCCGCCGCTCCAGCCGCTGGGCGAAGGGCTCCAACCCCTCGTTGTTGAAGCCCATGCGGTTGATGACGCCCCCCTGCTCCGGCACGCGGAACAGGCGCGGCTTGGGATTGCCGGGCTGCGGGCGGGGGGTGACGCTGCCCGCCTCCACGAAGCCGAAGCCCAGCCCCAGCATGGCGTCCACCACCTCGGCGTTCTTGTCGAAGCCGGCGGCGAGGCCCACCGGGTTGGCGAAATCCAGCCCCAGCACGCGGGTCCGCAGAATGGGATCGTCCTTTTCCCGCACCGGCGGCACCAGCCCCCTGGACAGGGCCTTGACGGTCAGCCCGTGCGCCGTCTCGGGATCGATGCTGCGCAGGACGGGGCCGACGATGGGAAACAGGTCGATCACGGCGCGATGTCCTTGAAATTCTGTAGGAAATTCGGCGGGAAGACGTGGCGGCCGTCCGGCCCCAGCGGCAGCGGGTCGGCGCGCAGCACCGCCGCGGGCGGCAGCGCCCCGTAGAGATGGGGGAAAAGCTGGCCGCCGCGCGACGGTTCCCACTTCAGAGCATCGCCCAGAGCGGCGCCGTCCACCGTCAGCAGGACGAGGCCGTCCTGGCCGGCGCGGTGCTTGGCCGCGCTCTCCTCGACCTGGGCGCCGGTGGAGAAGTGGATGAAGCCGTCCGCCGCATCCTGCGACGAGCCGTGATAGGCCCCGGCGGCGAGCGCCCGCTCCCACTCCGCGGCGCGGCACATATGAAAGATGATCCGTTCAGTCATGGCGCGGCGACCTTACCGCAAAGCCCGCCGGCAAAGCCAGATGCGGCAAAACGGGGCGTTGCGCTGTTTGCTTCGCAATTTGCAAACGCGGTTTCGGAAATTCCGCGGCATTTTGCAGAAAGAAAATTGACGCCCCGCCCCGTCCGGCCTCCCACCCGCAAGGAAAGGCTGCAAAATCAAGGAGTCCGCCCCTTCGGCGGGGACCGTCCGGAATTGGCATCGGGATTGCTGAGAGATGGACCAGCAAGGAGATGCGCCATGAATGCGATTGCGATGAATGTTGTGAAGGAACGGCATCCGGCGGAGCGCGCGCTCGATTCACGCGTCCATGGGGTGATCGTGACCACCGTGGACACCGCCCCCCTGGCCGCCCCCCTGGCCGCCCCCCTGGCCGCCGTCGAGGCCAGCAGCACGCCCGTCCCGCTGAAGCCGTCGGCGGCGATGCTGGCCGCTGGTTCGCGCGCCGGCGGCGTCTCGGTCGAGACGGCCTGGAAGATCTATCTGGCGATGATCAAGGAAGCCGCCTGACCGGTGCGCTCCAACCTCTCCCGCCCGCGGCGGCACCGGTCCGGAACCGGATCTCCAGACCGCCGGAGCGTCGGAGAGGGACGTCATTCGACGTCGTTGTAGAACTGGAACCCGCCGATTCCGGCGCAGGCGCCGCGGCCTCGGGCCCATTCGGGGTTCTCGTCCCCCCGGTGCAGGTGCGTCGCCCCACCGGTCGGGTCGTCGAGCAAACCGGCCACCGCACGGCGCGCGATCCGCTGGGCGGCGGCGAAGACCGGATCCGCGGAGGTCACCGACAGCAGCCCCAGCCGCCCCGGCGCGTCCGGGTCCCAGCAGGGGAACTGTCCCGGCAGGCGGCAGACGGCGGCCACATCGCTCCCCCACCACCATCCCCCATGGTCACGCGCCCGGCCGACGCGGTTCATGACGACCGCCGCCACCGCCTCCATGGCCCGCACGGACTCACCGCGCGCCTCCCCCCACAGGGTGCGGGCGAGCGTGTCCACGGCATCGCCGGACGGGTCGCGCACCGGCGCCGCCACGGGTCCGGGCTCGGGCTTCAGGACGCGCGCCCTCACCGGCGGGCTCCATCGGCACAGGACGGGGTGAAGGGCGCGCAGCCGTTTTCCAGCTTGTTCTCGATGCGCAGCAGATGGTCGGTCAGCCGCTGCTCCACATCCTTCAGCGTCGCGACCGAGACGTAGGTCTTCGCAACCTCCAGCTTGTAGGCCGCCAGGCTTTCGCGCACCTGGGCCTGGGCGGACTCGGCGCGCGCCCGCACGGTTTCCAGCGCGGTTTCCGCGTCCTTGCGCAGCCGCGCGATCAGCCAGAACAGTCCGCCCATGACCGGCAGTTCGACCGCCGTGATCCACCAGGACAGGTCGATGGTTTCCTGCATCTCCGTTCTCCATGAGAGAAAAGGCAAAAGAAAAGGCCGCCTTCCGGTCGGGAAAGGCGGCCCGATTGAACCGGGTCCTCGCGGGCGGCGGTCACACGTCCCACCCCCCCGCGGGGGATGGCGGGGCGGCGGCCCGCCAGTCCGGTTTCCGCCCCGGCGCCGGCTGGCGGTCGAAGCGGAACGGTTCGCAGGACAGGGCGCCGGCCACCGCGTCCAGCCCGTCGTCGCGGCCCGTGTAACGTCCGTCCGGCGACCATTCGCGCATTTCGCGGATGAAGGGCGTCTCCCACACCGCGGCGTGGGCCAGCAGCCGCCGGTCGGCCAGCAGGGCGTCGAACGCCTCGCGGATGCGCAGGGACTTGGCGCGGCGGCTGGCCTCCTCGACCACGGCGGCGCCGACCTTCTCCTTCTGAAGCGCCTTGCGCAGCAGGCCGGGCAGGAAGCGCCCGATGCCGTTGATCTCCACATGCACGGACGGCAGATGGTGCCGCTCAAGGAAGCGGGCGACCTGGAGGCATTGCTGCTCCGCCTCCGTGTCCGGATCGCCGGGGTCCACCGACAGGTAGAGCACCCGGTGCAGGTAGAAGCGCCCGTCCGTCCCGCCGAACACGGCGGCGACGACACTGGAATCGCCGGGCTTCCCGCCTTCCGCCGCCGGGCGCGCGAAGGCCGGGTCCCACCAGCAGGAGGCCGAGGCCATGCGCACGCCGTTCAGCGTCAACACCGCCCGTCCCGCCGATTCGCAATAGTCCAGTTCCCCGTCGTAGCGGCCCAGCCGGTCGGGGTCGAGGAAGCCTTCCGCCTCGTTCACCGGGCGCAGCAGCATCTGGCTGGTGAATTTGTTGGGACCGGTCGTCTTGCGGATGCGGTTGACGTGCGCTTCGTTGAAGCGCTGGGGCCATGCGTAGCAGCGCTTGCCGTCCGGCCCGTCCGTGTAGACCGGCAGGACCAGACGCGCGAATCCCTCCAGGAAGGGCCGCGTCTCCCCCGCCTCCGTCCGCGGTTCCTCCGCGTAGATGGAGTAGTAGCTGTGCGGCGTCCCGACATAGAGCTGTACCCCGCCCGGCACCAGCAGATAGTCGATCTCCCCCAGCTTCTCGCGCAGGTCGGCCCTCTTGCCGGGACTGCCGGAGGTGCGCGGCACCTCCACGTCGTCGCAGATCACCACGTCGGCGCGGCTGCCCGTGATGTTCCCGCCGATGCCCGCCGCCACCATGGAGGGGTCGCGCAGCTCCTGCGGGCGGACCACGGTGAACTGGTCGGAGGCCCACTGGTCGCGCTCCTTCGCCGGGGGCTTCAGCCCGCGGGTGTCGGGGTGTCGCTCGATGATGCGCTTGACGTTGCGCACCATCTTCTTCGCCAGCTTCAGGTCCGCCGCCAGCACCAGCAGCCGCCGGTTGGGGTCCTGGTACAGCATCCAGGCCGCGAACAGGCCGACGATAGACGACTTGCCCGCCCCGCGGAAGGCCATCAGCAGCAGGCGCGGCCCGGTTTCGACGGTCTGCTTTTCCAACCATATGGCAATGCGGCGATGATGGCGGGGAGTCGACAGCTCGGACTGCTTGTTCCAATCGTGGACGAACAGGAAGTCACATGCCTAGGCGCTTGAAATCGGCCAAATCTGTTGAAATTCCATGGTGTGTGCGTTTATCTTTGTGTGTGCTTTATGTGTGTGACAAGGTGATGCGATGAGCAGGAAGGCGGTACAGCCGATTTCAGGCGTGGTGCGTCGGGCAGGGTCACCAAACTGGCAGCTACAGCTTGCCATACCCGATGACGTGTCTGATCGCTTCCCACAAAAGAAGTGGTACCGCACATCGCTCGGAACATCGGACGTTGCAGCGGCGAACGCGAAGGCAATTCCGCTCATAGCTGAATTTCGGCGGAAGGTTGCACAGTACCGCGACGAAAGCGAAGCCGAGTCGCGAGAGGATAGCTACGCCTCGGACATCATGGCACTCGCCACTGAGACGGGCATACTGAAGGCCAAGACGCCGAGGGAAACAGGAGCGTTCATTCGGGAGTCGACAGTGCTTGCCGTCCGTGCGGGGCAGAGAACAATCGAAGACGTTCACAAAGAGCTCGATGAGGCAAACCGAAACATTGAAGCATGGTCTGTCACGGCACAAATGCTTTCGGAGGCTCTACGGATCCTAGAAGCACCATCTGGTAGGGATGACGGGATAACGACTATATCGAAATTGGTTGCTATGAAGGTCGAGAAAGAAGAACGAAAGAACGCCGATGCTTACAGGACTTCCGCAAAGCTTCTAATGTCTATTGTCGGAGACATCGATGTTCGCCATATAGATAAGCCAATGGCGAGAAAGATACGCGACAACATAAGCAATTCCACATTAGCAGACGCGACAAAGAAGCGCTATTATGCAGTGATCTGCGCGCTATTCAATTGGGCCGTTGATCAGGGAAAGGTCGATGCAAACATTTTCGATGGCGTCAAACTGACGGTTGAAGGGAAGAAGGTGCTCGACCGCAGCAAGATGGACGAAGGCGCAATGAGCCTCATCGTCAAAGAATTCTGCACACAAGGTAATATACAAAAATTTGTTCCCATAATCATCTTCACGACAGGAGCGCGGATAGAGGAAATCTGTCAGCTTGAGACTTCAGACGTTAAGACTTCCCCAGGAGGTATACCGTTCTTTCGTATTCAGGGTACCGACGATAAAGGCGTAAAGAACGAAAACAGCAACCGCGACATTCCCGTTACCAGACTGGTATGGGACGACTTGGGCTTCCGTGAATACGTGGAACAACGCGCCAAGTCTGGTGAGCGACTTTTGTTTGATGTCCGCAAATGGGGAGGACGATATTCTATGTACTTCCGGAACAATTTTTATACGCCATGGAAGAAGCAGCATGGGTGGGGGCAGGAAATGGGAATGCATTCGGTAAGGCACCTATTCACATTCACTTCGACAAATTACAACGACAAAGGAAACGACGCCGAACTTCGCGAGATGGTCCTCGGCCACCTTCCAACTGTCACTAAAGTTGCTGGCGTGTACCTGCGCAACTACTCGCTAGAGCGCGCGAAGTCTTGGCTTGATGCGGTGCGCTGGAAAGAAGTGGTCGACTTCTCCCCACTGCTGTGAAGAAACGGAAACGCCCCCACCAATGTATTGGTTGGGGCGTTGTTCATTCAGGGCAGACGATTCGCGAATCCCTCGTCGTAGCCGAATTCTGAGCCGTAGACGCGCGATCATCGGCCAGTAAGGCGAAGGCGAGCGCGATAACCTTCCAAGGTGTAGGCTGGCGGAAGACGCTTTCGCTTGTTCTATTTTGCCTTGCGCCCTCTTGCCAGCGCCTTGCGCTCGTTGCCCTGCTCGACCAAGGACTCGCGGATATCCCGGACCTGAAGTGCGAGCCCAACGAGGGCGGTCGCGATGGCATCAAGCTCCGCGTCCGTAGTGGTGTTCTGTTCCGGGCGGATCATGGCAATCGAAGGACCAAGCTGTTAAGCGCCTCGTCACGGCGAAAGTAGCGACGGCGATTGACCTTAATTGAAACAGGTGCTCCCTTTCGGGAAGCCCTATAATAAAGCGCTTGCTTGGAAATACCTATGAGATCAGCAAGCTCGACCAAACCAATGTAGTCATTTGGGTCCATGAGTATCCTCCTGCTTTTTGAAATTACATCATTATACCACAATGGATTTCTTCTGACAATACTTGACAATAGCACAGACTTCGGCTATACTGTTGTCAATCATCGAAATAGATGGTCTTTCCCCAAATCAGCGGAAGACGAGGGGCGCCGGCGCAAGCTCGTGCGCTCCTCTTTTCTGATCTGGGGCTTTACTATGATTTACTCCATTGATAGGTTTACATTGGGAGACTGATCATCATGAAACTTAATGCTTAGTGGTACAGGGCGTGGCGAAACGTGCTCGTCGCCGCGATCAACGAGGGTTTAACGCAGGGCGTCATTGCCCTGGAGCCGGGTGCGGACGGCCTGTCGCGTGGCGACTTCCGCACATATGAATGCCGCATCGGAGGGCTTCCGGCGAAGGTCTTTGTCCAGTGCATCGGCGTTGACGAGCTGCATTTTCGAGTCGCCGTTCTGCCAACGAAGAACGCTGACCGATGGTTGCCTTGCATGGGAGCGGGGTTCGAAGTCGGCTCAGTAATCGTCACGGGTTGGCTTGAGCGCGTCGAAGGTCGCTGGGTCCAAGGCGCAGAAGATGAGGGATTCGGCACGTTCCGCTGTCGTCAACACCTCCTATCGGTCATGGAGCATCTCGACGTGGTGCCGCACGGTTACCTGGGTGCGCGCCCAAAAAATTACGTCTATTGCGGCTCGGCTGCGATCTAAGCGCCGACTTCGGATCTTGCTTACAAACTTCTGATTTGGAGAAAGAAAATGGAATTTTTGTATGAAATTGCGGCGGATTGGAGCGCTACCCTTGCCTTTGGAACCAAGCGCGACATGCCCAAGGGCGGTTGGAAGAACACCAAAATCGATCTCCCGATGCTCATTGATGGTCTGACCACGCATGTGGTGGGGCCGAAGGACGGTCGCTGCTTCCTCCAGGGTGCGTGTGTCGAGGGCACCCGCACTGCAAAGGCTATGGAGCACCTGTTCATCGTCGGCATCGACGTAGATAACGGCCTTTCGAGCGCGGAGTTGGACCGTATCGTCAAGGACCGCGGGGTGTTCTGCATCCGCTACACGACCCACAGCAGCGGCAAGGATGAAACGGAGATCCGCCGCGACGACCTGACCAAGTTTCAGCGCGAAAACCCAGGTGCTGGGGTGCGGGAGTACCTCCTCACCAAGCGTCGCTACCTGCCCAAGGTGGTCGAGGGTGCCGAAGAGGTCGGGGAGAGGATGACCGCGAGCGGCATGATTGTGCGGGTCAAGCACGCGCCGATGGAGAAGAACCGCCTCGTGTTCGTCCTGGCGAAGCCGTGGAGCGTGGCGGACTACCCCACGCAACCCGAAGCCCTTGCCACGTGGAAGCGAGCGTATCTAGCGTTCACGGCTTGGTTGGGGGTCGACGCCGATGAAGCCTGCACCGATGTGTCGAGGCTTTTCTACACCGCCCGTCACGCCGATGGAGCACCCTTCGAAGCTGTGGTTCACCAAGGTAAGGCCGTGGACATCTTTGCACTTCCGGGAGTGGTGCACGCCGCCAGCGCAGCAGCAAATCCGTTCCTCGATGGGGCGAGCGACAACGGAGCCAAGATGGCGGGCAACGCCGACGAGCTGATGCGGAAGCTGCGTCGATGGGCTGCTGTCGGCTATGCCGAGTCTTTCCTCATCGCCGACGCCTTGGAAGCTCGCTCCCCCGACGTGCTCCACCCGGAGAAGGATCGCGGCGACGTTCGGCACATCGAATGCCCGTTTCAGGATGAGCACACCGATCCGAGCGCCTTCGGCGGAACGTTCGTCATCAACGCCGGAGTGTCTAATAAGGGTGGGTTCGTCATCAAGTGCATGCACAACGCCTGCGCTGATCGGGACCGGCTCGACTTCCTGGCTGAGATGATCAATCGGGGTTAGCTGACTACGGAAGATCTGTGCAACGACGCTTTCCACATTGAGGTCGAGGGCGCAGAGGAGCGCCCGGCACACGGAGAGCTGTTCCTGGGTGAGCGGACGAGCGTCCAGGCGAGCGAATCGGTCAGCCTGGGTGACGGCACCGTGTTCAAACACACCACCAACCGGAACGCCTTGTCCGACGCCGCCCTTGCCGATGCGCTGCTAAACGATGTTGCGAAGCTGTACCGCTTCAACGTGGACCGGCGTGAGTGGATGCGGTTCGATACGGCACGGCTGGTCTGGGAGTTTGGCGCTTCCGACCACCTTCGGAATGATGTCACCAATGGTCTATAGCTCCTTGCTGACGAGATCGTGGCAGCGACCACCGCTGGCATGGAAGAGGAGCAAGCCGAGGCCATCGCGCGTCGGATTTACCGGCATCTCGGAGCCAACAATACGGTTCGCGCCGTGTCCGACATGCTGGCGCGGAAGCCGGGGTTGATGGTCGGCATGAAGGACTTGGACGCTGACCCGATGGTCATCGCCACGCCTTCGGGCATCTACAGCCTGGAAACTGGCAAACTCGTGGCGAGTGATGCGGAGGAATGCGCGCGCCATCTCTGCACGAAGCAAACCGCCGCTGGGGTAGCTGATATGCCGACGCCGTTGTTCGACAGCCTGCTTCGTAACATGGCGAACAACGACGCGGAGACCGAGGAGTACCTTTGGCAGCTCCTCGGCTACACCCTGTCGGGTGATCAGCGGCTTCAAAAGAGCTTCTGGCTCACCGGATCGGGGCAGAACGGCAAGAGCACCTTCCTCAACACGCTGTTCGGCCTGTTCGGCTCCTACGCCATCTCCTTCGACGCGAGCGTTTTGGAGAAGCAGAAGAACGACCGGCACCCTACGGAGATCGCACAGTTCGTCGGTGCCCGTCTCGCCATCACTTCAGAATGGCCGGATGGGGGCTTTCTGAACGAAGATCGGTTTAAACGCCTGACCGGCGACGACGTGATCTCAGCGCGGTTCATGCGCGGGGACAACTTCAGCTTCATGTCGCAGGCGAAAATCTGGGTCGTGATGAACAAGCTCCCCGCCGTGCAGAAGATGTCTTTCGCCGTTGCACGCCGCCTGTGCATCGTGCCGACAGGGCCAGCGGTGGCGAAGCCCGACGTAATGTTGAAGCTGAAGCTGGTGAAGGAGTACCCCGGCATCCTGTTCAAGGCCATTAAGGCCGCATCCAAGTTCTTTGGTCAGGTAGACGGGGTTCCGGTTCCGGCGATGGTGTAGGCGCGGACGGAGGAGTACATCCGCAGTGAGGATCGGTTCGGCCAGTTCCTGGGTGACCGGTGCCTCACGCATCCGAAGATGATCGCCTCCATCGCCGCCTTGGTGGACGAATACAATGAATGGGCGCGCGACGAGGGCGTGAACCAGATGACCCGAAGCCTCATCGAAGGAATGCTGGAGGAGCGCGGCATCAAAGTCGGGAAGGCGAAGTGGAACACCAATAGCGACGGCTTCTACCTCGGGACCGGCAAGGTGTGTGCCATCGGTATTGGGCTGAAGAGTGACACCGGTGCGCGGATTGCGGCGCACCACTTCGGGCTTAAGATTGATGAGGACAATGCGGAGGAGGAGGAGCGACCCCCGAAGGTCGTCAACTTCCCCGGTCGCAGGAAGTTCTAACGAGAAGGCGGAGCGTACGATGTGCGCCCCGCTTTTCGTTTTTCCCAAATCAGGCGGGAAATTTCCCTCTAAAAGGGAAAGCTGAACCCATTGGTATCCCTAGGTTTTTCAACTATTTCCCAATTTTCCCAGTTTCTCGATGTTGTGCTCGCGCATAGGGCGTGGGTGGGTGTGTGTTTGTTCTCAAGACTTTCTACCGAACTCAACACGGGAAATCAGGGAAATTTGGGAAAACACGCAAAATATCAAGCATTTTCAATGGGTTCAGCTTTCCCAGCAGTTGGGAAAAGCAGGGAAAGCAGGGGAAAACGGAAGGCACCACCTACGCGGGCGTACAGTCCGCAATCCCACGTATCCCGCCGACTAAATCACCCTGCGCCGATAGCCCTGTTTGGCCCCCCAACCATTACCACACCCCCGCCCCGCCACCTGGGCTACTCGGCTGAGAAAGGGGGTACTACCCCGGCGGGTCCCCCCGACGTTTTTTCATCGCCTCCACCGCGTTGGCGCGGCCACCCCATCAGCATTGCGCCCGTTACTGCCAGCGCTGCGTCTCACAGCGGAAGCGTTGCGCGTATTTGGACCGTAAAGCTCCCACTCCCCGCAAAATCGCTACCCCCGCCAAGACCGCAACGCAGCGAGCCGCGTTTCCAACCGTTGCAAAATAGTCACATGCGCTGAAGGGAAAGTCTCAATAGAGCAAGCCCGTGTGAGTCGTCTCACCATCTCGCCAGAACGAGGGCTTGGCAGTCTCACAAGAATACCCTTGCTATTTTGAGACAGCCATGAGACAACATCTTAGATGTCTGTGAGATTTCTGGGGCGGAGACACGCTATGCTGATCGGCTACGCACGTACCTCGACACTGGACCAGAGCGCGGGCCTGGACGCGCAGCACCGCGACCTTACCGCCGCTGGGGTGGAGAAGCTGTTCAGCGAGCAAGTTTCGTCCGTTGACGTGGCGCGGCGGGAATCCCTGGAAGCCGCGCTGGACTACCTCCGCGACGGGGATACACTTGTGGTCACGAAGCTGGACCGACTCGCGCGCTCCGTCGCCCACCTCCTCCAGATCGTTGAGCGCATCGAAGCGAAGGGCGCGAGCCTGCGCATTCTGGCGATGAACCTCGACACCTCGACACCCACCGGCAAGCTGATGATGACGGTCATGGGAGGCGTGGCAGAGTTCGAGCGTGCCGTCATGTTGGAGCGCCAGCGCGAAGGCATCGCCAAGGCGAAGAACGAAGGGAAGTACAAGGGCCGGAAACCCACCGCTCGCGCCAAGGGCGACGAAATCCGCGCCATGCGTGCCAGCGGCAAGACGGTGCCTCAGATCGTGGAGGCGCTGGCCGTCAGTCGCGCCAGCGTCTACCGAGCCTTGGAGAGCGGGGAGGCGTAGAGCTTATTACGCTGCCGACATTGCGGCTTCCGCGAGGCAGCACCTGACTGGCCGCTTCCAAACAGTTCAATCCGTGTACGGCGCAATCGATCATGCATCAATTCTTACTCCAACAGAAAATGTACTTACGCACGGTCGAATTATCTGAGAATGTTTGTTGGCAGGATCCGGTGATTGCACCAAATCTTTAAAGAATGCAGATAAGTGCGCTTGCGCAACGGCTTGATTATGATAGGAAGGTGGGGTGACAGATACTGAGCCGCATTGTTGCTCGGCTCAGGCCAAGCCCATCTTACGAATACGAGGAACTGAAAAATGTACCAGCTTCATGAAATAGAGGGCGCTTTAGAATTGTCGTCCTCTGAACCCCCCGTGTTCAAGCCATCCGAGCTATATCGCCTGGACCAGAATATCCGCGAGAGCTTGAGCCGATACCAATTATACATTGTCGCTCGGAGGCCACGCTTAAGCTTGATAGTTGATAGCTTTTCCGTCGATTGTGATGGGAAAGTAATATCAGGAACCGTAATGGCTCAAACTTCTAGGACAGAGTTTGAAAAATTTGAGCTTCGTTTCGCGCTCCCTTTCCAAGCCAAGAAAGTTCGTGTGGGTGAAAGTCCATTTGAAATGTTGTGGATCGAGCCATTTGATAGCTCAGAACTTCAGGAAGTTGGAGTGCGTCTCTTTGATATTTTGCGCCTCAACGAGGCGGTAAACCCAAAATATACTGACATGTTCGTTGAGTACATTGGAAGATCGTATGGCGAAGAGGGTGAAAGAAGCGCCGTGGACCGGCTAATCGGGAAAACAGGCAAGGACGGACATGGATCTCTACAAAGTGTTCTTGCGGACGTGAATGATATGCGCCCCGACCAAGAGGTTCATGTATTACTGTTCAGTTATGAATTCCACAAGCGTCATGTCGTTGGCGGGTATTCACCTTACAAGCCTGAAATGTCGATGGATGACGCACCAGATAGGCTCGACAGGTTTATGAGCGAGCCCATTGACAGAAATGACCGCATAAAACTCGCAGAAGCCTCCCTAATACGGTATTTTCAGCCGCATTATAACGTTAAATACAAAAGCACCTTTCCCGACTGTTCTCATAAAATACTTGAGAGGATGTGGGAGCTCGACATAACAGGCATTGTTGTATCGCTAACAACTCTGGGCCTAGCTGTTAGGCTATACTCGGACATAGCACCACCGTCATTCGGTCACTTAACGTTCTACCCCATAGTCAAAGAAAAGGATCGCGCCTCATTTTTTGACGTCACGCTTTGATCAACGGTTGGATCTAGTACACTGACTCATTCAGAAGGTGCAGGAAGCCGGGCGATATTGGCGAGGATGGAGTCGGCGGGCTTGGTCCAGACGAAGGGCTTGGCGGCCTTGTGGTGTGTGCGGATGTAGCGGGTGATGGCGTCCTGGAGATCAGCAACGGATTTGAAGACGCCACGCCGGATGCTCCGTCGCGTGATGATCGAGAAAAAGCCCTGGACAGCATTGATCCAAGAGGCCGAGGTGGGCGTGAAATGGAAGACCCAGCTCGGGTGCTCAGTCAGCTTGAGCGGACCGTTGCGGTCGCCGAGGAACGCGCCCAAACGCACGCGGTCCTCCGCTCCGACGATGACGCAGACAAGTCTGGGCCATGGCGCCAAAATCGCACGGCGGCGCCCCCGCTGTGAATCCTCTGAGTGCGCCAAGCAAAGATTTGCCTAGACAGATGATCGCATATAACTTGAGGAAGTTGGAACAATTGTTAGCACAACCAATCTCTAATTCTGGCAATTATCAATGAACCCCGCTAAATAAGAGTTTCCTTATGTGAGTTCTTCATTATAAATCCCTCAACTTCGTTCCGAAATTTTTCATCTCTGTCAATAAAAAGCTGGCATGAATAATTCTCCTGGCAGGTTTCGTCTTCGAATACAGAAAGACCCTTCCCCAAAGCTGTGATGAGATTATCAAATCTCACGAACCGATCGTGAGCAGCAGCTCCAAATATTTTATCAGGGCAGATGTGGACGTGAAAGCTTCGGACATTTCGGCGCGAGCCTTCAAGAACCTTACTCATCGTTCGGACAAGAGCGTTTTTTTCCGTCTCCTCATCAGATACAAAGAGGTTTATTGTCTTGCTATCAATGCACTCATTTATTGAAGACAGTCTTCTAAGAAAAATCTCAACACCGCTGACCTCTCCCTTTCCAAAACTTTTTATAAGGTTCTTGCCGGCATATCGATCGATCAATGAAATTCTTTTCGCATACCTACACAACCCGCTGAACTTATTCTTCCATATGTCTTCGCGACGCTCGCCTTTATATATCAGAGTATCCCAGGCATCCTTCCTCGATGTCACGGCATGACTGCGGTCCAAAAAGGCAAAGCGACACACTTCAAGTTCTGCTTCCTCGTAGACCTTTGAATAATTTTCATCAGAGATGCACACGCAGACGCCCCGTGCGTCTTCTAAGCTGACCAGATCGGCCTTTTCAGAAAAAGCCAAGAGGTCAGCCTCAACATTTATCCCGCTAAAATCCGGCAAATCCTTCTCTATAACGCGGAATCGCGACGACTTTAGCGCATTTTTCCATTTTTTCCTGTAAGATTGCGGCAGCCTTTCGATAGCTCTGTTTAGAGAATCCTTGTCTTCGGGAACAACTAGGACTCCAAAACGCTCCCATACCTCAAAAAAGCGATCGTGGCTTGCTTTGCAATCAGCCTCCGAGGTTCCATTGAACGCGATGGCTTCTGGTTCTAATGCAATTCGAGCCGGCATTTTTACTTTCCCCCAAAAATTTCTCGATAGCCTTCTTCGAAAAAGCCGTCTGGCCACTCGTCAATAAAGTCTCCATCTTTATCGAGGCGCAAGCGTTCGACGCGGGAGCTTCCATTTGCCATTGGCTGCACGTAAAGGACGCTAACGAAGTCTGGCGGCAAACCCTCACTAATACGCTTCTGGAGGCGCAACATTAGAGATTCACTGTGCGTCTCAACGATCCACTGATTTCCCCCAAACTCCTTTGCCGACCTGCCGGTTTGACGCGGGGTTATAAACGACTTGGCTGTTTCTATTAGGAAATCGGCGATATGTGCTTGTAGTTTTGGATGGAGATGGATTTCCGGTTGCTCAACGCATATAGTCTTTCCTGATGAAACGACGCCTTCTACGAGGATCGGGAGGAGCTGTCCAATGCCAAACCCGACGTCCGCGGGGCTCACTGTAATGCCTGCTTCATCGGAAAGCTGAATGGTAATGATTTCACCTGTAATGTCATCACCAACAGCCTTGACGTCTATCTTATAGGGAATTTGAAACTCTGCGAACTTTTCGTTTATCTTTGGCACAACATCCTTTTTCCTTCTCCACAACATTTGCGGCATGTGCTCGCCCTGCTTCCCTACGCTCTGCGTATCAGCGCCAGATACAAGGTAATGCCGTGCTGGGTGGCTCCTCAGTGGTCCGAGGTAAGAAATGGATTGCACTTCCGTCGAAAATTCGCGACGAATTCCCTCCAGAGGAGACGACGCCATTGAGAGCCCGCGAGCATCCTGTGATATACTATCGATGTTCGCGATATCTGGTATGTATGGAAATGAAGGCAAAAAGCCATAAGGAGAAAAATTTACTCTAGAAATCATCTTTGCATCTTCTGGAGAAACCTCAATTTTGTTCACAATAGCTCGCAAGGCTGCAACGTTAGATTCACTTTCAATGAAGTCAGCCCGCTCTTTTGCCCTCAGAAAACGTACCAAGCTGATGGAGGAATGCATGTTTGCGACTCTATACATGCTAACTTCGGGAGAGTCACTGTCCTTACCCTGTGTCATTTGACGTCTTTTAAGCTCAACACTAAGTATGCCCTTCTCGTCAAAAGCATACTTAACGCTGCTGAGGCGCGCATTGTAATGACGCTCCCGCTGATTGGAGGGAGCAAGCTCCAGAGATATATCGATGGATCTTGTCAGGCTCCGAGGCCTCAATGGCGGCCCCCAAAACGGCCCCCTCCTTGACGAGCTAAATGAAAACCCAAGGTTCATCTGTAGGGTTACGTCATGCTTATGGAGAGCAGACGTAAACGTTCCGAGATCAACAAGATCTCCGGAGAACATTAATTTTGACTCGCCAAATGGCTCCGCCGCTAATGACTGGCTCATTAGTAGAATCGATTGCATAATCGAGCTTTTGCCAGCGGAATTTGGGCCATAAATTAGCGTTATAGGCGCCAGTGGTATTTCCTGTATTTCGCCAAAAGCTTTAAAATTTCCAATCCTCAGCGTCTTGAGCATAATTTGGCCGTTGCGCAAATTTCGGTTCGAGTGGACTCGGTATCACACGGGACAGGAGAGGGCAAGGGGCCAACACGCAACGCGCGGTACACCTTTGCTTCGGTGTGCGTGCTTAGCAGGATGCTGAAGAGCTACCGCCCGGAGGCGGGCGATGGCTCCCTCGGCGACATTGAGATCTGCGGATGTAGCAGGCCATGGCGGGTTACATGCGGCGGTGTACTGCGGCTCGCCCTTCCACGATAGATGCTGGACATTACCCTCCGCATCGTGACTCCTATGGCTTGAATCGGTGACGCCTAAGAATCACAAAAGTCTTAGCAGAATCATAGGGTTGAGCAGTTTTGGTGACGGCTGGCGCGCGCTTGTTGGCAGGCGCCTGATCGAGCGTTCTCGCGTGCGTCATCGCCCCTTCCGCGCCGGTCACCTAACTAAGAGTTCCTATTACCCCCCCCCCCGATCCGGTGAGCCGAAAGCGTTGAGCTGCCTCGGTTCCGATCGGGTTTTGATCCGCGCTCTCAGCCGGCTTTCCCATCCGCAGTCCGGTAATGAGCTTTCCCTTGTTCGTCGCCTTCCAGGCAATGCGCGACTGAGGATCAGCAGCCAGCATGCGCTGCTTGAAGACGTTGGCGTTTGGAATCCTGTCGTAACCTTCGCCCTTTGCCCACACATTGAATGCCGAATACGCCAAGCTGGACGGCACTGCGTCCTCTTCCTTCCCCGTCACCTCGCATTCTTCGTTCAGCCATGCCAGGACAACGTCAGAATTGAACAGCCAATCATCCAGTGCCTGCTTACACGCCTGGGATTCGTGGATGAAGCCCGCCTGCACCAGCGACACTGCTCCTGCGATCAGCCAAGCCAGAAGCCCATCCGCCTCCTCGTCCGCGATCCGCGCGCCGATGTTCTCCACCTTCTCCGAGTCGGGAATTGACCGCTCGAATGGCACAATCAGTAGACGCCGACGCACGCCGCGATCTGCGCCGCCGATGAAGCCAGGGAGCACGTTCGTGCTGAAGACGTGCTGCGCGACAGGGCGGACTTCCACTGCAAGCCTCCTCACCTCCCGCCCGCTCAGCGCTTCACCCGTAACGACGCGCTTGAAGGTGTCCGAAGTCACCGCAGCGGCGGACAATTCATCGCAGGTGTTCAGTAGCTTGCCCGACAGACGCGGAATGAAGCGCTCATCGCCGATCTGCTGAATGGAGAACGCGCAGACCGCATCGCCCGGCAGAAATGCGCGGAAGCACTCAAGGAATTGGCTCTTGCCATTTTCAGCGGTTTGGCCGTGCAGCACTGCGGCCTTCGGCTTCTTCAGCTTCGTCGCCATGCCCGCGATGGCCGCCCCACCGATCTGGCTCAGCGTGAGGATGCGTGCCGCCGACTCGTCGGGTTCAAGGTTGGCGAAACAGCCGTTCAGCAGCTTGGTCAACAGCGGACCCGGTTGCGCGGGATTCTCCGCATCATAATGTGCCTCGATTAGATGCCGCTGTTTGTGTCGCGGACTGTGCTCATGAATCGTTCCCCCGTTGGGTCCGATCTCCACGAAGCCAGCGAGGCAGTTGATCCCAATAGGCGCATCGGAGAAGAAGTCGCGCACTGTCATCAGCATCGCAACTTCGTGCAAAATCGAGTCAATCCTTCCTTTATTCAGTAGGACTTTACCGCATTTTCCGTTCGGCATCAGGTAAAGCTTGCCATCAAACTTGTGAGCGTATTGGCGCAGGATTTCATCCGGCAAGGGAACCCAGTGCGTGTCTGCGAAACACCAAAACTCACCCTCCGTAAAGACTATGCTGCCGTACTGGTGAATCAGCATGTCCCGCGTCAGATAGGACATCTCAACGTCAGAGCCATGCTCCAACACGTCGGGGATTTTGAATGACGGAATGGGCGCAACGACGAAGGGGTCATATGCGACAACATTCCCCTCGTTCACCGGAACGGCGATGCGGTTCGATGGTACGGTCAGTTGGGACGACATGGCAGCAGCCCTTCGGGTTGATGCTCGCGGCTTATCACACGCGCCCTTAATAGCACGTTGTACAGGTCTAGAAGGTGTGTCTGGTGCGTGTCAACCGACTGCGGCTTGTGTGTATGAACGTGTGTGTCGAGCAAAGGACAACACACGATGTGGGGAAAATACAGAGAAATATCAGTAACTTGCGAGAGTGGAACTTCTTCATTTCAGTTGTGGACGAAGGTGAAGAAGCCCTTCCTTTTCCGTTCCACCGCCTCCATCACGCCACCCGTCCCAGAATGTGCCAGCCGGCGCCGTTGGACATGGCCGTCACGGCGCTGCCGGTGGAGCCCAAGGTCACCGGGGCGTTGTCCGGCCCGTTGCCTCCCTGCACGGTGACGGTGACCGGGTTGCCCGAAACGTCGGACTTCTTGACGGTCACCGTGCGTCCGACCGCATGCAGAGCGCCCGGCGGCGGCAGCCGCACCGTGACGGCTCCGCCGTAGGCGCTGACCAGATACAGCGACTGGTTCAAGTCCGGCTCGAACAGGCCGGGCTGGTCATGGAAATGGGCGTTGCCGGGCCGGTTGTTGCCGGCCACCACCCACCAGTTCGCACCGTTGGATACGACGGTCACGAAGTCGTAGCGGTTGCCCAGCGCCACCGTCCGCCCGTCCGGCCCCGGCCCGCCGATCTCCGTGACGGTCAGGCGGTGCGCCGATGCGTCCGTCCGCTTCACGGTCACCGCATGGCCGTTGGCCGCCCCCGCCGCCGGCAGTTGAAGCTCGACATTCCCGCCATAGGCGCTGACCAGATAGACGGAACTGGTCAGGTCCAGCGCGATCACCCCGCCGGCCTGCGGCTCCACATACTCCGTGTCGTAGCGCAGAGCCTCCACGATCAGTTGGGATACGCGGCTGCGCGCCAGCCGGTTCTTTTCCGGATAGCCGGCGTTCACCGCCGTGTACTGGCCGCCGGACTTGTCATAGATGGCCGGACCGGCGGACATGGACAGCAGGTTGACGATGGCCGTCTCCACCGACCCGGCGTCGATCTGCACGTTCGGCACGCCGCCCAGCGTCTCGGCGTAGAAGTTCAGGATCAGCGTCTTGTCCGTGTTGGCGCCGACGCGGAAGCAGGCCAGCGCCATGGTGGACAGGTTCGCCTCGCAGTCCTGGAAGCTGTTGTTGTACTTGCCCTGCTCCACGAAGAATCCGCATCCGGCGATGGGCGCCGACAGGGAATAGACGCGCACCATGGAAAAGCGGTTGGCGTTGGGGGTGTCGCCCTCCCCCGTCCGGGTCAGCCACACCCCGTGCAGCGATGGGCGCGCCACCAGGATTCGCGACACCATGTTCCAGTAGCAGGGCCAGTTGGGATCGGTGTAGCCGTCGAAAAGCAGCCCCACCCGCGGATCCCAGATGGTCAGGTCGCTCAGCGTGTTGTGCACGCAGGGGCCATCCCGCCCGAACAGCTTCACCGCAGCATCGCCCTTCTCCAGCCGCAGCCCCGCCACCGTGGCGTAGCCGTCCGGCAGATGGATCAGGTCGAAACCCGCCGACGCCCCGGCGATGACGGAACTCTGCCCCGCCCCGTAGAGCGTCTGGCCATAGCCCACGGTCAGCGTGTTGGTGATCCGGTAGGTACCCGGCGGCACATAAACCGCTGTGGCACTCGTCAGGGCGGCCTGGATCGCCAGCGTGTCGTCCACGATGCCGTCGCCGACCGCGCCGAAGTCCTTCACCGACAGGGCGTCGGCCAGCTTCTCGCGCACCGGACGGCGCACGGCCCCGGCACCCGGAGCGACGAAGGTGGACAGCGCCTCCTCGTCCACCGGCTTGCGGGCGATGGGGTTGCCCACGGAATCGAAGGCCAGAAGCTGCCCGGCCCGCACCGCCCGTTCCGGCAACCGGTTGGAGGCCGGCAGGTCGGTGTCGGTGTAGCGCAGCATCAGATCCTGATCGCCGGCCACCTGCTGGAGCGCCGCGGTGAGCTGGTCGAACTCCCGGTTCAGGCTGGAGGCCGGAAGCGGCCCGCTTTCCAGGAAATCGCTCATCCGCTCGATGGGCAGACGGCGGCGCAGCAGGACGGGCGTCCCGGCCTCCGGCGGTGCCGCGAAGGCCACCGTGCCGCCCGCCGTTTCCCCGGCGCCGGTCACCGCATAGCCGGTGGTTTGCCGCGCCGCGCCCAGGAAGACCTGAAGGTCGCCGTCCTCGAAGACCGGAAACGGAAAAGTGAAGTCCGTCTGCACCCCGTCGGCAAGATACTGGACGCGCGGGTTGCCGCGCGGAACGTCGATTGCGCTGGGCATGGTGCGCCCCTCCTGCTGCGTGGAACGAAAGCAAGCCTCAGTAGAAGCGGCTCATGAATTCCAGCCGCTGGCGCTCGGCGAGCTGCGCCTGTTCCAGCAGGTTGCGGCGGCGCACATTGTCCACCTCCTGCTGGATGGCCTCGCGCTTCAGCCGGTCGGCGCCCTCCGCCTCCGTGCGCTCGGCGGCGCTGTCCTTGACGACGCCCAGCAGGATCGCCTCGCCGGAGCCGTCCGCCGCGCTGACTCCGTTGGAGCCGAGCGCGGCGCGGGTGCGCGCCACGGTGCGGCGCAGGGCGTCCACGCGCCGCCGCTCGTCCGACTGGGCGGTGGTGGACGCCTGGGCGAGGCGCGTGCGCGCGTCCGCCTCCTTCTCCGCCAGCGTGGCGGCCTGCCCGGCGCGCAACTGCCGGGCGGACAGATTCTGGCTCTGCGTCAGCCAGTCCATCTCGCGGACGCGCTGCTGCTCCGCCTCGATGCGGGCCTGTTCCTCCTTCCGGCGCTGAAGCTCCTGGTCCTGGCGGCGCAATTCGTCCTCGCGCTGCCATTGCAGACGCTGCTGTTCCGCCTGATAGGCGTATTTGCGCTCCTCCGCGGCCTGCTGCTGGCGCGCGCTGGCCGAGTTGCCGGAATAGCGGTCCACCGTATCGGCGATGGAGTTCGCCAGCGGCAGGGCCGTCGTGGCAAGGGTCGTGATTCCGCCCATCAGTCGTTCACCCTCAATTCCATGGTTACGGACAAAAGCGTGAAGGGCAGCGGCGCGTCCTGCCGGATGCTCCACAGGGGCCGGTCGCTGTCGCGCCGCCAGCCCAGCGCGCGCAACTTGCGGTCGCCGGACACCGGCACCGGCACGCCGCCCACCGGCTGCGGCCCGGCCCGGTGCAGCGGCAGTTCCTGAAGGCCGCGTCCCAGGTCGGCGTGCAGCGCCGCCGTCTCCTCCAGCCGGAAGCGGACGGAGACCAGCCGCACCGCGTCCGTCGCGCCCGCCTGCCCCAGAAGGCTGACCGGCAACGGCTCGACGCGGTGGCTGTAGGGCAGCCCGGCCTCCACATGGCGGGCGGGCGGGTCGAGCACGATCTTCCCGGCGGCGACGGTGGCGTCGGCGCGGACCATCCCATCGGCGACCACCGCGACGGTCCGCCCCTCCAGATGGTCCAGCCCGCTCCACACCGCGGTCGGGGCGTCATGGTCACCGACCAGGGCGGCGTCGAGGTTCAGTTCGTCGTCGAAGCGCTCCACGCTCCACCGCCCGGCGCGGTCCACCAGCACATACACCTCGTCCCCGACCACCGCGACGGAGCGCACCGCCCCGTCCGTCTCCAGCCGGGTCCAGGCGGTCACCTGCTCCAGCCGGTAGACGGTCAGGGCGCAGAGCGCGCCGTCCTCCATGACCACGAACATCAGGCGGCGGCCCTGGTCGTAATCCTGGTCGCGCGGCCTCACCACCAGATGCCGGGCCAGCAGCGCCAGATCGTTGGCCTGATAGGCGGCCTCGGTGTCGGTGTAGAGGAATTCGCGGATTTCCCGCCCGTTGCGCGACACGAACAGGGTGGCGCCGTCCACGTCGCGCGGCGGGACGGAGCGGTCCACGGGGGAGCCGATGCGCGTCTGCCGGTGCACCTGGATGTTCTGCGGCGTCAGCGGATCACCCGACACCATGTATTCCGCGCCGGAGGTGAAGACCTGAAGATGCCGTCCGGAAAAGACGGCGCGCACGGCGTTCACCTGATCCGACAGGATGCCGAACTCGATGGCCTCGTCGTCCTGCCCGGTGCCCAGATCGAAGTTCCAGAGATCGGCGGACCGCGACAGCCACAGCCGGTTCGGCAGGTCGCGCGACCCGCCGATGACCAGCCGGTCCTGGTGGAAGGCCGCCGACACCGGCCAGCCGCGCAGCGGCGAGAAGGACTGCTCGTCCCAGGCCGTCGTCGCGGCGGTGCCGGACAGCGTCTCCAACGCCGTCGCGGTGATCTGCGTGGCGGAAGCCACCCCCTCCACGCGAAGCTGCTTGCCCTGGATGCGGATTCGCGTGCCTTCCTGCCTCGGGTCGAAGACCGGGGCGGAGGCCGTCACCGTCACCAGCCCGTCCGTGCCCGACGGGGCCAGCGTGACGGCGGGATCGGCGAAGCGATAGAAGGGCATCGCCAGCCGCTCCCCCTCCGCGACATAGCTCCAGTCCGTCAGCGTCCATGCGCTGGCGCCGCTGCGGGTCAGCTTGCGCGGCGGCACGTCGGGATGGCAGACCAGCAGCGTGTCGGCGCTCTGCGTCCAGGTGACCTGGGAAAGCTGGGCGGCGGTCCAGGGCGCGGCCACCGTGGCGATGGGCGTGTCGTTGCCGTAGACGTCGATCCGCCCCTCCGAGAAGACCAGCAGATAGGTCTGTTCCGTGTTGAACTCGAAGGCGACCAGCCGCCCGTCGCCGTGCGCCGGATCGACGAAGGCGAGGCCGGAGCGGCGCGTCACCCCGCCCGTGGGGTGGATGAACAGATTGCGGAGCGCCAGCGCCCCGTTGTCGTAGGCGCGCAGGTCCCCGCGCCCGAGCAGCCGGCGGGAGATCTCCCCCGCCGTGAAGTTGGTCTTCACCTGACGAATCCGCGCCATCAGCCCCTCGCGTCGATCAGGGTGAAATCCTCGAAGCCCGGCTGGCTGTCCTGCAGGGCGTCGATCTGGCGGGCGCGGCGGAACTCGGTTTCGGCCAGCCGCTGCAACAACTCGGCCCGGCTCGAATTCTCGGTCAGCGGGATGCAGAACTCCGCGGCCAGCCGGGCGATCAGCGCCTGGTCGAAGAAGGCCGGGAAGTCCTCCTCCGCCGGGCGCCCGACATAGGTCAGCACCACCGTGTCGGACGCCGTATGCAGCGCCCGCCCGGCGATGCGGTACTCAAGCCCGCGGCCCCGCCCGCCGACCCCGGCGCCGAGCGCCCGCAGGAAATCGGCGGGAAGCTGGAAGGCCGCGCCATAGTCGGCCACCGGGTCGTCGGCCAGCCGGGCCAGCCGGGCCTGCCGCGTGGCGAAGCTCCAGGCGTTGGCCGACAGCAGCGCGTCCCGCGCCGGTTCGTAGAGCGAGGCCGCGACTTCCGCCTCGGCGGTGCCCTCGTCGAAGGCGGTGATCGCCGTCGCCCCGATCTTGATGAGCGCGCGGCTGCACAGCCCGATAGCGGTCAATGCCATGGGATCGATCCTTCCAACCCTTCTGATATCCCCTCTCCCCTCTGGGGAGAGGGTCAGGGTGAGGGGGTTGTGCTTTGACCGGACGTACCGCCACGCGCATCCCCCTCACCGGCCCCGTCAGTCCGTGTTGGACGCGCCGAACGGCGACAGGTTGGTGACGTCCACCACCCCCACGGCGTTGGACGCGACCACAAAGACGCCCGCGGCGGGGGTCCCGGCGGTGCCGGTGTTGGCCAGGATCATGTCGCCGGTGCGCAGCAGGTCGGCCGCGCCGTTGAAATAGCCGCTGCCGTCCACCTGGGTGGCGGCGTCCGGCGTCGTGTAATGCCAGAGCGTGAAGCCGTTGGCGTAGGCAAGGACGCTCAGGTCCTTCGGAAGATAGGCCATGGGAGGAAACTCCGTGTCGGTCGTCGGAACGGGGGAGCGGCGTCAGGCTTCCAGGCAGCGCATGGTGACGACGCCCGCCGCGTCGATCAGGCCGGCGCCCTGCGACATCATGTTATTCACAAAGTGCGCGGCGCGGTCGCCGTGCCAGGAGATGTCGGTCTTCACGTCGGCGCCGGAAGCGTGGCCGATGGCCGTCTTGTGGTACCAGTGGCACAGCCGCACGCCGCCCTCGGCCTTCAGGCCGGAATGCGGCATCCACAGCGTGCCCAGCCAGCGCTTGGCCTGGGTGCCACGCCAGGGCAGCTCGTCGGCGCCGACATATTCGGTGCTGGCGAACTCGTCGATGCCCAGAAGCTGGCTCCACTGCTTCCAGCCGACGACGGCGTAGCGCTGGCCGTCGTCCGGCACGTCGGACTCGCCCAGCTTTTCGAAGGCCGCCAGCACCTTCGCCTTGGTCAGCCCGTCGCCGGCGCCGCCCGCGTGGTTGGTGGACTTGTTCAGCTCGGCGAGGATGAGTTCGTCGGTCTTGCGGCCCAGCGCGTAGGCGCCGGCGCTGGCGATGATCTGCCGCTCGTCGATGTTGGTCTTCAGCTCGTCCAGCCGGTCGACCCAGTCGCCGGCGTAGAAGTCGTAAAGGGTGCATTCCACCGGCGTGTGGTCCAGGTTCATCACCGGAACCGCGCCGTGGCGCGCCTTGGTGGAGGCCGTGCCCTTGCCGACCTTCTGGAAGACGGTGGAAGCGCCCTGGACGTTGTTCTTGGTGCGCACCGTGTTGCGCAGCTTGGAGCCCATGCGCTGGTAGGCGTCGTGCACTTCGCGTTCGAACTGCTTGACGAAAGCCTGGGCGACCGAGGTGGACATCGGATTACATTCCTTTCGCGTTCTGCGGGGGTCCCGTCCGGCGGGGAGCATTCCGCCACCCGGTTGTCAGGCGCGCCCGTTCCCGAAAGAGCGGGGGACGCGCGCCCGGCCGCGGGCGAAGCGCGAAAAAGAAAAGGGCTGGCCGGGCCTTTCGGTTGTCCGGCCAGCCCCTTTCAGGACAGGCATGGAGGGGAGGTTCGGGATGCCGCCGCCCACCGCGGGAGAGGACGCACGTCGGGCGTTGGCAAGACCGGTTCTAGGACGGATATCCCGTCATGTCAAGAATTTTTTCCTTATTCGAAACTTTCCCGACGCGGTACCCCGTTGGAATGCGGAATATCCCCAGGATTGTGCTGTTGAATATCCCGCCTTCCACGGCCCGGAAAACACGGTACAAGAAGAGGAATACGCTTCATGAAGACGATCATGACCGCCTGCGGCATCGCCGCCCTTCTGCTCGCCGCGCCGGCAATGGCCGACAACGCGCCCGGCACGACCGCCAAGCAGGCTCCGGCCAACAAGCCGACCTCGCAGGTCGGGGCCACCCACGGGCCGCTCGACCCGGCGGTCGCCAAGATGACCGCGGCCCAGCTCAAGGGAAAGGACATCTACGGCAGCGACGGCAAGGACATCGCCGAGGTCGAAGGCATCGTCAGCAAGGGCGGCCAGACCTTCGCCGTGCTCGATGTCGATCACGTCGCCGACATCAGCAACAAGGACGTCGTCCTGCCTCTGGACCGGCTGCACATGAAGGGCGACCGCCTGACCATCGACATGACGGAGAACGACCTCAAGGGTCTGGAGACCTGGCAGAAGGGCAAGTACAAGGACGTCAAGGGCGCGCTGCACTGACATCCGGAGCGCTCCGGGGGCTGAGGAAGCCCCCGGCGCTCTTCCCTCACGCGGTCCGGCGCAGACGCACGGACAACAGGTCGGCGGCCTGGACGGCGGGAACGGGGCGCCCGGTCAGCCAGCCCTGGACCAGGGTGCAATTGTGGTGGCGCAGGAAATTGGCCTGTTCCTGCTTCTCCACGCCCTCCGCCACCACGTCCAGCCCCAGCATGTCGGCCATGGCGATGATGGTGGAGACGATGCCGTTGTCCTCGCGCTCGCTCGGCACGCCGTTCACGAAGGAGCGGTCGATCTTCAAAGTCGTCACCGGCAGCCGCTTCAGATAGCTCAGCGAGGAGTGGCCGGTGCCGAAATCGTCCACCGCCACGCGGATGCCCATGGCCTTCAGCGCCGCCAGCACGGACAGCGCGTGGTCCATGTCCTGCATCACCGCACCTTCGGTGATCTCCAACTCGACCAGATCGGGCGACAGGCCGTGCCGGTCGATGATGCGGCGGAATTCCTCGGCGGATCGCTGGCGCAGATGGCGCGGGGAGATGTTGACGGCCACCGGCACCGGCTCCAGCCCGCGGTCCAGCCACTCGCGCAACTGGCGGCAGGCTTCGTCCAGCACCCAGTCGCCCAGCGGCACGATGAAGCCCGTGTCCTCCGCGACCGGGATGAATTCGCCGGGGGAGATCATGCCGAAACCGGGTTTCTCCCAGCGCAGCAGCGCCTCGAACCCTTCCAGCGTCTGGTCGATCAGCGACACCTTGGGCTGGTAGTGGAGCTGGAACTCCCCGTTCGCCAGCGCGGCGCGCAGGTCGCGGTCCAGCGCCAGATGGCGGTGCGCCTGGTCGGCCAGTTCCTTGCGGAAGAAGGCATGGCGGTTGCCGCCCGCCCGCTTGGCCGCATAGAGCGCCGTGTCGGCGGAACGGATCAGCTCCTGCGGGCTGTCGGCATCGTCGGGGAACAGCGCGATGCCGATGGACGGGCGGACGTAATGCTCCGTCTCCATCAGCAGCACCGGCTCCTCGAAGGCGGCGAGGATGCGCTGGGCGGCGGTCTCCGCCTCCTTCGTGTCTCCCACCTCGTCCAGGATCACCGCGAAGTCGTCGGTGCCGATGCGCCCCACCGTGTCGCAGGCCCGCACCGTCACGACGATTCGCGACGCGACCTCCTGCAACAGCAGATCGCCGGCATGGTGGCCCAGCGTGTCGGTGATCAGCTTGAAGCGCGACAGGTCCAGGCACAGAACGGCGAAGCGGCGGCCATGGCGGCGCGCCCGCTCGATGGACGACTCCAGAAGCGATTCGACCAGCGCCCGGTTCGGCAGGCCGGTCAGCCGGTCGCGCGTGGCGAGCCGCAGCAACTCCCGCTCGTGGCGCAGCCGCTGCGTCATGTCGGCCAGCGCGCAGACGTAGCTGCGCCGCCCCTGCACATCCAGGCAGGAAACGGTGAGCGACGCATCGACCCGCCCGTCCTCGCGGTCGATCCCCAGCTCCTCCGCGCGCTCCGCACGGCCGGCGCCGTCGGCCAGCGTTTCCATGCCCAGCAGCCGGGCAACCCGCTCACGGTCCTCCCCGGTGAACAGGTCGGCGAAACGCCGCCCGTCGAGCCGGTCCGGAGGCACGCCGAACAGCGCGACGGCGGCGGGATTGTGCTCCTCCACCAGACCGTCCTGGCCGACCAGCACGATGGCTTCGCCGACGTTGTTCATGATGCCGAACAGCCGCTCGTCGCGCTCGATCAGCGCTTCGGCGGCCTGTCGGAAATACTCCATGGCGCGGGCCATTGCGCCGAATTCGTCCGCGCGGTCGCGACCGGGGATGTCGACGCCGGTCTGCCCCTGCGTCAGCCGCTCCATGCGCTCCGACAGCGCCTCGATGGGACCCAGCACATGCTGCGACAGGAACACCGACAGCGGCCAGCTCAGCGCCAGCAGCACCAAGAGGAACAGGACGAAGGCCAACGCCTCCACGAAGAACTCGCGGTCCAGATCGTCGGTCCCGCTGGCCGCAGCGATGGCCCAGCCCCAGGGCTCGAAAACGATGCTCGCACGGACGGCGTGCTCCTCGCCCATCCATCCATCGGGCACGCGCCCGTCGGTAAAGGCACTGACATGGAAGGGATCGCGACCCAGCGCCCGCAGCGCCAGCCGCGCCTGCTCCTGCCCTTCGGCCCGCGGCAAGGCGCCTGCGTCGATGGCGGCGTTGATCTCGCCCAGCATCGCATGCGCCGACTGGACCAGAGCGTGCGTCAAACGCCCCCGTTCGCTAATCAAACCGCTGCGAAGCAGATAAAGCGCAGGTATAGCCGCCATGAGGCAGCCGATCAGGCCGATCCAGGTCAGCCAGCGGATCTTGCGGCGCAGCGTCATTAAGGTCCCGGCGGCAGTCGTCGCACCCGGCCCTTCCCTCTGGCCGGCGGTCGTTCCGCGGGGAAGACTCGCCTTTTTACTTCAGCCACGCAACGGCCAAGTTGCCCCTGGCAAGGGCGCGGCGCCGCTTTCAATCCCCCTGCGACATTTTGCCCGTTCGGCGCGGCACGGCAACGCAAATCCTCTGCGAAGCCACGCCGCGCCGCCGGTCCACGGCATCAGCCGTTCGGATAGAGGCGCCGGAAGCCGTCGGTCACCCGCGACACCACCGCCGGATCGCGGTCCCGCCAATAGCGGGGGTCGCGCATCAGCGCCTGAAGCTCCGCCTCCCCGCCGCCGGACGCCGGACCGGTGGCCATGGACAGGGCGGCGGGCTCGGCGCCGGTCATCATCTTGTGAAGCGCCATCACCCCTTCATAGGTGGTGGACAGCCCCTCCACCGCCGCCGGCGGCAGGTTCTTCACGGCCCAGGCGTGAAGCTGCCGCGACACGTCCCGCCAGCGCTCGGCCCCGCCGAACTGGGCGGACAGCCGTTCGATCTCCCGTTCCGCCTGGAACTCGGCGGCCAGTTCCTGGATCAGAGGGACCAGCCGTTCGGCGGCAAGATCGTACACGAGTTGCGCCTGCTCCGGCGTGAAGCCGGCGCCGTGCAGGCGGCTGTTGATCGCCGGGTCCGGTTCGAACAGACCGTGGTCGCAGGCGATGCAGTAGCCGTCCGGCGCGTCCGGCACGCCCGGCGCCATCAGCAGGTCGGGCCGCTCGCCGCCGCCGGGGCCGGACAGCTTGCGCTCCAGCTCCAGATAGGACTTCAGCAGCGCCTCCACCCGAACGGCGCCGGTCTGGGGGTCGCGGAACTTCTCGGGCACCGCGGGCGGAGCGCCGGGAACGGGGGAGGTCAGCAGATTCTCGGCCATATGGAAAAGCTCCTTGTCGATGGAGGTTCAGGCACCCTGCCCGCGGGCGGTCAGGGCGAGGATGATGGCGACCAGACGGCGCTGGCCTTCCAGGTCGCGCAGGGCGGCGTCGGAGGCGTCGGGGCCGAGCGTGCGTTCCAGCGTCATGGCTTTCAGCGTGCCCAGCACCCGCGCCCCGTCCGGCCCGGCGAAGCAGCGGGCGAAGCTGGGCGCCGGATCGCCGCCCGGCCCGGCTTCGGCGGCCGGGACGCCCTCCAGCCAAGCCCAGCCAGCCCCGTCCAAACCAACGGGGTCAGCCATGGGGCGCCTCCCCCCGCACCAACTTGGCCGGCACGCCGAAGGCTTCGCCCAGCCAGCGCGCGGTGGCTGCGACGTCCACCGAGGACAGCGCCTCCGGGCCGAGCTGCCGCGCGGTGTCGAGCCAGCGCAGCGTCGCCTGCACGTCCCGCTGCGCCTGCGCCTGGGCGAGCGGGGAGCGGTGCTGAAGGGCGACCGTGCGCCCATCCACCATGATGTCCGGAATCTCGCCGCGCCGGCGCAGGATGCCCACGGCGCGCAGCACCAGCGGGGTCAGCAGTTCCGCCTGGAGCCGCCCAAAGGTCGCGCCGAGCAGCCGCGCCATCTCGGCGGAGCGTTCGACCACCTCGGTCGCGGTCATGCGCGGCTGGTCCAGAGGCCCCAGTCGATCGGCCAGCAGGGCATGGCGGATGCGCGCCCGCAGATCGTCCAGCACGAGCTGCGACACGTCGAACCGCCCGGGATTGGCGAGCGGCGTCAGCCCGGCGGACCCCACCGCCTTGGGGATGATCGTCCCCGGCACCAGCCGGATGGTGGCGGGGTTCAGCACCCCGTCGTCGTCGGCCTGCCAGATGCCAGCGATAAGTTGGCATTCCGCTTGCTTTTCAGGTGGTTAGGCGAGCACTCCGATACGGTGTAAGCAGGGAGTAAGCACGTCCCGGAAGGCCCATACCAGGACGATGGCGGACCGGGGCACGGCTGCGGCAGTCCGACTGCAGCCTCTTTTTCTGGCGACGACGTCAACAAAAATTGAGATCGGCGCATCTGAAATATGAAAGAACAGCACTCACGCCGACGGAGCATTGATGAATCTGAAGCCGATCCTTGGCGCTCTCGCCAGTTTATACACCGAAGTCGGGTTCTTTTACGGAGTTTCATCCTGGAACAAACAGCAGGAATACCAAAAGGAATGCCAAAGGAAGATTGAATTATATGCCAAGCCCGATGAACGGACGTGGGCAATGATTGGATTTTATGCACGCGGCGAGAAAGGTTTATTTGATATTGCATGGGATGCTATTTCGTGGCCCGGAAAGATTATCTTGATTTCAACTGAACCGAATTTGATCGTAAAAGGCAATCAAGCATTTGCAGAAATTGAGAAAACATCTGGCGCAGCATCGCTTGAGCAAAAATATTGCTCAGATATTCAAAAACCATAGCTTGTGAATACTCATACAAAGAGCCCGCCAGGGGAACCCGGCGGGCTTCTGTGCTTCCGAAATGCGGCAAGTTAGCGAAGTTGAACTCGATCAGGGGAGCTTTCCGGTACGTCTCCGGTCCACCTTTTCCAGTGCCTCTCGCGCCTTTCCATCGATACGCTCTAATGCCCTGTCAAGCTTTGGCTTTGCTCTATCCAAAGCCGCGTCGAGACGAGGTTTGGCTCGCTCAATGGCTTCCTGTGCCCGACGCCCTATTTCTTTCAACTTACTCGAATCAATGTCCGCCATTCCAACCTCCACCTATACAGCACACATACAAACGTGCACGCCATTGCCGAATAATTTTATAGTGAAACATTACCTCGTCCAGATCAACCCATTCAATCATCCGATCCAAATCGGCGGCTTCAAAGATAGTATGATAACTTCTTCAGACGGAGTGCCGGATTTAACCACAACGGTCACCCATTCGTCATCCCTAGCATCTCGCGGATCCTCTTCTCAACTTCCACTGACACCGGCCGCTCGCCGCGCAGGGCCTTTTCCTCCGACTTGACGGCATTGCCGGTGAGGGCGGCGAGCCGCCGGGCCAGTTCCGCAACGGTGGCCCCCTGCCCCTTGGCAAAGGCGGCTACATCGAGCCGAAATGCCTTCGCCCGTGCGAGCGCCGCCGTGCCATGCCTTGGCCGGCCAATCTTCGGACACAACTCCGCGACGGTCAGTTCCAGCACCTCCACCCGGCGGAGCACGTCCGCCAGGGTACCGGGCTCGGGCTCGGGCGGCACCCGTGTCACAGCCGGGGACCGAAGGTGTAACACGGGGTGTGTTACGGGCTGTGTTGCACCCTCCCCCAGCGCGGCGCGCAGCACGTCGGCGAAAGCCGGATCGGCCTTCAGCCGGGCCGCCACGTCTCGGATAAGGGCTTGGTGCTCCGGGGCAACGCGGATGGATATCGTCGGGGTCGCCATGGTGGATTGCCTGTGTTACAGCCTGCAACACACCCTGTATTACAGGCTACAACACAGGGCGGTCAAGCTGTGAGGCATGCCGGGTGCGCTGGTAGCTCACGCCATTGCGCCCCCAATAATGCGTTACATGGGCGACTGTAACGTATTATTCCGCGCATGCCGATGATGCCGCAGCCAGCGGCCGACAGGCTGGCATGGCGTGATTACCCGGCAGAGGCGCGCCGCTCGTCCGCCCACGGGTCCGCCCAGGTCGCCGTCCGGTACTCCGCCAGCACCATGTCCTTCAGCTTCAAGAACACGTCCTCATCGAGGGTGATGGCCGGCACGAGCCTGTGACTCACCAGGGCACTCGGCAGCTTGACCAAGAGGCAGCCTTTGCGCTCGATGACGCGGACGTGTCCGATCTCCACCGGGCCAACGCGCACAACGGCCTCGGCAAGCCATTGCGCATTGCCGTCCGCCAATCGGAGATCCATCACCTCCACAGGCGTCATGCTCCGCACTCCAGATCCCAGACAAAGGGAGTCGCGCCGTTGTAGGTCGCTGCAGCGTTCTTGACGCGAAACAGTTTCCCCTCGATCAGGATCGAATCGGCCGCGGTGGGGGTGGGAATGCCCGCGGCGGTCAACCGCTCCTGCATCACAATCACCCGGCGGTCGCCCACCACGATCCCGCCCAGGAGCTGGGACGCGTCATAGCCCGCCACCCCCGCCAGCACGGGGCGGTCACAGGCATAGGAGAGCGTGACGGGCGCGTTGAGCGCCGCCGCAGCCGACAGCGGCCGGTCGAGCGGGATGTTGCTGAAGACATTGCTCACCGCGGAGACGGCCGCCGTGATGGTGTAGGTCTCGCCGTTGACCGTGAGCTTGTCGCCGGCCAGGACGCGCCCCGTGACCAACGTCGCCTTCACGCTCAGCGCCGTTGCCCCGGCAGCCGCCGCGGTGGAGACGGTGACGCTGGGCGTGGTCGGCGGGTTCAGCGTGGCACCGTTGCCGGTCGGCGTGCGGTAGGTGATCGGCGCGCCCCAGGTGGTCGGGCAGGACCAAATCAACCCGTGCGCGTCGTCTTCCGGGTGGTAAGGCGTGCCGGTCAGGGTGAAGATGGAGCCGCCCACCTGAAGCACTCCGCCAACCGCGGGGCCGGGCACCTCAGCGGCTCGCATGTTAAAGCTCAGTGCCATCGGGTAAACAGTGACCGGGCCGAACTTCAACGGCGTGCCCCCACCGGTCCGGACCACCTGACACGCCACCGCGGCGCCGGCCGGCGGCGTGTAGGTCGCCGACTCGCCCATGATGGCGAAGGCGGGGGCGTAGAGCAGGCTGTCGACGTCAATCACGGCGGCGTCTCCGATCACGCGGCGCTGGTGGGAACTTCGGCCAGCTTCACCCGCACCACCGCAGCGCCGTTGCCGGCGGTGGCCACCGCAACGCCTATGGGAAACAGGCCGGTGCCCGGCGCGTCGCACTGGTGCGCGGTGTTGTCCCAACTCACCTTGTCGCCCACGGCGAAGGTGGTGGTGGTCTTCTTGGACAGGTCGAAGACGCCTTCGGTGCAGCCCACCAGCGCCCTACCGCTGGCCGCGGTCGAGTTCGCGACGGCGAAGATCGCGCCGACGATGAAGCCTTCGCCCGACGCGACGTTGCGCGGGGCGATCAGCTCAAGGGAGCAGCCATCTTGGATGTAGTTCTTCATGTTACAGCCCTTTCGAGGAAGAGATGCGGATCATCCGCACAGGCTCGGACGACGACGCGGCGACAATATCCCGTTCGAGTGCGGCAAGCGCCCGGTCCATCTCGCCATCGCTCTTGTATTCGATGATGGACGTTCCGATCTCCACCCGCCGCGTGCCGGAGTAGCGCGCCTTTTGCAGCGCGCTTTTCCAGGCTTGGAGTTCCGCCAGCGTCGCCATGACTTAGGCGCCGACGTTGGAGTAGATGCCGCGGAAGTCGATTACGCCCGCCGCGAAATCGAGCCCGGCCCGGACCTTCACCGCCTGCGTGTCGAAATCCGTTTCGGTGAGGATCTGCGGTCCGCTGGCGCCATTGACGTAGCCATAGACCAGGGTGGGCACCTGCGCCGGCTCGGCCACCAGCAGCCAGCGGTTCCCGGAAATCTCCGCGTCCACCACCAGCTCGAACTGCGAAGCCCACGGGTTCACGTCGCCGGCCTTGGTCGGGTTGACCTGCGCCAGGATGCGCCGGGCGTTGGCTTCCTGCGCCGGCCCCACCACCAGATAGCGCGGGCGCAGGTTCAGCTTGGCGCCGTCCAGTCCGGTCATGGCGCGGATGGCCTGCACCGCCGCGTCGATGCCGTTGGCAATGGCGGTACCGGAACTGGCCTTGTTGCCGTGGTCGGCGTGGAACAGGGCCTTGCCGTCCGAGAGCGTAGGGCCGTCGCCGGCCAGGAGCCCATAGACGGTGCTGTTCTCGAACTGCGCCGCGCGAATGGCGATCATGGACGAGAAGTCGCCCAGTGCCGACAGGTCATCGTTGATGAGCGCCTTGCGGCCGATGGCGATGCCGGTGGCGAACTCGGCCGGGGTCACGGTCTCCCGGTTCTCGGAGATGGTGCCGTACTTCACTTCCCCGCCTTCAGCGAGGTTCTTGAAGGTCGGGAAGTCGCCCAGGCGCAGGAAGTTGTGCGACTTGAAGTCCTGGAACGGCTTGGGCGCGGCGATCTGGCGATAGGTCGGCGCGGCGGCGGCATACTGCGCCAGCAGGCTCTTGTTCGCCGCATCGGCCAGCAGCAGCGGGAAGTCGGACGAGCTGTGCGCGCCGATGGCACGGGTCAGCAGCGCATCACGGTCCCACGGGTCCACCCGCTCGCCACGGGCGGCGAGAAGCTGGCCCAGCATGGCGAGCGCGCCGTGCGAACGGAACACGGTCGCCTGCCCCTCCAGCTTGACGTGCGCCGGGGCGAGGCGGTGCGCCAGCGCATCGGCCATGGCCCGGCGCATGACGGTCGGGTCCTCATAGCTGGTGCCCACGGTGATCGTGCCGGCCGGCGCGCGGTTGTCCACGGGCTTGCTGCGCTTACCCATTTCCTCGAAGGCGCGGGCGCGGGCGGTATCGGCGTCGATACCCTCGTCAACCCAGGCATCGGCCACGTCGCGCGACAGGCCGGCGGTGCTGGCGATGCTGCGCAGGGTCCGATTGTGCTCCGCGCGGTTCTGCACCACCGCCTCGGTGGTGTTCTCGGTGGTGGCTTCCATAGATGCACTCCTGATTGTCGCTCCGGGGTCCACCGGCAGCGGGGTCAACGAAATCTCCATCGGCTTCCAAGCGGCGGCCACGAACACAGGTCGGCCGTTCCGCGTGCCGGCCGCGCGCCAGGTCGTGACGACGTAACCCAGCGACACGCCGCGCACCGATCCCGCCTCGATCTTCCCGAGAGCGGCGTCGGCTTCCTCCGATGCGTCGAAGCGCAGCGCGGCAATGATCGTGTCGCCGTTCCGGCGGGCGGTATCGACCACACCCACGGCGGACTCGACGGTGTTCTTGTGGTCCTTCAGGACCGGGCCGCCGATCAGCGCCGACAGGTCGGCGCCGGCCGCGTCCAGTTCCTCGATCCAGGCGCCACGGGAACCGTCCGGGGCCGGGCCGGGGCGGACAGCCGGGGCACGGCCGGACAGGGCCAGCGCCTCGACGGTGCGGGCCTCCCGGTTGAGCGTGGAAGGGCGGCCAACGGCGCGGGTCAGCAGGTCATCACGCATTGGTCGGGGGCTCCGGGTCCTGCGCCGGCCGAGCGGCGGGTGCGATGAAGGTCAGGCCAGCGGCAGCGTCGGCGGCACGCTCGGCGGCGATCTCCGCCCGCACGCGGCCAATGTCCACCCCGCGCCGGGCCAGCGCTTGGGTGCGGCTCATCAAGCCGGCCTCGATGGCGCCGACTTCAGCCGCAAGATCCTTGGCGGGGTCCACCCACTCTTGGCGGGGCGGCAACCATTCGACGGCGTGATAGGCGACAGGATCGGCCGCGTAGAGCGTGGGGTCGATAGCGCCCGACAGCACCGCCGTGCGCACCCATCGATCCCACACCGGGCGGCAGAACTTGAAGACGACGACGTTGTGCTGCCAGTGCTCCAGCTTCTTACGGAACTCCACCAGCCCAGCCCGGATGGAGCTGTAGTTCACGCTCGACAGGTCGCCGGTCAGCAGCTCATAGGGAATGCCCAGGCCGGCGGCTATGGCACGCAGGTGCTCCTTCACGAAGGGCGCGTAGTTCTGTGACTCCTTCGGGTCGAAGAACTCCAACGAGGTCCCCGGCTTCAGGGGCAGGATGGAGCCGGGTTCCAGCCCCATCGTCAGCACGCCAGCGGCAGCGTTGCCCGGCAGCCCGCCCGCGTCGCCGTTCTGGTCCACCAGGGCGGCACAGATCAAGTTGGCGAGCTTCGCACGCACCAACGCCGCGTCCTGGAGTTGGTCCAGCTCATTCAGCGCCAGAAGTACGGGCGTGAACCACGAAAGTCCCCGAATCTGCCCCGGCTCCAGGGCCTCGAACAGGTGTAGCACGTCGTCGGCGGGCAGACGCACCGGGGACCAGCCGGCTTTCGCCATCGCCATGAACGGGTCTTCCGGCCGGAAGGGTAGCGCCAGATAGGCCACCCGCCGGCCGAACTCGTCATGCTCGATCCCGCCACGGACGGCGTTGTTGACCAGCGCCATCGGCCATTCGGTCGGAACCTGTGACGGGTGGAGAAGACGGAGTTGCAGCGGCACGTCGGGGCCGCTGTCAGGTGCCAGGAGCAGGTGCGCGAAGCTCTCGCCGGCCTCGATCCACTGGCGCACGGCCAGGGCCTGCAAGCCGTAGAAATCACGCTCGCCGTCGAAGTCGGCGCGGTCGGTCCAACGGGCGAACAGGTCGGACAGACGAGCGCGCTCCGCGGGATCGGGATGCTGTGGCGACGGGACGATGCCAGGGCCGATGATGTTGGACACCAGGGCGTTGACTGCGGCGGCGGCGGTTGCGTTGTTCCGGGCAGCGTGTGCCGCGCGCTCCCGGATCGTCCGGCCGGTTCCGAGGATGTCGGCGTTCAGGTTCGTCACGCGCGAACCCGCCGGCCAGCGCCGACCACCAGTTCCAGCATCAAGAGCGCGACGGCCGGTCACCGGGGCTATCAGCCGTCGCCAATACTTGCCCAGCACGTTCCCAACCCAGGGCAATTCAATTCAGGCGCTCCTGACGGCTCGAATAGCGGCCTTGGGGTTCGCGGCGAAAGCTTCGCGAGCGGGCTTTGGCTTGGTGCCTGATTTCCGGATGATGTTGAGGGCGCAGTTGCGG
>JAEYPE010000001.1 GCA_023411035.1 Pseudomonadota bacterium
GCGATTTCCAGGTTCGTGTCCATGGGGGAGTTCCTCGTTAAACACGGCGGAAGGCGGGCGGCGAGCCGCCGTGGTCAGGACTCGCGGGCTTGTCCGGGAATGCGGAATTCCTCGCCCTGGTCGGCGATACCCGGCATCTCGCCCTGGTTTTCCATGCTCAACACGGGTTCGACCGGTTCGGTCCGTTCGGCGGTGTCGTCGGGCCCGTGGGACGGGTTCGGGCGCAGCGTGCCGCGGTAATTGTCCTCGATGGCAATCTCCTCGCTGGCCAGCTCCCAATGATCCTGGGCGCGGCCGTCCGGACGGCCTTCGCGTTCCCAGATCTGGTGAGCGCGCGCTCTGATCCGGCTTTCCAAATCATCCGCCATCCGGACTTCCCCCTTTCCGTTTTCGTTCCGCACCCCCGCGTATCCTGGGTTCAACCACCCCCGAACGCCGAAGGTTCCTCCCGCCGCTATGACCGAGACGGGGAGGCCGGCGGAAAGCGCGCCGTTTGAATTAGTCACAAAGGGGTGGTATTCGACGAAGGCGACGCCCTGGGGACATTTCTGTGACCCGGCCCGAACACGGAACCAAAGGCGGGATCAGGATCTTGAACGAAGCGCCCGCAGCACGGCCCACCGTCGCAAGCTTCCTCACGGCCCGCTTCGCCGCGGGAACACGCCGCCTCCGCTCCGCTCTGCTCACTCTGCCGCTGGCCGCGGCATTGCTGCCGGCGCTGCCGGACCACGCTGCCCGTGCCGCGGACGGGCAGTCTCTGTTGCAGCTCGGTCTTTTCCAGAAGGAAGGGGACGCCTGGTGGGCGTGGGACAGCCTGCGCCGGCGCTCCCCGGAACTGGCGGACGGGCTCAGCCCGGTGGTCGCGCCTCTGGACGCGCGGCGCCAGGGCGAGGGCGTCGCCCTGCGCGCCACCGCCCCGGTTGGGATCGACGTGCAGACTCTGTGCCGCCGCATGGTCGGTGCCGGATTCGGCTGCCTCGTGCTCGACACCCCTCCCCTGCCCTCGCCTTCCCAAGCCCCGGCCCGCATCGGAGGCGGCGGTGACAAGCCGGACGTTTCCATCACCTACCCTCCGGAAGCCGCCCGGACCATGGCCGCCATCGAGAAGTCCGGACGCCGCAAGGGCCGGCTGGGCGCGGTGATCCCCGACACGGCGCTCGACGTCATGCCGGCGACGCTGAAGGAGGAGGGCTGGAACCTCTGCGCCCTCACCTTCGACGACGGGCCGCACCGGGTGGTCACGCGCCAGATTTTGAACGTGCTGAACCGGGAGAAGATCCCCGCGACCTATTTCCCGGTCGCCAGCGTCGCGGAGAGCCAGGGCGACGTGATCCGCGATTTCATCGCCGCCGGGCACGAGATCGGCAACCACAGCCTGACCCACGCCGACTTGCGCGCCATGGACGCCGACACGCAGCGGCACGAGATCGCGGAGGCCAACCGCATCCTGCGCGGCTTCGGCGCCGACCCGGTGCTGTTCCGCCCGCCCTACGGGCGCTACACGCCGGACCTTCTGGCCATCGCCCGCGAGGAGAAGATGAGCCCGGTGCTGTGGACCGTGGATACCCGCGATTGGCAGGTCCGCGACCCCGACCGCATCGTGCAGCACGTGAAGACCGAGGCGGGAACCGGCAGCGTGCTGCTGCTGCACTCCACCTATCCGTCCACCCTGAACGCCCTGCCCCGCGTGATCGCCGCGATGCGCGCGAAGGGCTGCGAATTCGTCACCCTGTCGGAATGGATCGAGCGCATGCACCGGATCGCGACGCCGGCCATGGCCCCGACCATGGTGAAGGCCAACGGCACGGCCCTCGGAACCGCCAACTGATACGGCGTCAGGCCGGGCGCTTTACTTTCCGGTCTTCTGCTTGCGGATCTGCACATATTTGCGGATGGTCGCCTCGACCTCCGGCGGCAGCATGTTCCAGGCGCCGGACACCGATCCGCCCTTGACCTCTTCGATGGTCACGGTTGCGGAGAAGCCGAACTTGCCGCAGGGATCGTCGACCCGCACCGTGATGCGCGCGGTCTGGCTGGGAATCAGGGACCCGTCGAAACCGGTCGCCACGAAGCCCTTGTGGCTGATCGCGGCCAGCGCGAAGCTCTTGCCGTCGAATTCGATCACATTGGACGGCCCGGCCCGGCGCGGCACCGGCTTCTTCTCGTCCTTGACGGTCACCTTCAGAAAATCGAACAGCCCCATACCAGCCCCCGCCGATCAGCGCCGTCCATCGCCGCGGCGCCAGAGCTTTATGCGCGGACTTACAATGAGGAAGCAACCGTGTTTTCCTCAAAAGCAATCATGTTTTCCTCAGCCGGGGACACTTCAACCTTGCGGCGAAACGATCCCCCCATGACGCTCCCGTCCGGAGGATAGAGCGTCCTGTGCCCGCCGGATGCACAGCAGGGCGAAGGGAAGCAGGATCGCCAGGACCGCAGCCATGCCCACCGCCACCGTCAGCGCCACCGTCAGGTCAGCCCCACCCAAATGGGAGGCGAGGGTCAGCAGAAGGTCGAGAATCAGCGCGGACAGCATTGCCGCCCCCAGCGCCGGCGTGGCAAATCCTTGCAGGCGTCGGCACCGTGGCCCTCCGGTCGCCGCGCGCCACGACCATCGCGGACGCACCGCCGGGCAAGACGTCCCATAGACATCCAGCATGGCCACCTCCCCTCACTGTTCGTCCGGCGCCGGTTGGATTGGGGCAACACAGCGGGATGAGAAGCGGCCACTATAGCGGCAAAAAGACGGGAAGCCTAAAATCTGAAGTATTTATTCTGATCGGACGGCCCTTCCGCCAAAGGTTATGGGCCGGTAGCGCCCCTTTCGGCGCCCCTTTCACCTCTCGCGTAGTCTCTCCACAGAGTCTGTGGATAACTGTGTTGACAAGAGGTGGCATTTCCCGATTCGAAGCAGGAACCACAAGGCTATAGCCCAGTTTGCCCAAAAATTGAGCGAAACTCACAAACCATTGAAAAATATTGATTTTTCCGGTTTCAGCCGATGTTTCGGCGTCCAAGCCTGTCAATTGGATTCTGTTGCCGGACTCCCGGCGCGGCAATTTCGCGCGGGTCTGTGCCCTGTTGACAACTGAATGTCCGGATTCCCCGCAAGGGGCACCTCCATTCCGCCGCATCCCCCTCCGGACCGTCAGGCCGGTACGGCCGGCCATCCGCACGGACGGCCGGCCTATCCGCTTACAGGGTGGGATTCCCCCCTTGGTTCAGGGTCACCGTCACCGCTGTCCCGCCACCCGGCTTGCTGTAGATCCGGATGCCGCCGCCCATGCGCTCCACCAGCGCCTTGCAGATCAGCAGACCGAGACCGCTCCCCATCTCCCCATCGGCGCCGATGGCGGCATGGTGCAGGTCGATGCGGAACAGATAGGGCTGAATCTCCTCCGGGATGCCCAACCCGTTGTCCTGGACCCGCACGGTCACCCGCCCGTCCACCACGGCGGCGGACAGCATGACGATGCTTCCCGAAGGCGAAAAGCGCACCGCGTTCTCGATCAGATGCTTCAGCACCGTGTTCAGCGCCGACAGGTCGCCCAGCACCGGCGTGGCGACGATGCGGTTGACGATCAGGATGTCGCGGGCGTGGGCGCGCGGCTCCAGTTCCTCCAGCACGTCCTGGAGCAGGCCGCCCAGTTCGTACACCCGGAGATCCAGCGGAACCTGATTCAGTTGCAGACGGGACCACAACGACAGGTTTTCGATGGTCCGCATCATCTGGTGCCCGGCGTCGCTGCACAAGGCCGCATAGTCGCCCAGCCGCGCCATCCCCTGGCCCTTCCCGCCGTCCGCCACGTCGGAGGAGATGATCTGCGTCGCCCCCAGGATGGCGCTCAGCGGGTCCTTCAACTCCTGGCAGATCTGCCCGAGGAACCGGTTCATGCGGGCGACCGTGTCCGCCAACTGCTCCACCCGCGCGGCGCGCTGCGTCTCCTCGTCATGGCGGCGGGAGATGTCGGTGACGAAGATGCAGGAACCGAGCGGCACGCCGTCGTCGCCGTCCAGCAGCGATTCGTTGAAGATCACATGGAGCGGCGTTCCATCGGAACGCACCAGGGTAACGTCGTAGCAGCGGTGCGGCGCCAGATTGCGGATGGCCGCCTGCCGTTCCAGGACGCCCCGGCTTTCCTCCGTCACGAAGGTCAAAAGGTGAGTGCCGGTCAGATCCCCTTCCCGGTAGCCGAGCATCGCGCACAGCGCCGGATTGACGCCGATGGTGACCAGATCGCGGTCCACTGCCCAGCAGGCTTGCGCGCTTTCCTCCAGAATCCGGCGGCTGACGCCCTCCCAATCCATGGTCGAGCGCGTGGTCTTCGACAGCAACGTCAGCATGGACCCTCCGTCATCATCCCTCGCGCGGGTGAGTCACGATGTTATTTATTCGCGTACGTTCTATTCACCCCGCCACCAATGATAGGCACGGACGATAGAAACCTTCAATAGAATGTGGGTTTCACGCCGGTTAAGCCATTTTCACGGAACAATGTTGCGCCGAATTTTATATTTTATTTCGGCAATATGAACCCTTTGCCTGCGGCAATTCGCCGGGCTTTTCATGACTGCTTCCGCAAACCGGCGGAAATGCTCGGGTCACGCCTCCCCGTCCTGCGCCGTCGCCGCCCAGCAGCGCAGCACTTCCGCCACGCTCCAGGCCTGCGAAATGCAGCCGCGAGGGCTGAAGGGCGGCTCGGCGTCGAAGATTTCGGCGATGGTGCCGATCCCCGCCTGGTCGAGGTGCGGCAGGAAGCCGCGGAGCAGGTCCCGCGCGCCGGCCTTGTCCTCCGGATGGAGCTTCAGCCACGCATCCACATAGGGGCCGATCAGCCATCCCCACACCGTGCCCTGGTGATAGGCGGCGTCGCGGGCGCGCAGGTCGCCGAAATATTTCGGTTTGTAGTCGCGGTGTCCCGGCGCCAGCGACCGCAGCCCGACCGGGGTCAGCAGCCGCTGCCGCACCGTTTCCACCACCGGTTCCCAACGGGCACGGTCCAGCACCGGGTTGTCGAGCGAGACGGCGAAGATCTGGTTGGGCCGGCAGGCATCGTCGTCTCCCCGTTCCCCGTCCACCACGTCGTACAGGTGTCCGGCCCCCGCACACCAGAAGCGCGCGTTGAAGGAGGCGCGGGCCTGCTCCGCCAGATCCTCAAGCGGGCGGGCGGCCTGGGCGTCCCCCTCCTCCGCCAGCCAGCCGGCGGTCAGGCGGAGCGCGTTGTACCAGAGCGCGTTGATCTCCACCGCCTTGCCCCGGCGCGGAGTGACCACCCAGTCTCCGACCTTCGCGTCCATCCAGGTGAGTTGGTAGCCCTCCCGCCCCTGACGCAGCAGCCCGTCGCCGGGGTCCACCGCGATGCCGAACCGGGTGCCGCGCCGGTGATGGTCGATCACATCCACCAGCCGGGGCAGCAGCAGCCGCAGCGTGTGCCGGTCCCCCGTCGCGCGGACATAGCGGTTCAGCGCGTGAAAGAACCACAGCGTCGCGTCGGCGGTGTGGTACAGCCCCTCGTCCTTCCCGTCGGGGAACATGTTGGGGATCAGCCCGTCGCGGATGTAGTGCGCGAAGGTGCGCAGTATCCAGCCGGCCTCCATGTGACGCCCGGTGGTCAGGGTCAGCCCCTCCAGGCTGATCATGGTGTCGCGGCCCCAGTCGGTGAACCAGTGGTAGCCGGCGATCACCGTACGCACCTCGTCCCCCTCGGCACGGGCGCGCATCTGGTCGGCGACGCGGCCAGCCGGCACGAACAGGAAGCTGTCCGCCGACAGCACCAGCTCCGCCATCGCGCCATTGCGCAGAGACGGGTGCGCGTTGCCGACGATGCGCCGCCGCCGCTCCTTCTCGAAGCGCAGGACGTCGGCGGGCGGCAGCGCCCAGAGCCGTTGCCAGGGCTCGGTGGCGGCGACGAAGCTCAGCGTCTGCCCCTGGCTCAGCGGGCCGCTGAAATAGCCGGGCGTCCAGAGCGAGCCGCGCGATTCATAGCCGCGCTCCGCCTCCACCGGATAAACGATGTCGCGCCGCGCCCCGCCGTCCAGCGTCAGGGGAAGTTCCGCCCCTTCGATGGTCATGCGCAGCACCGGCAGGTCCGGACCGGCCCAGATCTCATACTCGTGCCCGCGGGCGGTGACGCGGTAGTCGCGGGCCAGCGGCTCGTCCACCGCCGCCTCCAGCTTGCGGAAGGCCATCACCGGGCGAAGCCGCAGGCAGACCGGCTGCGGCGCCCTCACCACCCGGTAGGTGACATGGACAATGTTCTGGAGGTGCGGCAGCACGATCTGTTTTTCGATCACCACGTCGCCGAACTCGTAGCGCCAGACCGGCAGCCCGGATTCCATGCGGAACTCGGCGAGGCCGGAGGGGGCGGCGTCCGACGGGTAATCCGGGTCGGGCCACTGGTCCGGCTGCGGGTTGTGGCCGGTCAGCCGCCGCTCGGTGCCGTCCGGCTCGATCAGCACGTCGTTGAGCTGGCTCAGCATCACCACCCGGCCCAGCGGCGTCGGCAAGGCCGCCACCAGCAACCCGTGATACCGCCTCGTCACCGCCCCCGACAGGGAGGAGGACGTGTAGCCGCCCAGCCCGTTGGCGACCAGCCATTCGCGGGAAAGCGCTGCGTCCGGCGCGGATCGCAGGATGTCGCGCGTGATCTTGCGGACGAAATCAGCCATGGGACTCCTGAGCGTCTTCGCTGTTGCGTTCGCCCCCGCCGCGCTCCTCCGCAGGGGCCAGGACGACCGCCGCGTGGCCGGGAATCCGCCAGCCGCCGCCGGTCCCCTCGACCGGAGCCGTGCCGCAGCCGCCATAACGGGGGTCCTCGCTGGACCACAGCGTCGTCCAACCCCGGCCGCCCCCCCTGCCGAGGGGCGGCGCCAGCAGCGGTTCCGGCAGCACGTCCAGCCCCAGGTCGCGGCCAAGGTTGACCAGCAGCAGCCGGTCGTCCCCCTCCGCGCCGAAGAAGCGGAGGACGAACGCCTCCTCCCCCAGCACGGCGCCGTCCAGCCCGCCGTCGCCTTGCGCGCGGAACACCGGGTCCTCCCGGCGCAGGCGCAGAAGGTCGCGGTGCAGCGCCCAGACCTCCGCATGGGCTTCCCGTTCCGCGTGGTCCAGCTTGGAGCACCGGAACGTGCCCTCGTCCTGCGGGCGCTTCAGGTGGGCGCGCATGGCGGGGGTGGCGAGGCTGGGGAACTGGGACAGGAACTCCGCCCGCCCCTCCTCCACCTTGGCGGCCAGATCCGGTTCGTGATCGGCGAAATAATGGAAGGGGGCGCTGGCCGCGAACTCCTGTCCCTGGAACAGCATCGGCGTGCCGGGCCCCAGCAGAGTCAGCGCCGTCAGCGCCCGACAGCGCCCCGGCGCGGTCAAGGCATGGAGCCGCAGGCCCCGGCCCGAATTCGCGATCTGGTCATGGTTCTGGAGGAAGGTGACGAAGGCCGGGCGCGGCAGGCCATAGGCCGGCGTGCCCCGCCGCTTGCCCTGCCAGCGGTACCATTGACCCTGGTAGAGAAAGCCGTGCTTGACGGCGGACAGCAACTCCTGCGGCGTGCCGCGGTAGTCCGTGTAGTAGGCTTCGTTCCGCCCGGTCAGCGCGACATGGGCGGCGTGGTGGAAATCGTCGTTCCACAGGGCGTCCAGCCCGCAGCCCCCCCGCTCCACCGGCGTCGCCACGGCGGCCTGCTGGCACTCGTTCTCCCCGATCAGAAGCGTGCCGCGCCCCAGCGCCGCCCGGCGCACGGCCCGCCCGATCTCCTGGATGATGTGCGGGTCGGTGCGGTCGAAAATCTGCTGGGTGGCGTCCAACCGCAGCCCGTCCAGATGATATTCGTCGATCCAGAAGGCGGCGTTGGCCAGGAAGAACTCCCGCACCGGCCCGCAACCGGGGCCGTCGAAGTTGATCGCGTCCCCCCACTCGTTCTTGTAGCGGGTTGTGAAGTAGTCCGGGGAAAAGCGGGACAGGAAGTTCCCGCTGGGGCCGAGATGGTTGTAAACCACGTCCAGGATCACCGCGAGGCCCAGCGCGTGCGCGCGGTCCACGAAGCGCCGCATGTCGTCCGGTCCGCCGTAGAGCCGCGTCGGGGCGAACAGGTCCACCCCGTCGTATCCCCAGCCGAAGCGGCCCGGAAACTCCGCCACCGGCATGAGTTCCAGTAGCGTCACCCCCAGCTCGGCCAGACGCGGAAGTTCGCGCATCGCCGCGCCCCAGGTGCCTTCCGGCGTGAAAGTGCCGATGTGCATCTCATAGATCACCTGCCCCCGCAGGGTGCAGCCCGCCCAGCCGTCGTCGGTCCAGGGGAAGGCGGACGGGTCCACGACCTGCGACGGCCCCTCCGGCCCGTCCGGCTGGAAGCGGGAGGCCGGATCGGGGAAGGCCGTGCCGCCGTCCAGCCGGAACCGGTAGGGGCTGCCCACCGGCACGCCCTCCACGGTCGCGGAGAAGTAGCCGTCGCCCTCCGCGGCCAGCGCCACCGCGCGCTCCTCCGGCCCGATCAGCAGGCTGACGCTGCGGCAGGCGGGCGCCCAGACCCGCACCAGCACCCGGTCGCCCGGAACGGGCTCCACCCCTATGGGATAGCGGCGGGCCGGGGTGGCCGAACCGCTGTCGCGCACCGCTTCGGGAAGTCTGGACACTTGACCTTCACACCGCAATGTTTCGACCATCGGCCCCCTAACAGACGCCGGCCTCCTTCGTCCCATGGGCACCTGGACCCAAGCCGAAGCGATCCGGCCGGAAAGGTCATCCGCCATGCCCCAGCCCGCGCCGCGCGTCCTGATCTGGAACGAGTTCCGCCACGAACGCCGGGACGAGGCCGTGATGGCGCACTACCCACAGGGCATCCACGAGGCGCTGGCCGCGCCCCTGCGCGCCGCCGGCCTGACGGTGGACACCGCCACGCTGGACGAGCCGGAACACGGCCTGACCGAAGAACGGCTGAACGCCGCCGACGCGCTTGTCTGGTGGGGCCACCGCGCCCACGCGGAAGTGTCGGACGCGGTGGTGGAGCGGGTGAAGCGGCGGGTGACCGACCATGGGATGGGTCTCGTGGCGCTCCATTCCGCCCACTTTTCCAAGCCCTTCGTGTCGCTGATGGGCACCGGCTGCTACCTGAAGCACCGCGTGGCGGCGGAGAGGGAGCGGCTGTGGGTGGTGGACTCCGGCCACCCGGTGGCGGCGGGCATTTCCGATTTCATCGCGTTGGACCGGGAGGAGATGTACGGCGAGCCCTTCGACGTCCCGCCGCCGGACGATCTGGTCTTTCTGAGCTGGTTCCAGGGCGGCGA
>JAEYPE010000013.1 GCA_023411035.1 Pseudomonadota bacterium
CGACGCCATCCGGGTCAAGATCCGGGACGAAGGCCCGGTGCGCAACAAAGCCATCCATGTGGCCATCGGCGTCCGGGCCGACGGCGCCAAGTTCCGGCTGCGCGTGTTGAACGAGTTGAAGAACCGAGGCGTCGACGACCTCCTGCTGGGCCGTGGCCGATGGGCTGAAGGGCTTTCCCGAGGCGATCGCCGCCGCCTATCCCGAGACGATCGTCCCGACCTGCATCGTTCCCCTCTTGCGCCACGGCATGGAGTTCGCGTCCTGGAAGGACCGCAAGGCCATCGCCGCCGCCCTGAAGACGGTCTGCGACGCCGTCGATGACAAGGCCGCCGAGGTCGCCCCGACCGCCTTCGAGGACGGACCCTGGGGTGACAAGTATGTGGTCATCGGCAAGGCGTGGCGGGCTTGGCAGGCGGTCATTCCGTTCTTCGCCTTCCCCCGCGAGGTCCGGCGTATCCTCTATACCACCAATGCCATCGAAGCCTTGAACTCGAAGCTGCGCCGGGCGGTGCGGGCCAGGGGGCATTTCCCCAATGACGAGGCCGCCCTGAAGCTTCTGTTTCTCGTCTTGAACCGCGCCGGGAAAGACTGGAAGATGCCGCCGCGGGAATGGACGGCCGCCAAGGCGCAGATGGCCGTCATCTTCGGCGAGCGGTTCGCAAAGGCGATGACCGCCTGAAAATGAAATCGGCCTCGCCGAGCACGAAATTCCGGATAGTCCCCCGAGTCGTGGCTGCCCGCCGCGGGTGGTCCGCGGGGCGGCGCGCCAGGCCTGGATGGCCTCCTCGCTGAACCAGATCGTCAAACTGCCGTGCTGACGCAGACCGGCCTCACAAGCCGCCCAATTCGTCACGCGGTACCGGGCACGAGGAAACTGATGACGGTGGGCAGCGTGATGTTTGAACGGCATCGGGCGGCTGTAAGCGCAGGATCAACGGGTTCCAGCTTCTACGCCGAGCCGCAAGCCGCCGCCACCCCCCATCCACGCACCACGCTGCCATCCGCATCAGGTTGCGGTGCTCGGTCTTGATGACGTTGAGCGCGTCGGTCATCGGGTTGGCCCTCCGTACCGCACCACCGACTGGTCGATGGCGCCGAAGACGCTGCTGCCGGCCGCGTCGAACAGCTCGATCCGCACGCGGTCGCCGAAGCGCATGAAGGGGGTCTGCGGCTTGCCCGTCTCGATGGTCTCGATCGTGCGGATTTCAGCAAGGCAGGAATAGCCGACACCGCCCTGCCCCACCGGCTTGCCCGGCCCGCCGTCCAGCTTGTTGGACACGGTGCCCGACCCGATGATCGACCCTGCCGCCAGGAAGCGCGTCTTCGCCGCGTGCGCCACCAGCGTCGGGAAGTCGAAGGTCATGTCCAGTCCGGCGTTGGGCATGCCGAACAGTTCCCCGTTCAGGTGAGTGACCAGCGGCAGATTGACCTTGCCGCCGTCCCAGGCCCCGCCCAGTTCATCCGGCGTCACCGCCACGGGAGAGAAGCTGGACGCCGGCTTCGACTGGAAGAAGCCGAAGCCCTTCCCCAGTTCCGCCGGGATCAGGTTGCGCAGGCTGACGTCGTTGACCAGCATCAGCAGCCGGATGTGTCCGCGCGCCGCGTCCGCCGGGACACCCATGGGCACGTCGCCGGTGATGACGGCGATCTCGGATTCGAAGTCGATGCCGAACGCCTCGTCCGCCACCGGGATCGGGTCGCACGGCCCCAGGAAGGCATCGGAACAGCCTTGGTACATCAGCGGGTCGGTCCAGAAGCTCGGCGGCATTTCCGCCCCGCGCGCCTTCCGCACCAGTTCCACGTGGTTCACGTAGGCCGAACCGTCCGCCCACTGGTAGGCGCGCGGCAGCGGCGAGGTGGCCCGCGCCGGGTCGAACGGCTCGCCCGACGCCGCGTCCTCGTTCAGCGCACGATAGGCCTCCTCCAGCTTCGGCGCGGCCTCCGCCCAGCCGTCGAGCGCCGCCTGCAAGGTCGGCGCGATGCCGGGGACCGCCCGGCACCGCGTCAGGTCCTTCGACACCACCACGAGCGTGCCGTCACGGCCGCCCACCTTCAAAGTTGCCAGCTTCATGCCGGGTCCTTCCTCCCAGAATGTATTCCACCAAGGCACCGAGAATCCACGCTTCATCCCGGTCGATGATCCTTGGTGTCTTGGTGGTGAATCCCCGCCCCTGTCTTACTTCGCCTTCCAGCTGTCGACGTAGCCCGTCCACTCGGTCGCGGCCATGCCCTCGTAGACGTCCAGCGGGTCGCGGGTATCGAGCATCACGGCGACCTCGTCGGTTTCCTTCCGCTCGAACTTCTGGGCAATCTCGTAGGCCTTCGGATGCGGCCCGTGCGGAAAGCCCGAGGGGTGATAGGTCACCATCCCCGGATGGATGTTGTCGCGCGAGAAGAACTGGCCGCGGTGATAGAACAGCACCTCGTCGTAGTCCTCGTTCGAGTGATAATAGGGCAGCTTCAGCGCCTCCGGGTCCGACTCGATCGGACGCGGCACGAAGGTGCAGATCACGAACCGCGCCGACACCCAGGTGCAGTGCGCGCTGGGCGGCAGGTGGTAGCGGTGGCTCATCAGCGGTCGGATGTCGCGCCAGTTGATGCGCACCGGCGCCAGATCGCCGTGCCAGCCCACCGCGTCCAGCGGGTTGAACGGATAGACGATGGAACTGACGCGTCCCCGCTTCTTCACGCGCACAACCGTTTCACATTCGCTCTTCTGGCCCTGGAAGGCGTCGTCCAGCGCCGGCACGTCCAGCACTGCCGGGTCGAAGATCGCGTGCGTCCCGACCAGCCCCTTGTGCGGCAGTTGGTAAGCGTCATTGGTCGCCTCGATCATCAGCGCAGTGACCGGCTCGTCGCTCTCGAGCCGCCAGGCGGTGTTGCGTGGCAGCACGACATAGTCGCCCTCGCGCACCTCCAGATGACCGTAATCGCAGAACAGATGCCCGCCGCCCTGGTGGAAGAACAGCAGATCGTCGCCGTCGGCGTTGCGGACCAGATGCTCCATCTTCCCCTGGAAGCGCCACATCCGGACCTGCGTCGCCCCGTTGCCCATCAGCCCCACCGCACTCAGCGGGCAGTCGGAGGGCTCCTCCGACCGGTTCAGGTCGAAGGCGCGTGGGCGCAGGTCGCCGTCGAAGCTGGTCCAGCCGGTCGGGGGATGGGCGTGGTGCATCTGGGTCGCCGGGCCGAAAAAGCCCTCGCGCCCCATTTCGCGTTCATAGGTTCCGGCCGGCAGACGGACATGGGCCTGACGGGTCGCGGTGCCCTCCACCCGCGGAAACGAGATCCAGTTCTTCATGGCGATCCTCCCAGATCGTTTTGAGCAGACGGTTTTATGGTGCGTGCTCGCTGCATCCCAGTTTAGTTTCATATGAAACAGTTGCAAGCGGAAAATTTGCGGGCAGGATGGATGGACACAACCGCAAGAATTGCGACGCCTCATGCCCCAAACCCGCCGCAAGCGTTCGGAGTCCACCTCTGACGGTGCCACGCTGCATCTGACCCGCTTCCTGCCCTACCGGCTGTCGGTGTTGTCCAATACGGTCAGCCACACGGTGGCGAAGCTGTATGAGAAGCGCTTCGGCATCACGATTCCGGAATGGCGGATCATCGCCGTGCTGGGCGGCGGCGAGACGCTGAGCGCCGGGGAGATCGCCCAGCGCACCGCCATGGACAAGGTGCAGGTCAGCCGGGCCATCAGCCGCATGCTGGACTCCGCCCTGATCCTGCGCGAATCCGGCGACACCGACCGCCGCAAGGCACTGCTGACCCTGACGCCCAAGGCGTTGGACATCTACACGCAGATCGTGCCCCTGGCGCTCGCCTACGAGGCTCAACTGACCAGCGCCCTGACCGAGGAGGAAGCGGCCCTGCTCGACCGGCTGCTGAGCAAGATGCAGGCCCAGGCCGACCAGCTGGCCTCAGCATGTTGCATCGAGGTGGCCCCAGCGATCGGGAAAAGCCGCCGTTCCGTCACCCCGACGGTTTCCTGAAGCCGTACAAGGCCAATGCCACCCGCCGCCATCGCGACGGGCAAGACAATTTGCAGGCGCAGCGGGAGGGCGTTGAGGATGAGGCGGGCGATGCGGCGCAACCCTCTGGTGAAATAGGAGGTTTTGGAGCGAGCGACTTTCCCGGGCTGGAGCTTCACATCTTTTTTTCGGCGGGGGTCGGGTTGGTCGCGGCGTCCCAGCGCCCGGTGGAGACGGCGGTGTAGAGGGCCAGGGCCATGACCAGCAGAAGCCGGGCGAGGCGGTCGGGATGCCGGATCGGGGTGTCCGCGCCCCCGAAGCCGCGTGACTTGAAGTCCGAGAACATCGGTTCGATCGCCCAGCGGGCGGAG
>JAEYPE010000039.1 GCA_023411035.1 Pseudomonadota bacterium
CGCGACGAGCTGACCGGCGGCGCCGGCAACGACACCTTCGTCTTCGCTCGCGCCACCGACATCGACGGCGACCTGATAACCGACTTCGCCACGGGCGACCGCATCGACATCTCCGGTCTGTCGGCCAGCTTCCTCGGCACCGCGCCATTGTCCCAGCGGTTCGGCAGCGGCGTGGCGGTGAATTACGTCAACACCGGCAGCGGCGCCTTCGCCACCACCGACCTCCAGTTCGACGTGGACGGTGACGGTGTGGCGGACCGTGTCATCCATCTGGCCGGCACCCACGCGCTGTCCGCCGATCCGTCCAACAACGGCGTCCTGGTCCGCGTGACCGCCATCTCCGCCACGGGCGGCGACGGCGCGGACACGCTGGCTGGCGGGGCGGCGTCCGACACGCTGACCGGCGGTGCCGGCAACGACCGGCTGGACGGCCTGGGCGGCGCGGACTTCCTCTCCGGCGGGACCGGCGACGACACGCTGGCCGGCGGGGCCGGCGAGGACGTGCTGAGCGGGGGCGAGGGCAACGACAGCTTCCGCTACGCCACCGTGGCGGAGGCGAACGGCGACCGCATCACCGACTTCGCGGCGGGCGACCGGATCGACCTCACCGGCATTCCCTTCACCTTCGTGGGCAGTGGACCCTTCACCGGCACGGTGGCCCAGCCGGGCGGCGCGCAGGTCGGCTTCCGCTTCGTCACCTCCGGCGGTGCCACCACCCAGGTCGTGTTCGACATGAACGGCGACGGCGTGGCCGACGCCACCCTGACGCTGGCCGGCTTCCACGAGCTTCAGGAGGCCGAGGGCAACCCCGGCGTGCTGGTGCGGGCCACCGGCCTGAACCTGACCGGCACCGCGGACGCGGACACGCTGACCGGCGGCGACACGCCGGACCGGCTGAGCGGTCAGGCCGGCGACGACCGGCTGTTCGGCAACGGCGGCAACGACAGCCTGTCCGGCGGCATTGGCAACGACAGCCTGAGCGGCGGCGACGGGGCGGACCTGCTGTCCGGCGACGCGGGCGACGACACGCTGAACGGCGGGGCCGGCGACGACACGCTGAACGGCGGCGACGGCAACGACCTGTTCCAGGCCAGCGGCGGCACCGACGACATCAACGGCGGCGCGGGCCAGGACGCGGTGGTCTTCACCGACGCGAAGGCGAACTACGACATCGTCAACAACGGCGGAACGATCACCGTCACCCATGCCCGCGGCACCAAGGCGGACGGCATCGCCCGCATCACCGCGGTGGAGGAACTGCGCTTCACCGACCAGACCATGGACCTGACGCCGGCCGCCGCCATCGGTGCGCGGCTGATCAGCGGCCTGGGCGGCACCGCCGGCTTCGGCGAGAACGAGCTTGACCGCAGCGATGACGGGTCGAGCGCCTTCATCGACATCCGGTCGGTCTTCGCGGACGGCATCAACGTCTTCGGCAAGGTCTACACCGGCTTCTACATCAACACGAACGGCAGCATCTCCTTCGACGCGCCGCTGTCCGCCGGACCTTCGGCGGACGCCCTGTCCGCCACGGCCCCGGCGATCATCGCGCCCTTCCTGTCCGACGTGGATACGCGGGGCGGCACCGGGGCGGCGACGCCGGGCGGCACCTCGCAGGGCACCAACCGCGTCTATTACGACCTGGACCCGGTCACCGGCACCATCGTCATCACCTGGGACGACGTGGCGGCCAACGGCGGCACGGATGGGGCGCGCAACGCCTTCCAGCTCGTGCTGACCGACGCCTCCAGCGCGGCCGGACGCACGGCCGGGGACTTCGACGCGGAGTTCCGCTACGAATCCGTCAACTGGGCGCAGACCGGCGGGAACGCGGTCGCGCGGGCCGGCTACACCGCCGGCAACGGCGACACCTCCGGTCTGTTCATCCTGCCGCAGTCGGGCAACGAGGCGGGGATGCTCGCCCTCGACACCACGGCGGGCAACACGGGCACCAACGGCCTGTGGCGCTTCTCGATGACCGGCGGCACGGCGTCGAACGTGCTTCCGGCGGTCGTCGCCATCGAACCGGGCCAGCTGTCGAAGGCGGAAGGCAACAGCGGCACCACCCGCTTCACCTTCACGGTCACCCGCTCCGGCGACACGACCAGCGAGGTGACGGTCGGCTACACGGTCGCCGGCACGGGCAACAACCCGGTCGGCGCCGGGGATCTGGCGGGCGGCTTCCTGCCCTATGACGGCACGGTCACCTTCGCGGCGGGCGAGACCAGCAAGTCCATCTCGGTGGACGTGCTGGGCGACACGGTGGCCGAGGCGAACGAAACCTTCGCGGTGACGCTGGCCACCCCGGCGGACGGTTCCAACATCAAGCTGGGCAACCGTCAGGCGACCGGCACCGTCCTGAACGACGACAACCAGGCGCCGGCGCTGCCGCCGGGCTTCCGTCCGGGCGCCAACTGGGGCGACCCGCATCTGGTGACCTTCGACGGCTTCTATTACAGCTTCCAGGCGGTCGGCGAATTCACCTACGTCCATGCCAAGTCGGGCGACGAGCGGATCGTGCAGCTCCGCACCGCGGCTCTGGGCGACGCGGTGTCGATCAACACGGCGGTGGCGACGAAGATCGGCACGGCGCGGGTGTCCATCAACGCGAAGGACTCCGCCCATCCGCTGCGCATCGACGGGGTGGCGACCGACATCTCCGACGCCGCCGGTTCGATGGCCGTGGGCGACGGGCACATCTTCCGGTCCGGCAACGTCTACACCATCGTCTATTCGAACCAGGAGCAGCTCATCGTCACGGTCGAGGCCGACCGCATCGACCTTCAGCTCTTCCTGGCGCCGAGCCGCGCGGCGGGGTCGATCGAGGGCCTGATGGGCAACCTCGACGGCGACGCCTCCAACGATCTGGCGCTGGCCGACGGCACGGTGCTGCCGCAGCCGATCGACTATTCGGTGCTGTATGGCAGCTACGCCGACGGCTGGCGGGTCACGGATCAGACCTCGCTCTTCGACTACGGCCAGGGCGAGACGACGGCGACCTACACCGACCGCAGCTTCCCGCGGCAGGTGCTGTCGGTGGACGCCCTGCCCGAGGCCCTGCGCCAGCGGGCGGAGGCGCTGCTGGACGCCGCCGGTATCACCGATCCGGCGCTGCGGCAGGCGGCCCTGCTCGACGTGGCGCTGACCGGCGATGCCAGCTTCCTGAAGGGCGCGACGCAGGCCGACGCCCCGACGCAGCAGTCCACCACCTCGAACGCTCCCGCCGCCGCCCCGGTCATCACCATCGCGGCCCGCACCGCCACGGTGACGGAGCGCAACAGCGGCAGCACGAACGTCGTCTTCGACGTGTACCGCACGGGCGATTCCACCGCTGATCTGGTGCTCGACTTCGCCGTGACGGGCTTCGGCAGCGCGGCGGCGGACGCCGCCGACTTCGGCGGGCAGCTTCCCAGCGGGACGGTGACCCTGGCCGCCGGGCAGACTTCCGCGACGATCACCATCGCGGTGTCCGGCGACGCAGTGGCGGAGGTGGACGAGACCTTCGCTGTCACCCTGTCGCAGCAGGCCGCTTCGCCGACCCAGGCCGTCATCGCGGCACCGCGGGCCACGGTGACGATCGAGAACGACGACGGCGCGCTCACTCCCCGCCTGGACATCGCCGCGGCGTCGGCCACGGTGCAGGAGGGGGCGAACGCCAAGGCGACCTTCACCATCGTGCGCAGCGACAACGCGCTCGACCCGGTCAGCGTCACCTACACGGTGGCGGGCAGCGGGCCGAACCCGGCCTCCGCGGCGGATTTCGCAGGCAGCGCCTTCCCGACCGGCACCGTCAGCCTCGCGGCCGGCGAGACGACGAAGACCGTCGAGATCGCCATCGCGGAGGACGCGCTGAGCGAGCAGGACGAGACCTTCACGGTCACGCTGTCCAACCCGAACGGCGCCACTCTCGGCACGGCGGTGGCGACGGGCGTCATCAAGAACACGGCACCGCCGGTCAGTCCGTCCCTGTCCATCGCCGCGGCCTCGGCCACGGTTCAGGAAGGGGCGAACGCCAAGGCGACCTTCACCATCGTGCGCAGCGATAACCTGCTCGACCCGGTCAGCGTCACCTACACGGTGGCGGGCAGCGGGGCGAACCCGGCCTCCGCGGCGGACTTCGCGGGCAGCGCCTTCCCGACCGGCACCGTCAGCCTCGCGGCCGGCGAGACGACGAAGACCGTCGAGATCGCCATCGCGGAGGACGCGCTGAACGAGCAGGACGAGACCTTCACGGTCACGCTGTCCAACCCGAACGGCGCCATTCTCGGCACGGCGGTGGCGACCGGCGTCATCAAGAACACGGCCCCGCCGCCGTCCGACCCGCCGTCGCTGTCCATCGCGGCGGAAACCGGCAGTGCCGCGGAAGGCAACGACGGTACGATGGCGCTGACCTTCCTGGTCACCCGCTCGGGTGACGCCTCCGGCTCCACCACCGTGTCCTACGCGGTGGCGGGAAGCGGCGCCTCCGCGGCCAACGCGGCGGACTTCGCCGGAAACGCCCTGCCGCAGGGCACGGTCACCTTCGCGGCGGGCGAGCAGACCGCCCGAATCACCGTCAACGTTCAAGGCGACCGGGACGTGGAGTCCGACGAGACCTTCACGGTCACGCTGTCGAACGCCAGCGGCGGCACGATCCAGACCGCAACGGCGACCGGCACCATCCGCAACGACGATGTGGCGACGAGCGAAAATTCCGGCAGCGGCTCCAAGCCGATCGGCGAGGAGACGGTGGATGGTGTCGTGGTCCAGACCCAGACGAGCAACGCTCCTGCGGGCGTGAATGTCGCCTTTGTCGAAACCGGCTTCGCCCAGGCGGTGCCGGACGGCAGCCGGGACGGGGTGACCGTTGCGCTGACGCAGGACTCGGGCAACGCTCCGCTCCTTCAGGCGAACGTGGCGGCGGGCGGCAGACTCTCCGCCTACGGCCCGCAGTCCGCGGTGGAGGGCGGCCAGATGGCCGGCGTCTTCGCTGGCATGCTCGCCGCCCTGCTGCCGGAAAGCCGGACCTCGGCGATCCGGAACGAGGCGGCGACTTTCGCCGCCGCTGCCACCGGTGCGATGACGCTCCGCACGCTGACGCCGACGGGTCCGGGACCGGTCACCATCACCGGTTCCGCCACCGCCGGGGCGCCGCGCGAAGCGCTCATCATCAACATGGGCGACAATCCCGGCGGTTCGGTCGTCCTCGACCAGGTGGACTTCGCGGTGCTGGTCGGGCAGGGCACCTTCACCGGCGGGGAGGGCAACAGCCTGACCATCGGTGACGACAGCGCCCAGACCATCAACCTCGGGCCGGGCGACGACACCACCCGCGGCGGCGGCGGCAACGACGTGGTTGCCAGCACCACCGGGCGTGACCTGCTGGCCGGCGACGAGGGCAACGACACCCTCCACGGCGGCGACGGCGACGACACGCTTCTGGGCGGCGACGACGACGACGTGGTCGGCGGCGGCAACGGCAACGACCTGCTCAGCGGCGACGCCGGCAACGACTGGCTGATGGGCGAGGACGGCAACGACACCGCCATCGGCGGCGCTGGCAACGACGTTCTGTTCGGCATGAATGGCAACGACCTGCTGACCGGCGACGCGGGCAACGACACCATCGTGGGCGGGGACGGCAACGACTCCATCCTCGGTGGCACGGGCAACGACCTGATCGGCGGCGGTGCCGGCGACGATCTGATCGACGGTGGCGACGGCAACGACGCCCTGGTCGGCGAGGGCGGCAACGACACGCTGTTCGGTGGAGCCGGCGACGACGTGCTCTGGGGCTTCGGCGGTGACGACTGGCTGATCGGCGGTGCGGGGAAGGACATCTTCGCCTTCACGCTCGGCGGCGGGAACGACTATGTGTTCGAGTTCAACCCGGACGAGGACGTCCTGGGCTTCGCGATTGCCGGGATCACCATCGCGGACATCAAGGCGAGTGCCCAGACCGTCGGCAAGAACACGGTCTTCACCCTGTCCGACAAGAGCACCATCACCGTGGTCGGCCTGACCGGCGTCAGCGACTCCTGGTTCTCGTAAAAGGCCGAAGACCGGCGGGGGGAACGGTTTTTCCCCCGCCGGCCCGCGGGCCGGTTCCGATGATGAGAGATCAGGACGCGGACAGGATGTCCGTGCCCTTCACCGTGGCGCCGCCCTTCAGGACGAACTGCGTCTCGCCGTTGACGCTGCGCACCTCCTTCACCGTGTCGGTCGTCACGGTGGCGGTGGTCAGGGCGTTGCCGGTCTTGTCCTTCGCCGTCACGCGCACGAGGTAAGTGCCGTCCGCGGCGGTGCCGCCATCGCTGCGGGTGCCGTCCCAGGAGAAGGTCTGCCGGCCCGTCTTCGGGCTGCCGGGTGCGCTGTAAATCACCTGCCCGGCGTCGTTCACCACCTCGATCTTCACCGACGCGGCGGCGCCGTCGATGGCATAGGCCATCTCCGCCTTGCCCTCCGACAGGCTGATGCGGTCGGATGCGGCCTCGACCTTCCGGCCCAGATAGGCCATGTCCAGCCGCATGCCGCTGTTCTTCAGCGTGTCCAGAACCTGCCCCAGAGTCTCGTTCGTCCGCACGCCCTGCTCCACGGTGGAGAGTTGGGCGAGCTGCGTCATGAACTGGGTGGCGTCCATGGGCGACAGCGGGTCCTGGTTGCGGAGCTGCGCGGTCAGCAGCTTCAGGAACGCCTCGTAATCCACCGTCTGCTTCTTCGCGGCGGTGGAGGTGGCGGCGGTTGCGGTGTTGGTGGCCGCGGTCGTGGTCATGGCGGGTCCTTGCGGCTAGACGGAGATGTCGACGAGGCCGTCGATGGGGCGGGCGGCGCGTTCTTGCGGCAGGGCGGCGGCGGGCTCCGCGAGGCGGAAAGCCCGTCCGGGACCGTCATCCCGGTTCCCCGTCCCATCCCCCTGGCCGGAAAAGGCGAAACCGCGCGGCTCGCCGTCGCCGCGCAGGGAGAAGTTCAGGGTGCCGCCGTCCAGCTCGAACCCGGCGTCGGACAGGGCGCGTTCCAGATGATGGATGTCCCGGCGCAGCAGGGCCAGCGTCTCCGGGCTTTCCGCCTGGACATGCAGGGCGACGCGGGCGCCGTGCAGTTCGGCGACGACGCGGACGGGGCCAAGCTCTTCCGGCTTCAGGTCGATGCGGAATTCGCCGCCGCCGGTCTCGACGACGCGCACCAGTTGGGTTGCCACCTGGGCGGCGGGCAGCCGCGCCGCGGCGCTCTCACCGGATTGCGCCGCGTATTGGGCAGCCGTGTGGGCCGCCGGCGGGGCGAGGGTGGAGGGCAGCGGCGCCGTGCCGGCCCCGTCCGCCAGCGACGAGGACGCGGACAGCGCTTCCATCCCGGCGGGCGGATTGCCGCGGCCTTGCCCCTGGCCCGGATTCTGGCCCGGATTCTGGCCGGTGCCGCCGTTCGACGCGGCGTTGTTGGCTGCCTGGGCCATCGCCTGCTGAAGCTGTGGCGACGGGGTCTGCGGTGCGTCGGCCTTGGCCGGGGGCGAGGAATCCATGGCCTGGAACAGCGGGGTGGAGTCCGGCTTGGCATTGGCAACCGCGGGTGGCGTGGGCGGAGCGGCGGCCATGCCGTCCGGCCTGGGTCCATCGGGCGCGGTGTCGGGAGTCGTGGCAGCGGGCGGCGTGGGAAGCGGAGCGACCGGCTGCGGCGGGCCGGGTTGGGCCGTGGCGGGTGCCGGTGGCTGGGACGCCGCGGCGTTTTCCGCCGGAGGAACCACGACGGGAATCGCGGCGGGAATCGCGGCGGGCAGGCCGCTGGGCGGAAGGGGTTCCGGCAACATCCCGACCTCGGCGGTGCCCGGAGCCGTCGCGGGAGGCGGGGTGGTCAGCAGCGGCAGGAGTGCGGCCAGAGCCGCGTCGGCGCTGGCCGGCGCGCCGCCGGTCTGCGTGGCGGACTCGGGTTGTCCATCGGGCTCGCCTTCCTCATCCGCGCCGCCGCGGCCCGCCGCGTCGTCCAGCAGATCGGCGAAGGGCGTGCCGGACGCCTCGATCTCGCCCGGCGCGCCGGGGGACGACGGCACCGCACCCTCCGCGGAGCGGGTGGGGCGGGGCGGCGGGGCGGCGAGGGCGTCGGGAAGGCTGGGCATGATGTCCCTTGATGGGAAGACCGGGGTCGGAAAGCAGGAAGCGGTTCAGTTCGTCGGCGTCTGGGTCAGGCGGACGGGAAGCGGGGCGGGCGGCGCCGGGCGGTCGCCGGGCAGGGCGCGCCGTTGCAGGATGAGGCGGGTGACCTCGCGCGCCTTGGTGTCCTCCAGCTCCGCGATGATGGGGGCGGAGCGGCGCTCGGCCATGCGGTCCAGCACGTCGATGATGATGTCCGTTTCCAGGTCGTTGAAAATGCGCGCGGCGTCGCGCGGCTTCATCGTCTCGTAGATCGTCACCATGCGCTTCAGGTCCTCCGCCTGGAGGTTGGAGCGCTGCTGCATCAGCGCTTCCACGTCGCGCTTGATGGCGCTCAGCCGCTGGATCTGGGCGGTGGCGCGGGTCTCGGCGGCGGCCAGCACCGCCTCCGCCTCGCTGATGTGGCGGGTGCGGGCCGTCACGTCGGCCTTCTGCTCCGCGATGGCGGCGCGCAGGGCCGGGTCGGTGCAACTCGCCGCGGGCAGGGCGGCGTCCGCGGGCGGGGCCGCGGCGGGCTGCGGCAGCGCCGCCAAGGCGGGGGAGGGTTCCGGCGCGGATTCTTCGGGGGAAGCCTCCGCTCCGTTCTTCAGGTCCTTGGCCCAGGGGCGTTCATGCTTGCCGAACTCGCGGTCGAACTGCTGGGCGACCACCGGCAACCCTTCCATCAGGGAGCCGAGCTTGAGCGGCAGCACCATAAGGATCGCCACCAGCGTGATGGGAAGTACGCGCAGCATGGCTCAGCGCTCCGGTCCGATGGCCCGCAGCCGGGCGTAGAAGGCATTGGCCGCCTGCTGCCGCCCGCCACCGGGATGTTCTGCGGCTTCCGCGTCGGGCGGCGTCTCCTCCGCCTTGCGGGTGACGGCGCCGGCCAGGGCGGCGACGCGCATGGGGCGGAAGCCGTCCTCGCCGTCCGGTGCGTCCTCCTCCACGGCGGCAGCCGGGGCCGCTGGCTCCGCAGCCGGCACGGGCGGCGC